>JAJYMM010000124.1 GCA_021787035.1 Actinomycetes bacterium
GCCGGTCAGAAGCTCCATCGACTCCCTTGTCGTGGCACGCTTGACAGGCACCGCCTTGACCGAGGTCAGCTGGCCGGACGCGGCGTGCACCCCCTGGGCGATCCCTGCGACCACGGCGACCGAGACGCCGAGGACGGCGACGACGCCCACAAGTGCGACAACGACCAGCACCGGGGCGCGCAGTCTTCGGGGCCCACGACGGGGCGCCGGTGCCTCGTTCGGCACGCTCACGAGGACCTCCTGCTACCAAAAGGGCCAGGCAACGCCCCCGCCCGTTTTCGTCGCGGCACGCCCACGATGCGCAGAAACTCGACCATGTCTTTATGGTCGGCCTTCCGCAAGCCGGACGGAACCCGGAAACCACGGGTTTCGGCACCCCAGATCCCAACGCCGGGCCCCCGTAGGATCTCGGGGTCGCGAACTGCTGAGACGACACGGCATGGCCCCCCGGGCCGGGAACAGGCCCACGAGGCCCACCAGGCCCCACCAGGCCCACCAGGCCGACGGCCTGACGAGACTGGGGGTGGCGCCATGAGTACGATCAACCGATGCTCGGAGCTCGGTACGAGGTAACGGCTCAGCGGGCTCAGCGGGCTCAGCGGGCTCGGTACGCGAAGCCCGCCACACCCCACACCCCGGGCCCGCAGTGCTCAGGTGTAGCCGCCGCTGCCGATGGTACCTGCTAGTGGCCCTCTCGGCGTACCTCACCGAACAGCCGCCCCCGCGGGCCGCCAACCTTGCCCCGCCGCGCGAGGGGAGCACTGTCGTTATCGACGGGGTGAGCCGCGCGTACCCGGCTTCGGCTGGCCCCGCGGCCGGAGTTTTTGGCGTGTACGGGACGCTCGCCGCCGGGTCCTTCGTGACCGTGAGCGGCCCATCGGGTAGCGGGAAGAGCACGCTACTAAACCTCGTTGCAGCCCTGGACCACCCGACCAGCGGGCGGCTTGTCGTAGATGGTCGCGACATCGCCGCCGCCCCCGAACGAGACAGGGCCCAGTACCGCCTCCGGCTGGTGGGCTGCCTGTTCCAAGACGCGCCGCTCGTCGGGGAACTGAGCGTGGCCAACAACGTCATGCTGCCAGGCCTCCTCGCACGCTCCGACCGCCGTCAGGTCCGCCGCCGGGCGGGAGAGCTCCTGGAGCGCGTCGGCCTCGACAAGCAGTCAGATCGCTTCCCGGCGCAGCTCTCAGTCGGTCAGAGGCAGCGGGCTGCCCTCGCCCGAGCCCTCATGAACCGCCCACGCCTCCTCTTGGCCGACGAGCCTACGGGCAACCTCGACCGGGCGACGGGCCGCCAGGTGATGGAGCTCCTGGCCGGCGCCCAGCAAGAAGGTTGCACGGTAGTTGTTGTAACCCACGACCCCGAGATCGCTGCAGCGGGCGACCAGAACCTGCGGCTCCTCGACGGGCGCTTGGTCGCCTGAAGCAGAGGCTGGCCGCGTCGCGCAACCGGGCCGCCGCCCTAGTCCTGTCTGGCCGGTGGAAGACCGGCCTGGTCGAAGCGCTCCTCGTAGGCCTCGTGGCGATGGTGGCTTCCGGGGTACTGACGGCGGCCTGGCTGGCCCGCGGCGCGGGCAACCTTTCTGCACCCGACCTCGAACATGCCATCGGCGCTCCCGAGTACCTGGCTCAGGTCGCCCCGTCCGGGTATGCGCAGGCAGCGCGCCAGGTGGTCGCGACCGGCGACTTCAGCAGGGTCGGCCGAGCCGTCGCGGAGATCCCCGGGACCATCTCTGGTCCCGCGCACAACCTCGAAGCCGAGTTCTTCGTGGGCTCGGGCACTGGGCTGCCTCGCTGGGACAACCTCCTCCGGGGGGCAAAGGCGGTCGCAGGCCCTGCCGCCTGGTTGGAGCTCGGCGCAGCCGAGGCAATGGGGGTGTCGACCGGGTCCACGGTGACGATGCACACCGCAGCCGGGGCTCTGGGGGTCAGGGTGGCCGGGATATTCGGCGACCTCTCCCGCGGCGAGTACCCGATCAACCCCGTCGCGGACGTCGTCGTCAACCCCTCCGTCGCAAGTGCAGGCTCTCTCCCGGCGCCGTCGGCTGCCGTTTTCGGCATATGGACCGCCAAGCCTCCGAGCGTCACAGGCCCCGCGTTGGCTCGAGCCTTACCGGCGAGCGCGAGCCTTTCCCTCCTTTCCAGCGTCCCCGGTGACTTCGGCGTAATAACGGACCTCATAATCGGGCTTCTCGCCGTCTTTGCAGGGGCCGCTCTCGTGGCTTTGGTGCTTTTGGTGGCGGCCATGGTGTACCTGGAAGTGCTCCGGCGGGAACGCTGGGTCGGTCAGCTGAGAGCGATGGGGTGGACTTCTGGCGCTGTGCGGTCACTTTTGGCGATCGAGTGGGCCCCCGTCACTTTTCTCGGCGCGGTCGCGGGGACGGCCGTCGGCACCTTGTCAGCAAAACCTGTCGCCCGACCGATGACCCAGCTCTACGGGGCCGTCCCCTACCTGCCCAGCCCGGTCCTCACCGGGTTGACGGTGGTGGCGCTGGTCGTGGCCGTCACGGTGTCCACTGCCGCAGTGGCCACCCGGCGCATCGGAGAACGGCCCATTTGCCAGCAACTTCGCTTTGCGAGCTCGGACCCGCCCGCTGCGCGCACGGGGCGCCTCGAGCATGGGGGCGCCTCGCTCCGAGTCGGCCTCGCCATGCTGGCGGGGCGCAAGCGCCGCGCTACCTCGGTTGCTGCGGTCACTTTTTTGGCTGCCCTAATTGCCGTGCTCGGCAGCTCCCTGTCCTCGGTGGCCGGCGCGGTCGGCCACAACCCAGCAGTATGGGGCTTCCGCTTCAGCTACCAGGTGCAGCTCCCCGCCGGCGCCCGGGACGCGCCCGCCCTGGCCGAGGCCCGCCGCCTGCCAGGCGTGAGCGCCGTTTCCCCGGCTTATTACGGGGCGGGGAGGGTACCGGGGATGGGCTCAACTGGGCGGATCTTGCTCGTCTCGCCGGCGTTCTTCTCCCCCCACATCGAGCAGGGCTCTCCCCTCATCGGCCCCTACCAAGTAGAAGTAGGCCAGGAACTAGCGCATTTAGTCAGCCCTGCGGGTACGCTCCCGATGACCGTGGGCGGCCGGACCGTGGTCCTCCACGTTGCGGGCGTGGTGCAGGACTTGTTCGACCGAGGCAGCATCGTGCTCGGCTTACCGAGCTTGGCGAAGGAGCTCCGCCCCGATATAGCGGCCAATGGCTTGTTCGTGAAGTGCTCGCCGGGTGCCGACTGCCCCGCTGTTGGCCACCGGTTGAGAACTGCCGACTCAGGGTCATGGGCGGTGACCAGCGCGCAGGGCGACATGGCATTGCCCTTCGGAGGTTCTGTCGTCAGTGTGACGAGGGACCTTTTTATAGCTTTCGTGCTCCTCGCCGCGCTGGCCGGTCTGTACGCGGGCTTGGCGACAGCCGGCGAGACGATGTCGACTTATGGCCTCTTGCGGGCGATCGGGGCAAGCCGTGCCCGTTCCATCGGGACGGGCCTCGTCCAGGCCGTGGTTATGACGTTCCCAGCGGCCGCAGTTGCGCTCGTGGGTGGCGTCCCGGTGAGCCGCCTTGTCGTAAACGCCGCCAGCTCAGCTATAGGGGGCCTGTCGGGTAGCTCCATCTCGCTCTGGTCGGCGGGCTCGGCAGCCCTTGTGGTGGCCTTGGTCGCTTGTGCGGGGGTGGGCGCGCCCCTTGCCCTTGCCGCCTCGCGCGCACCGGCGCGCGCCATGTCAGCCCTCGGGTAGCCTCGCCGGCCCGGGCCCGCCGGCCCGCAGCACTCGCCGGCCCGGGCCCGCCGGCCGGAGCGCGTGCCAGCGGTTTTGCGGCCTAGCGCGCGGCGCGCTGGCGGCTGTAGATGAGCTCCCAGCCGGCGGCCTCACGCTCCGTGCAGGCCTGCTCGAAGGCGGCCTCAGCGGCGCTCTCCTCGGCGGGCACTGCCGGCGGCTCCAACGCCTCGGCGGCCCTCATGTCGCCGTCTTTCTCCACGGCGAGCTGCGAAGAGATGTGGGCTACCGCGTCTGCAAGGCTGAGCAGGAAGTGCGCGGTCGTCGTCTCGGCCTCCCCTGAGGTCGGCCTCCTTTGCAACGCCCAGCGCTGCCGGCCGTCCCCCACCTCTATGAACGGCTGCCAACCGCCGGGAACGGGCACCACGAAGGCATCCGAGACCCCGAGCGCCGCGAGGCTGCGCCAGGCGTCGACCGGGACAAGGCCCTGCCCCGTGCGCTGAGACCTATAAATGGCGATGTTGTCTGCATCAAGAGCGAACCGGTAACGCCAATGGCCGCGGTCGATTTGTACTTGCCCTTCGCCGTTCACCAGCTCACCTCAGATCGTGAATGAGTTCCCTATGCGTTTTTGCCACAGCCGGGCCCGGCTGGAACAGCGACCAATTTAGCAAGGCGCCCTGCTAGCCCCGTGTAACTAGCGGGTTTCAGCGCCAAAAGTCGCTCGCGCGCTGGCCCTGGGAGGTCGAGCCCGCGCACAAAGTGCTGGAAAGCTTCTTCACTTAGCTCGCGGCCCCTTGTCAGCGCCGCCAGCTGTTCGTAAGCTCCCACCTGGCCATACCGACGCATCACCGTCTGGACCGCCTCGGCGAGCACCTCCCACGCGCTGTCCAGGTCCGCCGCGAGCGCTAGCGGTGCTGGGACGGTGCGCGCGAGGCCCTTTCTCGCCGACTTGACCGCTAGGCCCGAATAACCAAAGGCGCTGCCGATATTCCGCAATGCCGAAGAATCGGAAAGGTCGCGCTGAAGTCTCGACAGCGGCAGCTTCGTAGCGAGGTGGCCAAGCAGAGCAGCGGCTAGGCCCGCGTTGGCCTCCGCGTTCTCAAAATCGATCGGGTTGACCTTGTGGGGCATGGCTGAGCTGCCAACCTCTCCCGCCACGGCCTTTTGGCGCAGGTACCCGAGGCTTACATAAAGCCACATGTCGCGGCAGAAGTCGGTGACAACGGTCCCAAAGCGGGCCATTGCGTCGAAAAGTTCCGCCATCCAGTCGTGGGGCTCCACCTGCGTGGTGAGCGGCGACCAGCTAAAACCGAGGGAACCCACGAAGTCGCGGGCTACGCCCGCCCAGTCGAGCTCGGGGTAAGCGACGCCGTGCGCGGCGAGGGTGCCCGTCGCCCCTCCCCACTTGGCCGGGACCTCGACGCTGCGCACGGAGCGAAGCTGGCGCTCCCAGCGGGCGACAAAGACCGCCAGCTCCTTGCCGAGCGTCGTGGGCGTCGCCGGCTGGCCGTGGGTCCGGGCGAGCATGGGGAGCTCGGCGTGCTCGAGGGCGAGGGAACGCACGTCGTCCACCAGGGCCTCCGCGCAAGGCAACCACGTGCCGACCAGCGCCGAACGGACCATCCTCGCGTACGCCAGGTTGTTGATGTCCTCAGAGGTGGCCGCGAAATGGACGAACTCCGCCCTCGCGTCGCTCCATCCGAGCTCCTCGACGAGCCTGCGCTTCAAGTAGTACTCGACGGCCTTTACGTCGTGGTTGGTGCGCGCCTCAAGACGCTTCACCTCTTGCGCCTCGGCCACGCCGAGGCCGGTCGCCCAGCTCTCCAGCGTGGCCTTGTCGCCGGGACTAAGTGGGCCGAGCTCAGCCACTTGAGCGAGACCGGCCAGGTGGACGAGCCAGGCCACCTCGACCGCGACGCGCTCCTTTATGAGCGCGGCCTCGGAAAAAGCGGCCGCGTAGGCCTCCATCTGGCCTCCATAGCGGCCGTCCAGCGGAGAGAGCGCCCGCAGGCGCCACTCGTCGGCCACGTACGCCGGCTCCAAAGCTCCTAGCTCTTCGTCCACCTGAAGTCGCACGCTACTTCGACTAGTGGCCAGGCTCTCTGTTTGTCAAACTTCGCCCAGCCCAGCCAGCTACTGTCCAGCTAGCTATCGTGGAGATCCGCCATGCTCCGAGCCGGGAGAGCCGCCGTCGCTGCGGCGGCCGTCTGTGCCCAGGTCCTGGCGTTGAGCGCTGCACCCTCGGCATCTGCCAGCGCGCGCGCCAAGGCCGGGGTACGAGCTCCCCAGGGCTCGCCGACCGCCCCGCCCCCGTCCCCGAGCACCGGGGTGATCGGCCTCCGGCTTTCGGGCTTCGGCACGCACCTCCTGGCGCCCACGAAGCCGAGCTACAAGCCCTACAGCTCGGACTGTCACGAGCTGCTCGACCCTGCGTTCAGGGGCAAGTGCGTGACGGCTACCTCGCAAATTGGCACCGTCGCCGGCGTGGTCGAGGTCGAACACGGGGCTTTTGGTGGCCAAGAGCGCGACCTCGTCTGGCACCGAAGAGGGGACCGTTGGTGGCTCACGCTCGTCCACGTGTCCAACAACCCTGGCCTCCCGACGCTGCTCTGGCGTACCGACCTGCGCCAGGGGCACCAAGACCTCGTCTTCGTCATGCCCGCTGCCCTCCGGGGGTTCGGCAGCGAGCTCGACGTGATCGAGGGCAACGGGACGGTATCGCTCTACCGGTTCTTGGGCCAGGGTTTCGCGGACGTGCCCGAACCCGGCTACCTCGTGACATACGTGCCCGGCTCGACCGAGGCGAAGCCCGCGGACGGCTACTTCGACCAGCTGCTGATCAGGTACCTAGGCGGGGCGTGGCGAGCGGTCTCCCAGCAGTACGTGCCCTACCCCGCAGCACTGAGGCAGCACAAAGGCGTCTTCTGGGCGCCTGGCGCGGTCGGCGCCAGCTGAAGGCCATGCTCCTTTGGCGCCTGCTCTAGCGGCGCCAAGAGACTGGCTCGTCTGGGAGGCCAAGGTCGTTCGCGCCAGGGGGCCGGTCGCCTTCGCCCCCTCGCTGAGAGCCCGCCGCGGCCACGGCCAAGCGGTCTACTAAGTCGTTGAAAGGGTCCGACGCGTGCCCCTTCACCCAACGGAGCTCGATGCGGCCCGGCGCGTCCCGGTAAAGGCCCACCAGGGGCTCCCAGAGGTCGCGGTTGGCAACGGGCTTCTTGGTCGAGCTCACCCACCCGTTGGCCAGCCACTTCACCCACCACCGCTGCTTGAAGCAGTTGACCACGTAAGTACTGTCGCTCACCACCTCCAAGGGCCCCGGGAGGGTGCGGGCCGCGTCGAGCGCTGCGGTGAGCTCCATGCGCTGGTTGGTCGTGTGCGCCTCGGCGCCGCTCCGCCACCGCCCGCCGGGCAGCGCCCACGCCCAGCCTCCAGGGCCAGGGTTCCCCAGGCAAGCGCCATCGGTGTACACGGTCGTCCTTCCCATGGCGACCCAGCATGCCAGGCCGGCCCCCCCAGGGACACCCGAGCCAGGCCCGGCCACCTGGCAAGATCGGGCGTTGAGACGAAGTTCACCCGTTTACTCCATCGTCCTACTACCTTACGGTGCCCCAAAGGCGCGACGATGGGTCTGTGATCTTTGACGGCATCTCCCATCAGCTGCCCGACCTCGACCCGACCGAGACCGAGGAGTGGCTCGACTCATTCGACGCCGTGCTCGAGTTCCATGGCAAGGAGAGGGCGCGGTTCTTGCTGATGAAGCTCCTCGAGCGGGCCAACGGCTGCCAGGTCGGGTTCCCCGCGACGGTCTCGACGCCCTACGTCAACACGATCCCAGCGAGCCAGGAGCCCTGGTTCCCCGGTGACGAGGAGACCGAGCGCAGGATCCGGGCCTTCATCCGCTGGAACGCGGCCGTCATGGTGGTGCGGGCCAACCACGTGGCAGATGGCATCGGTGGGCACCTCGCCTCCTTTGCCTCTTCGGCCGCGCTCTACGAGGTGGGCTTCAACCACTTCTTCCGGGGCAAGGACGGGGGCGGGCCAGGCGACCAGGTCTTCTTCCAGGGCCACGCCGCTCCTGGCATCTACGCACGAGCCTTTTTGGAGGGCAGGCTCTCCGACGGCCAGCTCGAGCACTACAGGATGGAACTGGCCGGGGCCGCCGCCGGCACGGGTGGCCTTTCCTCTTACCCCCATCCTCGCCTCATGCCAGGCTTTTGGGAGTTCCCCACCGTTTCGATGGGCCTCGGGCCGCTCAACGCGATCTACCAGGCCCACTTCAACCGCTACCTCCACAACCGGGGGATCGTGGACACGAGCGGGTCGCGCGTCTGGTGCTTCCTAGGCGACGGGGAGTGCGACGAGCCCGAAACGCTCGGAGCCCTTGGGCTCGCGGGCCGCGAGCAACTGGACAACTTGGTCTTCGTTGTCAACGCCAACCTCCAACGCCTGGACGGCCCGGTCCGCGGCAACGGCAAGATCATCCAGGAGCTCGAGGCCGTCTTCCGAGGAGCCGGTTGGAACGTCATAAAGGTGATCTGGGGCAGCCGTTGGGACGAGCTCCTCGCCCGCGATGTCGACGGGACGTTGCTCAACAAGATGAACACCACCGTCGACGGCGAGTTCCAAAAACTTGCCACCGAGGACGGTGCCTACATAAGGGAGCACTTCTTCGGTACCGACCCCAGGCTGAAAAAGCTCGTCGAGCACCTCTCCGACGAAGAGCTGCGGACGCTCCCGCGGGGCGGCCACGACTACCGGAAGCTCTACGCGGCCTACAAGGCGGCGACGGAAACGACCGGCCAGCCGACGGTGATCCTCGCCAAGACCATAAAGGGCTGGGCCCTCGGCCCTTCGATCGAGGCCCGCAACTCGACCCACCAGATAAAAAAGATGAACCTAACCGAGCTAAAGGCGCTCCGCGACCGCCTGAAGCTCCAGGCAGAGATCCCCGACACCTTGCTCGATGACGGCGAGCCCCCGTTTTACCGTCCCTCCGAAGAAAGCCCCGAGCACCAGTACATGCTTGAGCGCCGGCGCACGCTCGGCGGCCCGCTCCCCAAGCGCGTGGTCAACTACCAGCCGCTCGGGGAACCGGACCGGGCCGTCTTCGCCGAGTTCGACAAGGGCTCGGGCAACCGCGAGGTCTCGACCACGATGGCTTTCGCGGTGATGTTGCGGGGCCTCCTGCGCGACAAGGCAATAGGCAAAAGCGTCGTCCCGATGATCCCCGACGAGGCGCGCACCTTCGGGATGGACGCGCTTTTCAAGGACTTCAAGATTTACGCCCCCTTCGGCCAGCTCTACGAGCCGGTTGACTCGAAGCTCATGCTCAGCTACTCCGAGGCCAAGGACGGCCAGATAATCGAAGAGGGCATAACCGAGTCCGGTGGCATGGCCGATTTCACGGCCGCAGCCACCGCCTACGCCACGTTCGGTACGCCCGTAGTGCCGTTTTACATTTTCTATTCGATGTTCGGGTACCAACGGATGGGCGACTTGGTATGGGCGGCCGCGGACATGCGGGCGAGGGGGTTCCTCTTCGGGGCGACCGCCGGGCGCACCACGCTTCTGGGCGAAGGCCTCCAGCACGACGATGGCCAGTCTCATGTACTTTTTTCGGTAGTCCCCAATGTGCAGGCCTACGACCCGGCCTTTGCCTACGAGACCGCGACGGTCGTGTCTGACGGGATCCGAAGGATGTACGGGGAGGGGGCGGGCGCCGACGGCCACGGCGAGGACATCTTTTATTACATAACGCTCTATAACGAGAACTACGAGCAGCCACCCAAGCCGGAGGGGGTGGACGAGGGCATATTGCGGGGCCTGTACAAGTTCTCGCCTGCCCCCGAGGGGCCGCGGCGGCGCGTCGCCGTCCTCTTTTCGGGGTCTGCGAGCCAGGCGGCACTCGAGGCGCAACGGCTCCTCGCCGAGCACCACGACGTAGCCGCGGAGCTTTGGAGCGCGACGAGCTACAAGGCCCTGCGCGACGATGCCCTCGCCGTGGAGCGCCACAACCGCCTCCACCCCTTGGAGCCGGCGCGCACGCCTTACGTGACATCGGCCCTCGCCAGCGCCGAGTGCCCAGTCGTCGCCGTCACGGACTTCATGAAGGCCGTGCCCGACCAGGTCGCCCGTTGGGTACCGGCCCCCTATGTGACCCTCGGCACCGATGGCTTCGGCAGGAGCGACAACCGGGCAAACCTGCGGCGCTATTTCGAGACGGACGCGGCCCACGTCGTCGTCGCCGCGCTCGACGCCCTCCGCCAGGCGAGCGAGGCCAAGGCCGAAGAGGTGGAGGACGCCATCCGCCGCTACGAGATCGACCCCGATCGGCCCGGTCCCGCCGAGCTGTAGGCGTCGCCGCAGGGCGAGATCTGGGCGTGACCCTGGTCTCGCTCCCGGCTCAGAGCTTGCGGTACCTCGCCTCGAAGCCTGAATACACCGCAAAACAAACCAGGCCAGCCGCGGCCAGGAGCAAAAGGGCGGTGCCCGCCGGTGCGCGGTAGAAAGAAAAGAGAGCCCCTCCTAGGCTCTTGGCTTGCGACGGCTCGTCTCTCACCGCCGCGTCCAACAGGTAGACGGCGACCAGCACCACTAGGGCGCCGCGAGCCGCTTCACCTGCCACCCCCGTCGCGCGGGCGACCTGGTAAGCCACGCCCCGGAGCCGCCGCGCGTCCAGCGCCTTGGAATAGTCGTGCACCCACCCCCACACCGCGAGGCCGAGGCCCCCAAGGGCCAGAGCGGCGCCGGCCAGGCCAACCCAGCCCGGGCCGCCGGGCCAGCGAAGTACGGTGGCCACCAGCGGTTGAGGGTGTTGCGAAGCCCCGCCCCCGGAGCTCGAAGCAGGGTTTACCGCCAGCCCGGCGGCCCGCCAGCAGAGCACGATGTACAGGCCGCCGATTACAGCCCACCCTGCCCGCTGCAACAGGCCGGCTGCCCCTTTCCCGCCCGACAGCGCCTGAGCCAGCCGCCAGGCCGCGTAGCCAAGGAGGCCCACTGCCATGACCGCAATAAGTGGGCGCCCGGCTGGCTGTTTGGCAACTTCGGTCAGCGCGCCGGTCCCACTTGGGCTAGAAGGCGAGTGATGCGTCGTGGCGATGTCCGCGGTCATCAAGGCCAGCAAGACATATATGACGGCCCGCGCGCCGATACCCGCCCGGGCGAGGCGCGCGAACACAGGGTTGGAGCGTGCCCGGCGCGCCTCGCCCGGGACGTCCTTTAGTGCTTCGCCCGCCTCGGCGCGGGCATGGGCCCTTTCGCCGGCATGTTCGACCTGTTTGGAGGTGCGGTCAGACGAGGAGGGGGTACCACTGACGCCAGGACGGAGTGCTGCCATCGTGAGTACTTACCCAGGTTGCCCTGTCGCAACATCCTGACGGCGCCGCGCAGGTCTCCTATAGCCTCTCACCTGGTGGCAAAGCTCTACCTCTCGGGCGACCCAGAAGCCGACCAGCTCCTCTCCGAGGACCCCTTGGCCCTCCTTGTCGGCATGGTCCTTGACCAGCAGATCCCCCTCGAGCGGGCGTTCAGCGCGCCGAGAGACCTACGCCGGCGCCTGGGCAACGAGGACGCCCCACTAGACGCCGAGGTCATCGCATCGATGGCACCCGACAAGCTGGCGGAGGTGTTTGCCGAGCGGCCGGCCCTCCACCGGTTCCCGTCCTCCAACGCACAGCGGGTCCAGCAGTTGTGCCAGATCGTGACCGACCAGTACGGCGGCGTCGCCGCGCGCGTCTGGGAAGAAGCCAGGACCGGCAAGGAGCTATTGCAGCGCATCCAAGCCCTTCCCGGCTTCGGCCAGCAAAAGGCGAAGATCTTCGTCGCCTTGCTCGGAAAGCAGATGGGGGTCCGCCCACCTGGGTGGCGCGAAGCGTGCCGGCCGTTCGGCGACGCTGGCACCACCTACTCCGTAGCCGACATCACGAGCTCGGAGTCATTAGCCAAGGTGAGGGCCTACAAGGCTGCCATGAAACGGGCAGCGAAAGCCGCCGCCGAGCAAGCCTGAGGGGACCAGAGGGAGCTCGAGGGCGAGGGTGCCGGAGGGAGCCCGCCGCCAAGAGGGCTCGCAGAGCTACGGGCCGGTGGCGCCGGCAGGGACCGCGGCCGACGCGCCGAGGTGGCGGTCGAACCAGCCGAGCAAGAGGGCTATGGCCCGCGGGTCGTGCATGACCATGTGCCCGGCGCCGGGAAGGACCCGCAGCTCCGCCGAGGCATGGGCGGCCTCGGCCAGTTCACGGGCGTCTGCTAGGGGTACGACGTCGTCGTTTGCCCCGTGGACTATGAGGAGCGGGCGGGGTGGGACTTTCGCCGCGAGCGCCGATGGGCGCAGGGCCCGGAGCTCTCGTGCCCAGGCGCCGGCGTCGGGCGGGAAGGAAGGGTCCCGGATCAAGCCTGCGGCCCGGGCCTGTGCCACGAGGCGGCGGGGGTCGACCACCCGTTCAGTGAACTCGGCCTGGGGGGCAAACGCAGCTACGCCGGCGACAGTTTTGTCCTCACCAGCTGCGCAGATGGACAGCGTGGCACCAGCGGCGAACCCGACCAGCCAGATCCTCTCGACGCTCGGGCAGGCGCGCAGCGTGCGCATGGCAGCCCCCAGGTCGGCTTGCCACCCACTTAGCGAGAAGTCCCCCTCGGACACGCCCGTCCCGCGGAAGTCGAAGGTGAGCACGACCGCGCCCGTCTCAGCAGCCAAACGGGCTGCTAAATGCGCGAAGCCAAAGCTCGGGGCGGCGGGGGCCCTGCCCGACTGGGGGAAACCGTGCACGAGCACGACACCATGGCGACCCGCACCAGTGGCAGCCGAGAAACCCGGCCTGAAGAGCAACCCCATGAGCGCCGGCCCACCGGCCTCGCCGAAGTGGACCTCCTCTCCCGCCTCGACGGCCTGGCTGGTCTCGCTCCGCATCCACCAAACATAGTGGCGCACAAAGAGAACACGGGAGCGCCTAAGCGCCCCCGTGTCTATCGCAATACTGGAAAGGCGGGTACCCCGTTTGGTGTACCGGGCGGGACCAGCTCCCGGCCGAGGCTACCCGGGTGTCTGGCAGGAATTACCAGGCGGTCCAGCAAGCCGCTCAGCGGCCAGCCACCTCCGAGGTCCCTCGTCGTTGACAACTACTCAGCTGGACCACCTCCTTTCTTCGGTGAAAGCTATTGTAACGCGCACGCCGTTTCAGGTGGTGGATATAGGGCGGCCACCTGACCGAACGTGGGACCGAACGCGCGCGCCGGCCCGCCACTAGGCCCCGATTTCTCCTACCGCTATAGTGCTAATCCTCACCGCGGCTTAGTATGGTGCTCCGATGGCCCTCCTAGAAGCATCCGCAGGCCCCGAGCCAGCTGGGCTCGCCGAGCCGCCCCTCTTGGAGGTGCGGAACCTCCACGTCTCAGTGCAAGGCGTAAAGATCCTCCATGGCGTCGACCTCGTGGTACCCGCCGGCGAGCTCCATGCCCTCATGGGGCCCAACGGGAGCGGCAAATCGACCCTCGCCAAGACGATCTTGGCCGCGCCCGGCTACGAGGTCACCGACGGCGAGATCCTCTACAAGGGCGAGGAGATCACCTCCTGGCCCAGCGACCGCCGAGGTAAAGCCGGCATTTTCCTCGCTTTCCAGTACCCCGAGGAGATCGCCGGTGTGCCCCTCGTGCAGTTCCTCCGCCAGGCCCTCTCGGCGCGAAGGGGTACCGAGCTGTCGGTGCTAGAGCTCCGCCTCGGCGTCATGGAGTGGATGCGCAAGCTCGGCATGGACCCCTCCTTCGGCGACCGCTACTTGAACGAGGGCTTCTCGGGCGGCGAAAAGAAGCGCAACGAGGTCCTCCAGATGGCGGTCCTCGAGCCGGACCTGGCCGTCCTCGACGAGACCGACTCGGGCCTCGACATCGACGCCCTGCGCGCGGTTGCGGCCGGTGTCGTCCAGGTGCAGAGCGCGCGCCCCCGCCTCGGGGTGCTGCTAATTACCCACTACCAGCGCATCCTCGACCACCTCGACCTGCACGGCGTGCACATCTTGGTAAACGGGCGAATCGTCGAAAGTGGTGGCCCTGAACTGACCCGCAGGTTGGAGAAAGAAGGCTACGAACAATGGAGGCAATAGGCCTCATGAGGAGCCGGGAAGAGGCTGAGATGAGCGGGGCGAGCCAAGCCCTTTCACAGGCCTTGCCAGCCAAGCCGCTCGACGTCGACCGGATCAAGAAGGACTTCCCCATCCTCAACCGCCAGGTCCACGGGAAGAGGCTCGTTTACTTGGACTCGGCGGCATCGTCGGAGAAGCCCCTCCTGGTGCTCGAGGCGATGGACCGCTACTACCGGACGACCCACGCCAACGTCCACCGAGGCGTCTACCAGATAGCCGAGGAGGCAACGGCCCTCTACGAGGCCGCAAGGGCCAAGGTCGCTCGCTTCATAAACGCCGCCGGGCCCGAAGAGGTGGTCTTCACCAAAAACGCCACCGAGGCCATCAACCTCGTTGCCTACTCCTGGGGACGGGCCAACCTGGCGCCACCCAGGGCCCTCGTCACGAGCGAGATAGAACACCACGCCAACCTCGTGCCCTGGCTCCAGCTCCGAAACGAAAAGGGCACCGAACTGCGCTACTTGGCGCTCGGGCCGGACGGAAAGCTCGACCTGTCCCCACTCCCGGCCCTCCTCGAGGGTGCGGGGCTCGTCGCTGTCACGGCCGCCTCCAACGTCCTCGGCACGCTGCCACCGGTGCGCCAGATCGCGGACGCGGCGCACGCCGCAGGGGCGCTCGTGCTCTTGGACGGTGCCCAGTTCGTGCCGCATCTCCCAACAGACGTTGCCGAGCTCGGCGCCGACTTCCTCGCCTTCAGCGGGCACAAGATGCTCGGGCCGACCGGCATAGGCGTTCTGTGGGCGAGGCGAGAGCTGCTGGAGGCCATGCCGCCATTCCTGACCGGCGGCGAAATGATCCGGGACGTCCGCTTGGACGGGTTCACCACGACCGACATCCCTTGGAAGTTCGAAGCCGGTACCCCGCCCATAGCCGAGGCGATCGGGCTCGGCGCCGCCGTCGACTACCTTTGCGCCTTGGGTATGGCGTCAGTTCGTGCCCACGAACAGGCGCTCACGGCCTACGCCATGCGTTCGCTGAAGGAGCGCTACGGTGACGACGTGACAATTCACGGGCCGGCGGCGAGCGAGGAGCGAGCCGGGGTCGTCTCCTTCTCCTACAAGGACGTCCATGCGCACGACATCTCCCAGATCCTCGACGAGGCCGGGGTCTGCGTCAGGGCCGGCCACCACTGCGCCAAGCCGCTCATGCGCCGCCTCTGCGTCCCCGCGACCGCCCGGGCCTCGTTCTCTGTCTACAACGACGAAGCTGACGTTGACGTCCTGGTTGAAGCGCTCGGCCGAGCCGGCGCTCTCTTCGGCTAGACCGGGGTAACTATGCCGGGCCTCGAAGACCTCTACCGCGAGATCATCCTCGACCACTACCGCAACCCGCGAAACCGCGGGGAGCTGCCCTCGCCGCCGGCGCTCAGGGCGGAGGGGTTCAACCCGCTGTGCGGGGACGAGGTCGTCATCTCGCTCACCATCGACGGAGACATAATCACGGACCTAAAGGTTGGCGGCCAGGGCTGTTCCATCTCGCAGTCCTCAGCTTCGATGATGTCGGCCGCCATCAAGGGCAAGACGGTGGCGCAGGCCCGCAGCACGGTGAAGGCCTTCCGCGCCATGATGTCGCTTCATGGCCAGCAGCTCGACGGGGTGCCGCCGAGCCCCGGCGGGTTGGGGGCCGGCGGGTTGGGTGGCCCGGGTAGCCAGGGCGGGCTGGGTGCGGCCCCGGGCGGTGGGGACGGCTCGGCCGTCGGCGCCGGCGCGGCGGGCGAGGGCGGCTTGCCCGACGACGTCGCGCCCGACGAGCGCACCGCGGCCGAGGTGGCAGCGGCTGAAGGCGTTGTGCTCGGCGACCTCGAGGCACTCCAGGGTGTGGTCAAGTTCCCCGTGCGCATAAAGTGCGCGACCCTGCCGTGGCACACGCTCACCCAGGCGCTCGACGAGGCCCAAAAGCACGACGCGTAGGCGACGGGCGGCGCCCTCCGGTAGAGGTGCGCCGACAACACGTGCTCGCTCCGGTTGGCGCCGCGGCGCCAGCTCAGGCGGCGGCTCCGGCGGCTTCGGCGGTGATTGCCCCGGTTGCTCCTAGCCGCCAGTCGTCGTGATCGGAACGTCCCCGAAATCGCTTACGACACGGCTCTTTTCGTGGAAGCGAGGAGCGGCTGCAAGAAGGCCCTCGCGACGGTAGAAGGGGTGGGAGGGTGCCATGGGCAGGCCCACAGCGCTCCCCGTGATGGCCGAAGCGTAGATGGCTGTTATGAGCTCGATCGTGCGTCGACCCTCTTCGCCGTCGACCAGGAGGTCCTCGCGTCCCTCGAGTGCCCCGAGCACGTTGTCCAACTCGCCCGTGTGGCCTTCGTAGGTGAGCGGCTCCAGCTCCTCGTAAGCAGCAGCCAGCTCTGCCTCCACCAGGTCGTCACGCTCAGGGAAGCCGTTCGGGAGAGCGCGCGAGGCGTAGCACTCGAACGGCGCGGACACACGCGCTCGCTCAGCTTGGAAGACGAGCTGCTGGCGCTGACCATGGTGGATGACTGAACTAGTCAGCTGGCCGACGGCCCCGTCGGGAAAGCGGAGCATGGCGGCCGAAAAATCTTCCACTTCGGAGTTGTCGTGGGCGACGTTGCTCATCATGGCGAGCACCTCGGCGGGCGCACCCATCATCCAAAGGAGCAGGTCCACGTGGTGCACCGCGTGGTTGAGCGTGCAACCGCCCCCCTCTCCCTCCCAGGTCCCCCGCCACCACAGGTCGTAGTAGTTGGAGCCCCTCCACCAATAGGAGTCCACCTGGGCGTGGAGGACCTTGCCTGCGAGGCCCGAAGCAAGCAGGCGCTTGAGGCGCATCATCTCAGTGCGGAAGCGGTTTTGGGCGATCACTGCGAGCAGCTTCCCGCTGGCGCTCTTGGCATGGAGCATCGCGTCGCACTCGTCCAAGGACGCAGCCATCGGCTTTTCGACGACGACGTTGCGCCCATTCTGAAGGGCGTCAACAGCGATCTCTGCGTGTGTGCTCGGAGGAGTGCACACGTCAACCAGGTCCACATCGGCCTCCTCGAGGAGCCGCCGGTGGCTATCGAAGGTCGAGGCCTCCAAGCCAAACCGTTCGACGGCCTTCGAGCACTTCTCCGGCACTATGTCCGCGAGGGCTACCACTCGGCAGCGCTCCGGGAAACTGAGGTATGCCTCCAGGTGGTGCGGCGCGATATTGCCGACCCCAACGATCCCTACGTTTATCATCTGCACACCCCGCCGGCCCGCCTACGAGGCGGGGACCGGCCAACCCATCTGTTGAGCGATCTCCTTGCAGGTGGGGCACAAGGGATAGCGCTTGGGGTCCCTTCCTGGCACCCAGACCTTCCCGCACAGGGCCCGGACCGGGGTGCCCATCACGATCCCCTCTGCGACTGTCGGCCCGGCAGCGACGAAGTCCCCTTCTTCCGTGTCGACTCCCTCGAGGACGATGTGGGTCATTCGCTCATGGTCGCCATCGATGTCGGGGATCGGCGGGGCGACACCGACTTCGGGAGCTGCGACACTCTCCGTCAAGCTCATAGCAACAAGGCTAATGCCCGGCGGCGGGTGCCGGCCGGCGCCCGCGCGAGCGCCCTGCCGGGGCCGGGGCCGGGGCCGGGGCCGGGGGAGGGGGAGGGGGAATTGCCGGGGGCGGGGGCGTCGCTGGGGCGGGCTGCGCCATTGAGGCCGGCGGGGCTGGGGGACCCGTTGGAGCTGCAGTCGGCGGCCCCGTGGTCGAACCGGCCTCCAGCCGCGGCGGGAGCAGGGTCGTGCTCGCCACCTCCTTACCGTTCAACTGGGACATGAGCAGGTCTACGGCGATGTCGGAAAGCTCGATCGTGGGCAATGCCACGTGGCTCACACCCGACCAGGACTGCTCGGCGACATCGCTCGGCGAGATCGCCACGATAGACAGCTCGCCCGGCACTTCGAGCCCCTTGTCACGCGCCCACTGCCGCACCTCGGGCAGGGCGGCTTCGTTGTGGACTATCAGGGCGGTCGGGCGCGAAGCCCAAAGCTGTTCGAGGGTGCCCCAGACGAGCCCCGGCGCGGTAGCAAGACCCACCGTGCGCGACGCCGGGCCATTTGGCTGCCCGCCGGCCTCTTGGCTGCCCCCTGGGGCCGGACGCGAGGGCTTTGCCTGCGGGCACGCGGAGGTGGCGATCGTTAGGCCCCGCCGGCTGGCGGCCATCCGCACGCCTTCCAGGGTGTGCTCCGCGTAGCCGTAGTGCTCCCGGTAGACCTCTTCGGGCTCGCCCAAGAAGGCAATGCTCTCGTGGCCAAGGCCGGCGAGGTGCTCGACGCAGAGCTCGCCGGCGGCATGAAAGTCGAAGTCGACGCAGACCAACCCTTCGCTGTTTAGGGGCACGCCTATCAATACCGTCGGAAGGCCGAGGTCGCGCAGCAGGCCCAAACGTGAGTCCTCGAGCTGGACATCGAGCACGACCAGCCCGTCTGCCAGCCCCCAGGCCGCCCTCCTCAGAGCCTCGGGCCCCTCCTTTTCGGTCACGACGAGCACGTCCTGGTCGTAGTCGCGAGCCCTCGCCGCAACTTCCATCAGGAACTCCATCATCACCCGGTACATGGTCTCTGCTCGGATTGGCAAGACGAGGGCGATGACCGAGGAACGGCTCGTCGCCAACGCCCGCGCCGATGCGTGCGGCCTGTAACCAAGCTCGGCGATGCTCTTTCGGACCCGTTCGGCGACCGCCGGTGATATCGGCCGCTTTCCCGACATCACATACGAGACCGTGCTCTGCGAGACACCGGCTCGCCTTGCCACGTCGAGGATCGTCACCATTGGAGCCACCACTTTGCCGCACCTGCGGCCTCGCACGCCCATCCCCGCCCGCACGGCGGCTCATTTCACCCCAAAGTAACGACAGGTGTAGTCAGGCCACCGCGCTATGAGTCGATAACTCTCACTGGAGAACCAGCGGATGACAACCTTGGTGCGCTTGGGTAGCGCAGAGTGGGAAGCCCCGGGAGACCGCGGGCTGCCAGGCGAGGCGCGGGCGCGCTGGGGCACGCTCGCGGCTGTCGGTCTCTCGACGTCCATAGCGCTGGCGGACTTCATGGCCGTCCCGGTCACCCTGCCAGCAGTGCAGCGCGCGACCGGGGCCACATTCCCAGAGCTCTGCTGGGTGCTCGAGGCCTTTGTGCTCACCCTCGCCGCGTTCCTAGGCCTCTCGGGCTATCTCGTGGACCGCTTCGGCAGGCGCATGGCATTCCTCGCCGGGATAACGACCCTCCTTGCAGGGTCGGTGCTAGCAGGCGCTACGAGCCTTGCGCCCGTCTTGATCGTGGCGCGCGCGGTCCAAGGTGCAGGTGCAGCTTTGGTGCTTCCGACGGGAGCTGCCCTGCTGCCCGAGGCCTTCAGCGAAGGTGGCGGGCGTCTCGCTCTCGCGCTTTGGTCCGGTGCCACTGGCCTTGCAGTTGCCGCGTCGCCCCTCGCCGGCGGGCTCGTAACGACCTATCTCGGCTGGCGCGCGGTCTTCTTCATCGAGGCGGCGGTGGCAGCCGTGGCCGCATTGGTGGCCGCCACGACGGCTGGCATCGGGGACGCGCCAACGGCGACGGCGACCCCCGGGAGGACGACCGCTGATCGCGACCGACCGAGCGGCGAGCGCCTCCTCGGGGACAGCCACCTACGTCAGACGCTGGCCGCACGACCGGGAGGGCCCGCTCGGCGACCAGCCTGCCGAGGCCCCTTTGACCGGCTCGGTCTTGGGCTCCTTGTCGCGGCGTTCGCTGTGGTGGTGGCCGGGCTCGTGCGTACGACGGCGAACCTTGATGGCTGGTTGGACACAGGCGTTCTCGCGTGCTTCATGTGCGCAGGCCTGTTGCTCGTCGCCTTCCTGGCAGTCGAGAGCGTCGTGCCGGCGCCCGTCTTCCCCCTCTCCCTCCTCCGCAAGCGCACCTTCGCGGGCTCGGCGGCCGCCGCGTTCGGGGTGTCGATGGGGGTCCTCGGGCCCTTCATGGTGCTGGCCTTCTACTTGTCCTACGGGTTGTCCTACGGAGCAGCCGGCACGGGCCTCCGCCTCTCCGCCCTCGCCGGGGTCACCTTGCCCCTAGCCGCGCTGTCCGCCCCCCTCAGCCGCTACGTCCCTGCCAAGACCCTGTTCTCCGTCGGCTTGGGCCTCGTGGCGGCAGGCCTGTACTTCGCCAGCCGGCTTTCGACCGGGAGCAGTTGGGTCGATCTCGTGCCAGGGCTGGTCATGGCCGGCATCGGCCTGGAGCTGGTCAACCCCCGCCTAGGGACGGCAGCCGCGGCGTCCGTCGAGCACCAACTCGTGCGAGAAGCCTCGAGGATCAATTCGACCGTGCGCCAACTCGGTGTCGCCACGGGCATTGCGGTCGCCGGTTCGGTATTCGCCACCCGCATCACAGACGCCATCAGCCAGCAGCTGCCAGCCGGTGCGCGACTTTCGGGCGATGGTCCTTTCGCCGCCGGCCTCGTCCTCCAAGGTAGGGTCGGCCAGGCCGCCTCGCTGGTCGGCAAGGCCGTGGTCAAGGCCAGTTTCACGAGCGCAATGCACGACGTGCTCGTCACTGCGGCGGTCGCAGCCGCTGTTTGCGCCCTGCTCTCGCTCGTGGTCCGCTCGGCGGACGTCCCCCGCCGGACCGCCCCAAAGCAGGCGCTGCCTGCCGGCCGCGCTCGAGAACGCGTCGGCGCACGAACCGCTAGCGCACCGACCGCTAGCGCGCCGACCGCTAGCGCGCCGCCCGCCGGCGCGCCGACTGCCGGCGAGGCGCTCTCCGGCGCTGTAGCGGGCAGTCCAACACCTGTCAGTCACCCACCAGAGGCCGATGGCCCCCCGGCTACCACGCCGGCGCCACGGCTCCCGCGTCGTTCAGGAGGTTTCATGTCAAGCATCGCACCCGAGGGGTACCTGGTCACCGGCTCGGTAACCGACGAAGGGGGTGTGGCCATCGCAGGAGCGAGGCTCACGCTCGTCGGGGCACGCGGCGAGCACACCGGCGAGGCATCCTCGGAGGAGGACGGTTCGTTTTCGATTGACGCCGGCGAGGCCGGGTCCTACACGCTCGTGGCGGCTGCCCAGCACTACCGGGCTACCGCCAAGGTGGTGCGGGTGGGCCCCGGCGGAGTGCGCACGGGGCTCCAACTTCTCGGGACGGGCTCGCTCGAAGGGAAGGTCACGGCCGAGAAAGGGGCCTCGCCCCTGGAAGCCGAGCTCGAGCTGAGGGCCGAGGGCGGGGGCGTAGCCATGCGGGCCCGAGCGGGCCACGACGGCACGTTTTTCTTCCGCGATGTGCTGGAGGGAACCTACGAACTGGCCGTCTCTGCCAAAGGCCACGGCACGAGAAGTGTGGCGGTCACGGTGCCCCGGGGCGCCACCGGGCAAGTGGCTCTCTCCTTGGGGGGGCGGGGCCATCTGTACGGGGCAGTCCGTTCGCCCAAAGGCGAGTGGCGCCCGGGCGTTGGCGTGTCCCTGGAGCTCAGGTCCGGCCAAATTGTAGCCGCTACCAGGACAGACAGCGCTGGTAGCTACTGCTTCGAAGACGTCCCCGAGGGGGGCTACCTGATTCGGGCAGAAAATGTGGACGCTGTTGGCGTGGAGGTCGGTGCTGGCTCGACGATGTCGGTTGACCTCACCACGGCCAGTAGCCATGGGCTGGCCACAGCGCTCGGCAGTCAAACGGAGCAGGTGTGCTGACCGTCCCCGCAGACCTCGCGCTGAAGCGCGCCTATTATCCGATAAGTCCATTTTCGACGCATTTGTTCTCGTGCCCCCCATTTGAACGGTCCTTGACCTCTACCATGCGGGCCCAATATGGTGTCCGAACATTGTGAGGCCGCTGAAAAGCAAAGCCCGTCGCAATGCCGTGAAGGTATCAGCGACCTTGACGGTCCTCTTGGCCGTAGCGGGCACCGTTACACAATCAGCAGCACGCGCCGACCAACTTGCAAACGAGCGCGCTGTTGCAAGCGCGATCGCTACAAAGATCTCGGCGCTAGGCCAAGAAGAAGACGCCCTCAGCGAACAATATGACTTCGGGGTCCAAAAGCTGGCTAGCGCGAAGGCGCGAGTAGAAGCCGCAACGCGAGCTTTTCAGGACGCAGAGCAGGAGCGGGCAAAGACAATAGCACTTCTCCAACAAGACGCTGTCCAAGCCTACGTTGGGGGTGGCCCGGAGTCTGCCCTCGGCGCACCCGCTTCACTTACGAACCTCGACCAAGCGCTCTTACGCCAAGAGCTCGAGCGGACCTTCGCAGCCGACCAGACGAGCGCGCTCGACGGCTACCAGCTAGCTGAGGCCAACGCCAGCACGGCGCGGAGCAGGCTGGAAGCAGCCCAAAACGCTGACGCCCGCCAGCTGTCGCTCCTTAGCAGCGACCGCCAGCGGGTCCAAGCCTCACAGGCAAAGCTCGTGTCCACCGAACAACAGGTGCGGGGCAACATCGCCACGCTCGTTGCCCAGATCCAGCACGAGCAGCTGCTTGCCGAACAACGCGCCGCGGCAGCCCGCCTGGCCCGCCTGCGCGCCCAAGAGGCTGCCGCAGCGGCCGCGGCGGCTGCCAAGGCGCGAGAAGAGGCCGCCCTGGAGGCGGCGGCCACGACGACCACCACGACCACAGCCCCGACGACGACCGTTGCGCCCGCGGCCACCACGACCACGGCGCCCGCCGGCACCCTCGCACCCGCGGCCGCCACGACGACTGTGCCGCCCGCGACGACTGTGCCACCGCCCGCGACGACGACCCCGCCGCCCGCCCCCAACGTTGCACCAGGAGGCTCCCCGGCGGCTGCGACAGCCGTTCAAGCAGCCCTCTCGCGCGTCGGCGACCCCTACGTGTGGGGGGCAGCGGGGCCAGGCGCCTTTGACTGCTCCGGCCTCGTGATGTGGGCCTACGCCCAAGCGGGCGTCTACCTTCCCCACTACAGCGGCGCCCAGTACGCAGACACCACCCACATCCCCATGTCCGCCCTCCAGCCCGGCGACCTGGTCTTCCCGGCCAACCCCGGCCAGCACGTGGCCATGTACATCGGTAACGGCGAGATCGTGCAGGCCCCCTACACCGGCGCCGACGTCCAGGTGGTGCCGCTTTCCTCGTTCTTCGTGCTCGCGAGCCAGGTCGGCTGACGCACTCCGCCACGGGCCTCTTCGCCCTGTAGGCTCGTGGCCCGCGTGCAGGCGCCGTTAGGGCATCCGTCACACTATGCTCGCGGTGGAGAGCTAAGTGCGCGTCGAACGCTGTTTCAGTTTTATCGACCTCTGCGGGTTCACTGCGTTCACCGAGCGCTTCGGTGATGAGCTGGCGGTCGTAGCGCTCGCGCGCTTCCGTACAGCGCTGCGCGAGATCGCGGCTCGCCGCGGAGTGCGTATCACTAAATGGCTCGGCGACGGGGCCATGCTGTCCTCCGCGGACACCGAGGGCACCGTCGCCATGGTGCTCGAGGTCTCCGCCAACGCCGATGCGGTGCTCGCCCCAGCCCTGCGGCGCGCGGCGGCCTCCGAGGCCAACGGCTATGAGGGCGACTGGCCGGTTCTCGACCTTGAGCCCTCTAGCTACGAAGCCGACGGCCACGCGGCACGGGTAAACGGCGCTGGCGACGACGACCGGCTGGCCATAAGAGCGGGCCTGGCCAGGGGGCCGGTCATCATGTTCGAGGGCGACGACTACATCGGGCGGGCCACCAATATCGCTTCCCGGCTCTGCGACGCAGCCATGCCTGGGCAAGTGCTCGCCACGCGCGAAGTGGCTGCGATGGCACCGCGTTGGGCGGCCGCAAGCGACGCTCTCACATACTACGTGCGTGGGTTCGACAAGCCCCTCGAGGCGGCCCGCCTCCAGACGGGCAGCTCCGCATCGATGGTCACCGATCCCATCTGCAAGCTCACGCTGCCGCTCTTATCAGGGCTGGAGACGAGGAGGAGACCTGGGGGGGTGCACGGCGATGGCAACGTGGAGTACTTTTGCTCCACTGCGTGCGCCCTTGCCTGGGAGCAGGCGCAGCGTGGCGAGATGAGCGCTCCCTTTCCCATCTAGGAGATGTCGACGGGTACAAGGGTGTCCGCGCGCGGGCTCCGGAAGAGTTTCGGGGACTTCACTGCGGTCGACGGCATTGATTTCGAGGTACGGGCAGGCGAGGTTTTCGGCTTCCTCGGCCCTAACGGCGCGGGCAAGAGCTCGACCATGCGCATGGTCGGCGCCACCTCGGAACGGACCGGCGGCGAGCTGTCTGTCCTCGGCCTCGACCCCAGTCATGACGGCGCGACAATCCGCTCCCGCCTGGGGGTCGTCCCCCAGGAGGACAACCTCGACCTCGAACTTTCGGTGTCTGACAACCTCTTCGTCTACGGCCGCTACTTCGGGATCCCCCGCCGTGAACTGCGGGCGCGCATCGTGGACCTCCTCCACTTCGCCCGCCTCTCAGAACGGGCGACCGAGAAGGTCGACAACCTCTCCGGTGGGATGAAACGCCGGCTCACGATTGCGAGAGGCCTCGTCAACGAGCCCGAGCTGATCCTCTTGGACGAGCCGACCACCGGGCTCGACCCCCAGGCACGCCACCTCCTCTGGGACAGGCTCTACAGCTTGAAGCAGAGCGGGGTGACCCTGGTGCTCACGACCCACTACATGGACGAAGCCGAACAGCTCTGCGACCGGCTCGTCGTCATGGACAAGGGCCACATAATCGCGGCCGGGTCTCCTCGCGAGCTCGTGGACCGCTACGCCACGAAAGAAGTCGTCGAGCTCAGGTTCCCAGCTGGGGAGGCGCGGCGAGCACTCGAAGAAGTAGACGGCCTCGCGAGAAGGGTCGAGGCACTCGCGGACCGGGTGTTCCTCTACACCGACGACGGCGACGAGACGGCCGAGGAGGTAGCGCACTCCGGGCTCCGGCCGACGAGCACGCTCGTGCGCCGGGCCAGCCTGGAGGACGTTTTCATGACCCTGACCGGCCGGCAGCTGGACGACTGAAGGACGAAGTAGGCCAGCATGCAGGCACTACCCGCGCCGTTGCGGCCGCTCAGCTACTTCTGGGTGAGCTTCCGGCGCACCTGGATGTCGACGTTGTCGACGACGTTTTTGACACCGCTCCTTTACCTCGCGTCGCTCGGCGCCGGCCTCGGCGCGCTCGTCGGCCACGGCCAGCGCCTCGCGAGCCTCGGCGGGCAGGACTACGTGTCTTTCGTTGCGCCCGCCCTCCTGGCGGCCACGGCAATGCAGGTGGCCATCGCGCAAGCGACCTACGACGTGTGGGGCGCGTGCAACCCGTGGAGCGGCGCATACCGCTCCATGCAGGCTTCGCCGATCTCGGTCGGCCAGATCATGACCGGCCACATGACCTGGATCGCGGCTCGCGCCCTCCTCGCCTGCACGTTGTTCCTGGTAGTGAGCGCGGCCTTTGGCACCGTGCACTCACCCGAAGCCCTCGCCGGCCTAGCCGTCGGCCCGCTCACCGCCCTCACCTTCGCCGCGCCGCTCGCGGCCTACTCGGTGAGGGCACGCCACGACCAGCCCTTTACCGTCGTCTTCCGGTTGTTCATGCTGCCCTTGTTCCTGTTTTCGGGGACCTTCTTCCCGGTCAGCCAGCTGCCTGTCGGGCTCCGCTACGTCGCCTATGCCCTCCCCCTCTGGCACAGTGTCGAGCTATCACGGAGCCTCTATGCGGGAAAGTTCGGCCTTCTCGCTGGCCTTGGGCACCTCGCGTACCTGGCAGGGGTCGCGGGCATCGGGCTTGTCCTCGCGAGACGTAGCTACCGGGTGAGGCTTTCGCGCTGATGGCCCGTAGTTCCCTCACCTTGGGCCCATCCCTCGCCGAGCGCGCCCGGCGGCCATCGGCCCTCGTCGCCCGCAATTTCTTCGTCCAGGTGCGGGCGGTCCCCTACGTCTGGGCGAGCGGGCTCTTGGAGCCCATCCTCTACCTGCTTTCGATCGGGATCGGCATAGGCCACCTAGTAGGCAAGGTTCCGGGACCGGGCGGGGCCCTCGTGCCTTACGCCGCGTTCGTGGCGCCGGGCCTCCTCGCAACCTCTGCCATGAACGGGGCCATCTACGAGTGCACGACCAATATCTTCGCCAAATTGCACTGGGCGAAGCTCTACGACGCCGTCGTTGCGACGCCGCTCGGCCCCACAGACATAGCCGTCGCCGAGGTGGGGTTCGCGACTTTCCGCTGTTTCCTCTACGCCGGGGTCTTCCTGGCGACGATGGCCGCCCTCGGCGACGTCCGCAGCTGGTGGGCGATCATGTGCCTGCCCGCGGCGACCCTGGTCGGTGCTGCCTTCGCCTCGGCCGGCTTCGCCGCGAGCTGTTTCATGCGCTCGTGGACCGACTTCGACAAAGTGCAAATGGTAGCTATGCCGCTGTTCCTTTTTTCGGCCACTTTTTACCCGCTATCGGAACTACCTCGTTGGCTGCAGCTGGTGGTGGAGGCGCTGCCGCTCTACCCCGGGGTGGCGCTGTGCCGCCAGTTTTCGCTCGGGCACCCCTCGGCCTCCGCGTTCGGCTACATTATCTACCTAAGCGTCCTCGCTCTTCTGGCCGGCGAGGTGAGCCGCCGGCGGGTGACCAAGCTCCTCACCCCGTGAGGGCAGTGCCAATTTGAGTCGGCCTGCCTGGTCATCGCGCGAGATTGACGGGGGCTTCGTTGTAAACCTGGACGCGCTCCATCCCCTTTGGGAGCGGGCCTTCGAGCTTCACCGTCAATGTCTCGAACAACGAGCCCCGGGACGTGGGTTTGGGTTTTGACAGCGTGAAGCTGGCTGGCCTGGTGCCCCACGTCTTGCTGGCGGCGCAGTAGGGGACGCACAAGTTCCAGGTGAATATGCCTCTCGCCACCGCCGAGGTCGCTCCCCAGTACCTCCAGCTAAGGTCCTCGGCCCTCGAGTTGCCATCGGCACAGGCGATCGTGAACGACCTCGGCTCCGCTACGGGAGCGCCCACCCCGCAGACCTCGAGGGCAGGGAAGGCGGACGAGCCTGCGCCCACTGGGGGCGCGGCGGCGACGGGGGTAATGCTTACCTGCCCGCAGTGGAGATGCTCGATCGTGCCTCCATAGGGTTGCAGGTGCGCTCCCTCGCCGGTCCTCAGGAACACTTGGTGGTGGGCATTTGGCGGGGTTACTTCTACCGAGGTGGAAGTCGGGCAGTGCAAGTTGCCGTACCCAGTCTGGGCCGGGTACTCGATCTGGAACCACGCGTTCCCCTCGGGGGGCAGGGTCACCGTCGGTACCGGGCCGGTCGCGGGCTGCCGCCACAGGTGAGTGGCGAGCGGGCGGCTTTGCGCCCCGAGCATCTGGAAGCCAGGGTAGCCGTGCAAAGTGCAGGAATAGGCCGATTTGTTGGTGAACTGGTAGGTGAGCCCGACCGACCCAGCAGCACCTCCGTCTGACTCAGCCGGTTCGAAAGCAACCGAAAGTTGGCTCGATTTGCAGCGGCTCAACTGTGAGACCACGCTGGTGGCGAGCCAATAACCGTTGCCATTAGGCGTCGGGGCGATGCCGACCACCGGCACGTTCAGCGTGCCTGCGCCAAGCGAGCCGTGAAATGTGGCGTCACCGAAGCTGAACACCCCGCCGTCGGGGGTGGCGACCCAGTACCCCTGCCCGTTTGGAGTGGAGGCGATGCCAATGACCCGCGAAGTCAACATCGAGGCCGGAAGGTGGCCATAGGTGCTGGCGGTGCCGAAGGCCTCAATGCCCGGCTGCCCGGCGGCTGTAGGTGTCGCGTCCCCGTAGCCACCTCCAGCCTGCCCTCCCGCGGCTGTGCCGGAGGCCGCCAATTGCAGGGCGGCGGCCCCGTTTAGGACCGGGGACGCGCCGGCCGTAGCAGCCCCCGCGACTACGGTCCCCGCGACTACGGTCCCCGTCACTGCCGCCCCCGTCACCAAGGATCTCGCCACTATGGCTCCGGTCTCTGCCAGGCCGCCTAGGAGCCTGACAAGGATGGCAGCGCACGGGAACTTGACGGAGCTTTCCGAGCCACGGCGCAGGCCCGTGAGGCTCGTCTCCTGCCCTTTAGTTGCGTCTTCCAAATCTAGGCCGCCTTTCACCGATCCTCTGCCGACCACCCGCCGATCTCAACCAACGCCCGGCTGTGACTAGCCGGCAGGCATACATGCTAATGGGCCTGGCCCTTTCGCGCTCCCTACCCCCGCTATGGCGCCAGAAACACACCGGCAGAAGCACATCGGTGCCTCAAGGCCCATCCCCGCCGGGATCACGGTCGGCCGCCAATATCGCAGCCAACTGGGCGGCGTTGCGAACCCCATAGTCCCGGTAACAGTTGTTCATGAGGAGGTGGACCCGTGAAGCGAGGTGCGCCAGGCGCTTGGCCCGGGGTGCCCACTCCTCCAGTTCGGCGTCGCTGTAGAGGTAGCGGAAGCGCTCGGCGGCGGTCGCCTCACGCGAGCTCCAGGTGCTGTCGGCCCGGCCGTGGAAACGGACTACTGCGAGTTGTTCGCTCGTTGCCTCCACCACGCTCGGGAGCCCCGAGCTCTTGGGGGCGTCGACCACGACGAAGGCGAGCCCGAGGTCACGCAAGAGCGCCAGGGTGCGCCCAAGTTCGCTCTCCTCCAGCCACATGGGTGAACGCAGCTCAACGCAAGCCGTGAGCCCACCCAAGCGTTCAGGCAGCCGTCCGATCTCCTCCCGGTTGGCGCGCTTGGGCGTGAACCACGGTGGGTACTGGAAAAGCACGCCTCCGAGCCGGCCAGTCCTAAAAAGCGGTGCGAGGGAGGCCACGAAGCGGCTCCAGGCCTCTTCGAGCGAGCTAGGGGGGAGGTGGTGGCCGTAGACGCGGCGCTTCTCGGCCGCTTCGCGGCCGAGGGTGCCCCTTATGTCGGGCCACAGCGTCGCCGGGTCCACACCGTGCCCCGTGAAAAGGCCATAGGCCTTGATGTCGAAGCAAAACCCCTCCGGGGAGTGCTCCGCCCACGAGCGCACCAGCTCAGGGCTCGGGGGTCGGTAGTAGGTCGAGTCGGCCTCGACGACGGAGAACCGGCTCGCGTAATAAGCCAGCCTTTCGGCCGCGCTCATCGTGCGCTTGGGGTACCAATTGGTGTCCCTCACGAGGGTCGGGTCTGCCCAAGAGCACGTCCCGACCCTGACCGTGGAGCCAGCCAGCGCTTCAGTCACCGACCACGAGGATGCGCCCGCACTGCTCGCAGTACTCGACCTTGGCGGCCGGCTGGTGCCGGATGCGGTCCAGCTCCACAGCAGGCAAGCTCAAGTGGCAACCGTCGCAGCGACCGCCCACCAAACGTGCCACCGCTACACCCCCAAGCCGTCCGCGGAGCCGCTCGTACGCGCTGAGGAGCTCTGCCGGCACCGCAGCCGCGAGCCCAGGACGGCCCCCCTCTAGCTCGCGAAGTTGGGCGTCCACGGCGGCCTCGGCCACGCGGAGCCTCGCCTGGACCTCCTCTCCGCGCTCGCCCAGGCGAGCGATCTCTTGGTCAAACACGGCCATCTGGGCATCGAGCGGCTCGCGCTCCTCCATGACCCCGAGAGCCGTGTCCTCGAGCGCCGAGGCACGGTTTTTCAGGCCCTCTACGTCTGCGGCCATGGCCTGGAGCTCTCGGGTTGCCGACACGGTGCCGCCGTAGAGGCGGGAGTTCACCTGAGCAATGCGTTCCTCCGTAGCCCTGAGCTCCCGTTCTGCCATTGCCTGGCGCCCAGCTACCTCCTCGAGTGTTACCGCCAGCTCGGAACGAGCGGACCGGACCTTTTCGAGCTCCGCCTCCACCTCGGCCAGTTGGGCTCGCTCCGGCAGGTGCGACCGGAGGTGACGTTGCTGGTCTATGTGGGTGTCAAGGTCCTGGAGCGCAAGCAAGTTGGCCAGCTCCGGCGCGGTCATCAGGGGATACCTCCTTGCCTCGCCTTGCCGGCGGGCGGCGGTGGGCTCGCGGCACCCGGAGAAGTGGCGGGGCGCGGGTTCGGGTGCGGCGCGCTAGCAGGCGTCACTGCCGGCGCCGTGTTTGCCGGCGCCGTGCTTGGAGCCGGCGAGCCCCTCGACGCCCTCTGCAGGTGGACGCCAGGCCCGGGAGGAGGCGAAAAGACAGTCGTCGCGTTGGCAGTCAGGGCCCCGCCCTTGGCGCGGTGCTTGCGCGGGACGGTCGTGGTCGTCGTCGTGGTGGGGGGTGGCGGGAGCGCGCCGTGCGAGATCAGGTCGTTTCGCTGGAGCGACGGGGGGTCTATGTACTCGACCGGGGGCATAAGGCTGGGCTCGGGCGACGGGAAGGGCGTATAGGGCACGCCCTGAAGAGCATAAGCCATGACGTCGTGCCAGATCTGGGTCGGGTAGCTGGCGCCGAAGACCTCCACCCCGTTGACGTACATCGGGACCTCGCTCGCGGGGTTGCCGATCCACACAGACGACACGAGCGTCGGCGTTATGCCGTTGAACCATGCGTCCACACTGTGCTCCGTAGTACCCGTCTTGCCCGCAACGTCGATGTTAGGAAGCGCTGCGCCGGTGCCGGTGCCGTACTGCACCACGGCCCTCAGCGCGACCGTCGCTTCGGCGGCGATCTGCTCGGAAAAGACTCGCCGCCCGATTGAGTCGCCGCTATATATGAGTTGCCCTCCGGGCGCGACCACCTTGTTTATGAAACTCGGCTTGTGATAGATCCCGCCGTCAGCCACTGTCGCATAAGCAGCCGCCATTTCGATGGGCCTAACGGCTTCCGAACCGATCACTAGCGAAGGGTTGGAAGGATTAAGCGTCGGGTCGGTAAGGCCCATGCTCCTTGCCACATTTATGACCTTTTGTAGCCCGACCACGTTGCCGAGCCTCATGTATGCGCAGTTTATGGACAAGGCAGTGGCCTCTACAATCGTCACCGCGCCGTTGGGGTCCCCGGGGTCATTATGGAGCAGGTGCTGCAAATTATAGCCATCCTGGAGGGGAACGCCGGGAAAACGGATAGCGCAAGGCGACGTTGCCAAGATAGAATCGTAAACGTCGTAACCGCTTTCCAAGGCTCCGATCAAGGTGAACAGCTTGAACCCCGAGCCAGGCTGGCGTTCGCCTTGGGTCGCATCATCGAAATAGGCTAAGCCGCCGCTCCGGCCCCCGACGAGAGCTTCCACAGCACCATCCCTCGGGTCAATGACGGCAAATGCTGCAACTACTCCATTTAGGGCCGCGGGGATGTCTCCCGCGGCCACTTTGGTCGCATAGGCCTGAAGTGATGGGTCCTCGTTGGTGTAAATCTGGAGGCCACCCGAGAAAAGCATTTGCACGCGTTCCGCCTGAGTAGCACCAAGAGCAGGGTTCGCGAGGAGCTGGTTCACGACTTCAGTGACGTAATAACCATAACTAGTGTAAGGAAGGCCTGGGGCATCGTGCACGGATGTCGGCAACGGTGCTAAGGCCGCCTGCGCCGCGGCCGCCGGCGTCACCGACTTGTAGTGGACCATGCGCGAAAGGACTTCCGCGCGCCTCGCTTTCGCGCCGGTCGGGTTGTACACCGGGTCATACCCACTAGGTGCCTGGATGAGCCCGGCGAGCAAGGCGGCTTGGGCGAGGTCCAACCGTGCTGCGGTCGTCCCGAAGTACTCCTCGGCAGCCGCTTGGACGCCGTAGGCACCGCTACCTAGGTAGACGGTGTTCAAATATGCATCCAATATCTGCGTCTTCGTGTACTTCTGCTCGAGGCGTTCGGCCAACACCGCCTGGCGTACCTTGCGCGTGAGGGTCTTCTCGTCGGAGAGGTAAGCGATCTTGGCGAGCTCTTCAGCGATGGTCGAGCCTCCTTGGACTGCCCCGCCAGCTTTGATGTCAGCGACGAAGGCCCTCGCAATGCTCTCTAGGTCGACCCCCCCATGCACCCAGAAGCTGTGGTCCTCGGTATCAAGCACCGCCGAGATCAGTAGAGGCGACACCTCCTTCAGAGGTACTGGCTGGCGGTTTTGCGCCGAGCGAAGCGTCGCCAGCACCTGCCCGTTGGCCCCGTAGATGACCGAGGGAAGGTTGGGGCGGCTCACCAGATTGCCAAGCGGTAGCGCGCGGCCCGTCGCGGCCCCGTTGACAAGACGGTTCGCCGAGTAGCCGATCGCCACGAGGGTGACCGCGAGCATGGCCCCCGAGACGGCCAGCACCAAGACGAGACGCGCCAACGAAAGCGCGGTACGTGCCATTGTCGACCCCAACTTTACCGTCGCGGACGGCCGGTAGTCACGCAAGGCCACTGAGGCAAGGGCCAAGAGGCCGGCTTGGGATGGAACGGCTGGGAGCCTCGGCCTCGGCTGGGCTCCCCCGGAACTGGGCCTCCCGGAACTGGAGCCTCCCGGAACTGGGCCTCTGACGGCTGGGCCCCGTGACGGCTGGTCTGGCTAGGCTCCAGGCGAGCGCGCCAGCGCCGACCGCTGGCTAGCGAGCGGGGCGGTTCAGAACTGGAGCAGGCGCAGCGCCGCCGCCTCGATGTCTTCGACCTGAGGGAGCACCGCTCGCTCGAGCGAGGGCTCGTAGGGCACGTGGCTGTCATCCGCCCCCACCCTGGCAACCGGAGCGTCGAGGTCGGAGAAGCAGTGCTCTCCCGCCCAGGACGCCACTTCGGCCCCGAACCCGCAGGTGAGGTTGTCCTCTGAGACCACCAAGAGCCGGCCCGTGCGTGCGACGGAACCGGCCACGAGCTCCTTGTCCCAAGGCACTATCGTGCGCAGGTCGATGACCTCGACGCTCGCACCCGTCCGCTCGGCAGCTTCCAGGGAACGCTGGACCGTCGCGCCATAGGTGACCACGGTCAGCTCATGGCCTTCGCGCACCACCCGTCCTTTCCCAAAGGGGATGCGGAACCCCTGGCGGGGGAACTGGCCCTCCGTATAGCGCTGCCTGAGCAAGTGCTTGTGCTCCAGGAACAAGACCGGGTCCTCGCAACCGATCGCTGTACGCAGGAGCCCCACGGCGTCGACGGCGCGCGACGGCATCACTACCACCAACCCCGGCACGTGGGCGAAGATAGAGACGCCTGACTGGGAGTGCCATATGCCACCTCCCTTCAAGTACCCACCGATCGGCACCCGGAGCACCATGGGGCACGAGTACGTGCCGGCACTCCGCCAACGCATCGTGGCCGCCTCGCTTTTCACCTGCTGCATAGCGGTCCAGATGTAATCGAAAAACTGGATCTCAGGAACGGGCCGCAGGCCCCGTATGCCCTGGCCGACCGCCCTGCCGACGATGTTGGCCTCTGACAGTGGCGTGTTGAAGCAGCGGTCCTCTCCGTACTTGCGCTGGAGGCCCAGCGTGGTACCGAACACCCCTCCTTTTCCGGGGAGCTCTTCGAGCAGTTCGGGTGGGGCATCTGCCACGTCCTCACCGAAAACCCTGACCCGTGCGTCTTCACCCATGACCTCGTGGAGCGCAAGCCTGATGGCTTCACCAAGGTTGACCGCGGGCGCCTGCTCGTACTCCACGGGCGGTTCGTCGACGCCCCCCTCTTGGGGCCCATGCTCTCGCACGAGCAGCGGGCCGGCGCCCGATGTGCTCTCTTCGCTCTCCTCCGGGCTCACCTCCGGCAGGTCGAGCAGGTGGAGCTTTATAGTCGTGGGGTCGGGCCGCGGAGCGGCCAAAGCCTCTTTCGCCGCGTCGGCAACTACCCTGTAAGCAACGTCGCGGAGCCCTGCGACGGCGTCCGCCGAGAGCACCTCTGCCGCCAAAAGGGCAGTCTCCAACGCCAAGATCGGGTCACGTCGCGCCTCATCTTCAAGCTCGTGGGCTGGGCGGTACTTCCCCTGCGTGTCAGAACTGCTGTGGGAATTGGGCCGAGTGACCGTGGCATGCACGAGCGCTGGGCCTTCACCTTTGCGAAGAGCGGTCGCTATGGAAGGAAACTTCTTCCTCACCGCGAAATAGTCGCACCCGTCAAAGCGGTGGACCGAGAGCCCGGGAAAGCCCTTCACTAGATCGGAAATGGGCGCAGGGGCTTGCTGGCGTGCCGGCACTGAGATCGCGTAGCCGTTGTCCTCGATCACGTAGAGCACTGGGAGCCGCAAAGAGCATGCTGTATTCAGGCTTTCCCAGAACTCACCCTCGGAAGTCGCGCCTTCGCCGAGGGAGACGTAGGTGATCTCGTCCTCGGCTGCCACGCAGCCAGAAAGGCCTTCCCCGGCATGCGCGACGATGTAGCGGCCGGCCTCTGCACAGCCAACGGCGGGTATGCACTGGGACCCTGTTGGGCTCGACTGGCTCACGATTTGGAGCCGGCGACTGCCCCAGTGCGACGGCATTTGCCGGCCGCCAGACCCGGGGTCGGTAGCGGCCCCGACAGCCGCCAGGAGGATGTCGAGCGGGCTGACGCCGATGGCAAGCACGAACGCCCGGTCCCGGTAGTAAGGGAAAAACCAGTCATAAGCGGGGCGCAACGACCTGGCCATACCGATACCAAGGGCTTCGTGGCCGGCGCTTGCAAGGTGGAAAAAGCCACGGCTCTGCTTTTGGAGCGTCATCTCACGCTCATCGAGGGCACGCGACACAAGCGCCATCCAGTAATCGAAGACAAGCTCTTCGACGGGCACTCCGCGATAACGGGCCCGCTCGGGGTGCTTGCCTGGCTTAGCGCCGCCTTGCCACTGCACTTCGTCGAATGCGGCACGCCAATCGCCGGCCCGCTCGGCCTGCGGGCTCTCGCACAAAACCGGGGGCATGAACACGCAACGCTAGCGGGCCCAGTGGCCTAAAGAAAAGTAACTTCACCTTACGCGTACATCAAAATCCAACATTATGTCGTCCGACTTTCGGGCTTTATCGCTCTCGGGCCCGACCGGCAGAAGGGCTAAGGCTTCCAGATCATGAGGGCGAGCGCCACAAAAAACAAGATGTCGCAAGCCGCTGCCCCCCGGCTCGCCAGGTGGCCGTAACGGCTGAGCCGGGCCCGTTGGGCCGGCACCGCATGCCAATCCAGGCCCGGGGCGACCAGGACGGCGTTCATTTGGCGAAGCGAAGGTGCCACGATGCCAGCGGCGACTAGGGAAGCGCAGCCCCATATGAGAAGTGCCGAGAGGTCCCAGACCTGGTCGAGGGACCCGCCACCAGGTTGGGCAAGTAGCGCAAGCACGCCGAACACCGGTACGGCCAGCACTGCCTTCCAAAAGCGCGCCGGCCTCCGAAAGTAGCGGAGAAGCTCCTCCGCTTCAGGGTCGAGGCCTCCCCTGCCGGCCCCCTCACTGCCTTGGGCCCCCTCACTGCCTTGGGCCCCCTCACTGCCTTGGGCCCCCTCACTGCCTTGGGCCCCCTCACTGCCTTGGGCCCCTGTGCTGCCTGGGGCGCTCTCGTCGACCGTGGGTGCCTCCCCCTCTCTCGCGGTAGTCGCGCCGACGCCAGAGCCGGGGGCTGGCGGCTGGCCAGGTACCGCTGGCGTACCCAGGGCGCGGGCAACGGGGACCGACGAGGCGGGGGCAGCACTGGAGGGAGCGGCCGCAGAAGGGGCAGCACTGGAGGGAGCGGCCGCCGAGGCACCAGTGCCGCTCGGAGGGGTTGGAGCGCCCGCCAGGGGCACCTGGGCTGGCTGGGCTGGGGACGTCTGGGCTGGGGACGTCTGGGCTGGGGACGTCTGGGCTGGGGAGACGCGACGTGAGCCGTCCCCGTCGCCGTCACTGGCTTCAGCCAGTTGGGCAGCCCGGCTCGCGTAGGTGCCGGCGAGCCCGATGCTCCCGAAGCCCGCCAACGCAGAGACCACGTGGCAAAAGACGAGCGGGTAGAAGAGGGCGTCTGACCCGCGTGAGGTCGCGAGGAAGGGCTCGAGAAGCACCTTGCCAATATTGCCTCCCGGTGGCGCCGCCGCCATGCGACCCCAGGCGCGCCGAGCGCCACCTCCCCCTGCGGGCCGCCTTGAAGGAACCTCGGAAAGCCTCGCAGCGCCGTTAGATAGTGACGCAGGGCATACCGCAAAGCCAAAAGTGCTGCGCCGCCATTGGGGACGCCATGACGCCACAGCTTGGCCACAGCTGGCAGAATGGGGCCCGATGCCGTTGCAAGGTACCTTCGATGTCCTTGACTTCAGTGGAGTGCTGGAGTTGGTAAGTGAGCGCAACATGAGCGGGCGCCTCCACGTGAGGGGCCGCTCTTTTGCGGGCAATTTGTTCTTTTCCGATGGGATGATCGTCGGAGCGGACCAATCAGAGCACCAGGCGGCCGCGATAGTTGGAGACGTCCCGCAGAGAGTGCAGGAGATTTGCTTTGAGTTCCTCGGGGCCGACCGGGGCAACTTCGAGTTCCACCCAGGGCGGACGAGCGCGCCGGCCGCTACGAACATGAGCGTAGAAGACGCGATGGCCCAGGCCCGCCAGCGCCTCGAAGAGTGGCAGGAGCTGCAGCTCTTGATCCCCTCGCTCGACGCGCAGCCGCGTCTAGTGAGCGAACTCGACCCGGGACAAGTCACCCTCGATCGCGACCAGTGGCGCGTCCTCACGGCTGTCGACGGCCGCCGAAACTTGCGCTCGATCGGCCGCGCGCTCAACATGAGCGACTTCGAAGTCTGCCGCGCCATGCGTGACCTGCTCTCCGCCAAGGTCGTCGAGTTGGACACGAGGCAGGCGGGCATGGCAGGGTTCAACGAAGTGGACGCACCCCTCGCCACCGAGCAGGTGACGATCAACGGGAAGCGTGCCACCCGGCTGAAGCCAAGCCATGCTCCCGCCAAGGCCGGCGCCAGTAGCGACGACGACCCCGACATGCCAACCATCGTGATCTCTCCGATCAAGCGCGACCGCGACGAGGCTCCGAGGCCGGCAGAAGCCGCTACCAACCACAAGGACAATTAGGACCCGGGCGGGCCTCGAGGTCCCTGCTCCAAACGACGCGCTATGGCTGGCACAGAAGTCCGTCCCGCAGACTCGCTCCTCGCGAAACGTGCATTCATAGATCTGCCCTTCCGCCTGCACGGGGACGACCCGGCGTGGGTCCCGCCGCTTCGCTACGCCACCTACGACCGCCTATCGCGGCGGCACCCCGCCTCAGCCCACCAGCAGTGGGCGCTTTGGACCGCGCACCGCCGCGGTGAGGTCGTGGGGCGCATCGCAGCCTGCAGGGACTCTCTCTTCGACGAACGTCAAGGCGAGCGCTGGGCATGGTTGGGATTTTTCGACTGCGTCGACGACCGCCAAGTCGCCGCCTCGCTGTTCGATGTCGCCCTCGGCTGGGCGCGGCGCCAGGGAGCGGAGGTTGCCGTCGGGCCGGGCAACTTCACGACCAATGACGAGATCGGGCTCTTAGTAGAGGGCTTCGAACATCCCGCTGTCGTCATGACACTGGAGAACCCTCCCTATTACGAGCGGCTGTGGACTGCTGCGGGGTGGGAGCCGGTCATGGACCTCTATGGGTACCAGTTCCTGCGTGAACAGACGGAGCTGTCAGAGCGCCAGCGCCGAGCGCTAGAACGCCTCCGTGAGCGCTCCAACGTGAAGATCCGCGAGATGCGCGCCGACCACTTCGAGGCCGAGGTGGGCCTCTTTTTCGACCTGTACAACCAGACCTGGGAAAACAACTGGGGTTTCGTGCCCATGCCCGAGGCAGAGGTCCGGCACCTGGCCCGCCAGTTGAAACCGCTGCTCATCCCCCGTTACGCGTTCGGCATCGAACGCGAGGGCGAACTGGTCGGCGTATGCGTGGCGCTCCCCGACGCCAACAAGGTGATGGTCCGGTTGCGAGACGGCCGGCTGTTGCCGACTGGGTGGGCGCGCCTCTACTGGGGCATCAGACGGGTTAAGCACGTGCGGATCTTTGCTCTCGGTGTCCGGCCCGACGCCCAGAGCACTGGCCTCGGCCCGCTCCTTTATGGCGAGGTCGTGACCCGCCTCTACGACGACGGCATGATCTCGGGCGAGGCGTCGTGGACGCTCTCAACGAACTTCCGCATCAACCGCCAGCTCGAGGCGATGGGGGCGCGCCACTACAAGACCTGGCGCCTCTACAAGATGGCCCTGTCCTAAAGCCCCCGCCCGCCGCCAGCCAGTGCCTACACCACGAGAACGAGTGGTGGCCCACCGCCCAACTCGTACCCTCGCGTCAGCGGTTGCGCCTAGCCCCTTGCCAGCCCCGAGCGAGCGCGGCCGCAAACACCTCCTCTGAGCTCCGGCTGGCGCTCCAGGACCACAGCTCGAGGGCCTTTTCAGATGCGAGGGCAAGCGGCCCACATATAAGTGCCGCCCTGTCCGCTCCAAAGGGTGCCAGGCGGGCCCGACGGCCAAGCTCCGCCATCCCCATGACCAGGCGCCTCGAGACCTTGAGACGGCGGCTGCGGGCGAGACGGGCGATGTCGGGGGCGCCCAGCCAGTCCCTGGTCGCTATGTTTACCACCTGGCTCGCCGCCCTGCCCGGGCCGAGCAGGTCCCGTCCCGCTGCGAGCAGTGCATCGACGGCGTCGGCCTCGTCGATCCACTGGGTTGCCTGCGGGCAGCCTCTCACCTCTGGGACCGCCAACCGGTAGCCGGCGAGCGACCGCGCGACACGGACGTCCGCGTGCGGCCCGAGCACCGCGCAGAGCCGCAGCGCGACCCAACGCCCTCCCCACTCCCGGCAGGCCTGCTCGGCCGCCAGCTTGTGCTCTGCGTACGGGCATTCTGGGTTGGGACGAGGGACGTGGTCTTCAAAGAGCGGCAGGGGGTTGTCCGGCCAAGCGCCATAGACGGTGGCCGAAGACGCCAGGACGACCGCCCCGGGCCGAGCAGCCAAGACGTTGGTGGTGCCAGAGACGTTCACCTGCCTCATGGCCTCCCCGCCTGGCAATGCCTCCCCGCCTGGCAATGCCTCCCCGCCTGGCAATGCCTCGCCGCCTGGCAATGCCTCGCCGCCTGGCAATGCCTCGCCGCCTGGCAATGCCTCGCCGCCCGCGACCTCGCCGGGCGCAGGCCGGCCGCTGGCGGCGCGCTCGCTGGCGGCGCGCTCGCTGGCGGCGCGCTCGCTGGCGGCGCGCTCGCTGGCAGCGCCGTGGCCGCCGGCACCAGCCCTCTGGCCCTCCCAGACCTGTGCGGCCAGGTGGAAGACGAGATCCGTCCCCTCGAGCGCCTCCCTGGCAGCGGGCGAACGGATGTCCGCGCAGGTATGGGCCGCGCGTGCACTGCGCGGGAGCGCGATGGGCCTCCGTGCGACGCTACGCACCTCGACATCTTGGCGTAACAGGCGCTCGAGCAGCACCTGGCCGAGGTGGCCGGTTGTCCCCGTGAGGCCGACGACCGTTCCGGCGGGCAGGTCAGTCAGGTCGGGGACCTCCGACCTCCCATCTTGCACAGGACCTGCGCGCGCCCTCAGGGAGCGGTGGCGTCGAGCTCTAGCTCGGGCTCGAGCAGGCCGACCAGACGCTCGCGCCCCGCGTCCACGACCCCGTGGCGAGCTATGTCCTCGAAGACGGACAGGGCCCTGTCGATCTGCGCTTCGGTATGGGTTGCCATTACGGAGGTCCTTAGCATGGGCCGCTGGACAGCGGGCGGGATCGAGCAGTTGGTGTACACGCCCCCGTCGAGCAGGGCCCGCCAGAGGACGGCTGCTGAGAGCACGTCGCCAACCCGAACGGGCACGATCGAGCTCGTGGTAGGCCTTCCCACCTCGTAACCGAGCTCCGCGAGACCACTGCGCAGCCGGTGGGCCAGGGAAAGCACCGCCTCCCGACGCCAGTCCTCGGCCTGTGCGATCTTGGCGGCAGCGAGCGCCGCCCCCAGCGAGGCCGGGACGTTTGACGCCGTGAACAGGAGCGGCCGGCAAGAGACACGCAGGTACTCGATGACGTCCTCGGGGCCCGCAATGAAGCCGCCGCAACTCGCCAATGACTTGGAAAAAGTGCCCATCACCAGGTCGGCCCGCACCCCTGTGGCTACGGCAGTGCCCGCGCCGCCCGGGCCTACCACGCCGAGCGCATGCGCCTCGTCAACTAGGAGCCGGGCGCCATGGTCGTCACACGCCGCCCTCACCTCGGGGAGCGGCGCCCAGTCGCCCTCCATCGAGTAGATGCCGTCGACCGCCACGAGGACGCCGCCCCGGCCAGGCTCCGACCGCCAGGACCTGAGCCCATGGCGGAGGCTGTTGGGCCTGTTGTGCTGGAAAGCGCGCAGCGTCCCAGCGGCCAGCCGTGCCCCGTCGACAAGCGAAGCGTGAGCCGCGGAATCACAAAACACTGCGTCCCCGGATTGCACGAGCGTCGATACGAGCCCGACGTTGGCCGTGTAGCCGGTCGTGAAGACGAGCGCCGAAGGGAGCTCCACCCAGCCCGCCAGGAACTCCTCCAGCTCCCTGTGGAGCGATAAGGTCCCGTTTAGAAGCCTGCTGCCGGTTACCCCGGTGCCGTAGTGGTCGAGGGCTTCATGAGCCGCCTTGCGGACACGAGGGTCGGTCGTGAGCCCGAGGTAGTTGTTGGACCCGAGCATCACCACTTCGTTGCCCTGGTAGATGACCGTCGGGCCGATCTCGCCCTCGATCTCTCGGTAGAAGGGGTTGAGGCCGAGCTGGTCCGCGGAACGGTAGAGGTCGATCTCGGGGTTGCGCGTGCACCGAGCGAATATGTCGGGCGAGCCGGAAGCCGCGGCCTGGGCCACCACGGCGTTGGCGTTTGCGTGGCCCCCTGTCCCGTTAGCCGAACCAGGCTTGGTTTGGCTCGGCTTCAACTGTTGTTACCCCAGCGGAGCCCCTCCACGCGCTTCTCCCACGCTTCGTGGCGGTTGCGTGCGTCCTGCACGAAGGGGGACCACCCCACGGCCTTGATCAGGGCCCGGTTGACCTGGTCGGCAGGCGGCCGCAGCGGGCGGAGCACGTCGCAGAAGAGCACGACGCGCACAGAATCGGTGCCGTTCCAGGCCTCGTGGGTGTACCCGTCGTCGAAGAGCAGGCTCTTGCCCTCTTCCCAGTGGGCGACCTCTCCTCCGACTTTGATCCCACATTCCGAGGCGGGCTCGGGCACTTTGAGCGCGAGATGGTAACGCAAGACGCCCCTCCAGGGGCCGCGGTGCGGCGGGAGGTGCTTGCCAGGCGAGAAGATCGAGAACATCCCGGTCATAAGCCCGGGGATGCTCTCGAGGAGAGCCGCCGTCTTGGGGCAGCGCCGGCAGTTGGCCTCCGAGCGAAAGCCGTAGGCGAGGAAAAAGAAGGTCTTCCAGCCCTCGTCCGAGCTGAGCGACTTCTGGTCGGGCGACAGGTCTTGGAAGTTGGGCAGCTCTTCGCGATGGCTGAGGACCTCCTCGAGCTCAGCCTGCACATCGGGCACGGCCGCCTCCGCCCTCTTCACCCAGTCGAAGGTCTCGACCGGGAGGAACGGGGTGGTTGGCACCATCGAGTATTTGAGCAGCCAGCTCTCCGTGCTTTGGAGCACGCGGCCCCCGAGGTGGGTGGCAGCCAGGACCGCCCTGTCCCGCAGGTCGTCTAAGTGCGTAGCGGGAGCCGAGTCGGACGCTGTGGGCATACGTGCCGAGGTTATACGCACCGAAGCGGCGCGAGCCAGGACCCGCGCTGGTCGGCAGTCTAGGGATGTTGCTTCGGGCTACCTCAGCCGGGCGGCGAACACGCTCGAAGCCCTCCTCTGGGCTCCCCGCCAGTGCCTCCGGCCGCCTCACCACTTGGGCACGTAGCCGCCGCGCCCCATCGCATAGCTCTCTTCCCAGTCCGTTTCCTCGTCGACCCCGCCCACGACCTCTTTCACCCACGACAAGCGCTCTTTCAGGATCCGTTCCACCCCCGCTTGCAGGGTAGACGAGCTTATCGCGCAACTGCTGCACGCCCCTTGGAGCTGGAGCTCGACCACGCCCGCGACTACGTCTGCCGACACCAGGACAAGGTCGCCCCCGTCTTGCTGGATGATCGGGCGCACCATCTCGATCAGCTCCATCAGCTGGGTGAGCCGGGCGGCCCTCTCTTCGTCTGGCAATTGCTCGCGGACCTCGGTGGTGTCCATGACCTCGGTGCCCTGGTTCTCGCTCATCAAAGCCATAATGCCAGCCGGCTGGCTCCTAGTGGCCGGCAGCCAGGCACCCTCGGCCAACGAGCCCTCCGGCTCAGGGGCGGGCGGTGCGCCGCCAACGCAGGTAGGCCTCCATGAAATCATCGAGGTCACCGTCCAAGACTGCGGCCACGTTGCCCGTCTCGTAATCAGTACGCAGGTCTTTCACGAGCTGGAACGGCGCGAGCACGTAACTGCGGATCTGAGAACCCCAGCCCACCTGGGCCTTGGGGCCTGCCATGGCGGAGAGCTCGGCAGCTCGTTCCTCGGCTGCCCTGTCTGCCAGGCGGGCGGCCAAGATCTGCATGGCCTTCGCCTTGTTCTGGTGCTGGGAACGCTCGTTTTGGACAGCCACCACGATGTTGGTCGGGAGGTGGGTTATGCGCACCGCCGAGTCGGTGACGTTGACGTGCTGGCCGCCAGCGCTCGAGCTGCGGTAGGTATCTATGCGCAGGTCCTTCTCGTCGATCTCGACCTCGCTGCTCGCCTCTTCGAGGAACGGCACGACGGTGACGGCGGCAAAGCTCGTGTGCCGCCGGTGCTGGGAATCGAAGGGGGACATACGGACCAGGCGATGGACGCCGCGCTCGGAGTTCATGAGGCCGGTGGCGTACCTGCCCTTCACGATGAAGGTCGCGGAAAGGATCCCCGCTTCCTGGCCCGGGGATATGTCATCAATCTCCATCTCGAAGCCCCGACGCTCGGTCCAGCGCTGGTACATCCGGAGCAGCATCTCCGCCCAGTCCTGGGCATCCGTGCCGCCGTCTTTGGCGTGCACCTCGACCACGGCATCGCTCTCGTCATGCTCGCCGGTGAAAAGCGAGCGCAGCTCGAGGCCGTCGAGTTGGGCGCCGATTGCCCGCAGCGCTTCCTCGAGCTCATCAGTGAGCGAGTCCTCACCCTCTGACCTCGCGAGCTCGTAAAGTTCCTCGGCATCACGGAGCTGGCCTTCCAGGGTGCCGACCAAGTCGACGTCGCCCTTCAAGGCGGCGTACTCGCGCGTCAGCGCTTGGGCTGCCTCCTGGTCCTCCCACAGGTCAGGCCGCGAGAGCTCTGGCTCGATCTGCGCGAGGCGCTTCTCTGAGCTTTCGATCTCCAGGTAAACGGAGGCCTCGTCGAGGCGCCGGCGCAGCGCTCGCAGATCCTCGGTTAGGTCACGCACCAGGCTTGCCGGGCTAACGCCCGTGGCAGAACTTGAACTTCTTGCCGCTCCCGCACGGGCAGGGGTCGTTGCGACCCACGTTTTCGAAGTCAGACTGGCCCCCAGCTGCCTTGGAGCCCGTGGAGGGGCCACCCGACGCACGCGCCGCTGCGGCCGCGGCACGAGCCGAGGGGACCCCGGCCGTAGCGCGAGCGTGTGACCCGTTCCCCGTCCCATTGCCCCCATTGGACATCGCCTCTTCGGGTGCGAAGACGATCTCCTCGCCTGGGGCAGGGCCGGCCTGGAGTGCTTGCTGGATGGCTTGTGTCCCCATGACGGGACCTTCCGGGGCACTGTAGCGAGCGCCCTCGAGCGCAGGGCCACCGGCCTCGCCCGGCGCGGGCATCACCTGGACCTGGGCGTGCATGACGTACTTCACGTAGTCGTCGTCGATGCTGGCCATGAGTTGCCCGAACATCTCGTAGCCGTCCCGCTGCCACTCGACCAAGGGGTCACGCTGGCCCATGGCTCGGAGGTTTATGCCCTCGCGCAGGTAGTCCATCTCAGAGAGGTGCTCGCGCCAGCGCTGGTCGATCAGCTGGAGCATGATCTCGCGCTCCATCTGGCGCATCGTGTCCTCCGGCGCGCCTCCTGGCGGCGGCGGCATCGACCGCTCACGTTTTTCGTAGTACTCGATCGCGTCGCCCACGAGGCGCTCATAGAGCTCGTCCGTCGTCCCGAGCTCCCGGAGGCCCTCCACGGTTTGGGTGGTCGGGTAGTAGACGCGCGCTTCGGAGAGGAGGCCGTCTAGGTCCCACTCCTCTTTGAAGTCGGAGGGGCAGTGACCTCTGATCAGGGAGTCGATCGCCGAGGTGAGCACGTCGACCGTGCGCTGGCGCAGGTCCTCACCCTCCATCACTTGGAGGCGGCGAGCGTAGATGACCTTGCGCTGCTCGTTCATCACCTCGTCGTACTTCAAGGTGTCCTTGCGGATCTCCCCGTTCCTCGCTTCGACGTTGTGCTGGGCGCGCTCGATCGCCTTGGTGACCATGCGGTTTTCGATGGGGATGTCCTCTGGGAACCTGCCCATCGCCCACTGCATGAGGCCCTGCGCGAAGAGGCGCATGAGCTCGTCCTCGAGGGAAAGGTAGAAGCGGCTTTCCCCCGGGTCACCCTGGCGGCCGGCGCGGCCACGGAGCTGGTCGTCCACCCGGCGAGCCTCGTGGCGCTCGGACCCGATCACATATAGGCCCCCGAGCTCGCGTATCCTGTCGCCCTCGGCGGTGCACTCCTCTTTAAACTTGGCGAGCAACTCGGCATAGCGAGCCGCTCCCTCCTCGCTCGCAGGATCGACGCCGAGAGATGCCAGCTCTTCTTTGGCAAGTCCCTCGGGGTTGCCGCCGAGCAGGATGTCGACGCCACGGCCGGCCATGTTGGTGGCGACGGTGACCGAGTGCAGACGACCGGCCTGGGCGATGATCGTCGCCTCTCGAGCGTGGTTCTTGGCGTTGAGGACCTCGTGGGGGATCCCACGGCGCTGGAACATCTTGGAGAGGACTTCGGACTTCTCGACCGAGGCGGTGCCTACCAGTACGGGCTGGCCCTTCTCGTAGCGCTCTGCCACGTCGTCCACAACCGAGGTGAACTTGCCCTTCTCGGTCCGGTAGATGAGGTCCGAGTAGTCCTGGCGCGCCATCGGCAGGTTGGTCGGGATCGGCACCACCTGCACCTTGTAGGTGTCGAGGAACTCCTGCGACTCCGACACTGCGGTACCTGTCATGCCGGCGAGCTTGTCGTAGAGGCGGAAGTAGTTCTGGAGGGTAACCGTCGCCCACGTGTGGTTTTCCTCTTTGATCGGGACCCGCTCCTTGGCCTCGACCGCCTGGTGCAAGCCATCGGACCAGCGGCGCCCCTCGAGGATGCGCCCGGTGAACTCGTCGACGATCTTCACCTCGCCGTCGGCGACCAGGTAGTCCTTGTCCCGCTTGTAAAGCTCCTTCGCCCTGAGCGCCTGAGTGAGCTGGTGGACGAGGTTGGCCGTGCCGAGGTCATAGAGGTTGTCGATACCGAGGAGCCGCTCCACCTTCCCGATGCCCGAATCGGTGGGCGCAACCGTGCGCTTTTCCTCGTCCACCTCGTAGTCTTCGTCGCGCACAAGGCTCCGGGCCACGCCGGCAAACTGGTAGTACAAGCGCGCGTACTCGGTCGAGGGGCCGGAGATGATGAGCGGGGTACGGGCCTCGTCGATCAGGATGGAGTCCACCTCGTCCACGATGGCGTAGTGGTGGCCACGTTGGACCATGTGGTCCAGGCTCCGCGCCATGTTGTCGCGCAGGTAGTCGAAGCCGAACTCGGTGTTGGTCCCATAGGTGATGTCGGCGTCGTAAGCCGCCTTCTTGTCGTCCCAGTCCGGCATGTCCGGCGAAACTCGCCCGACGGAAAGCCCGAGCAACCTGTGGAGCTGGCCCATCCAATCGGCGTCACGGCTGGCCAGGTAGTCGTTGACCGTCACCACGTGGACGCCGTGGCCCTCCAAGGCGTTCAAATAGACCGGGAGGGTCGACACGAGCGTCTTGCCTTCACCGGTCTTCATCTCTGCGATCCAGCCGAAATGGAGCGCTGCGCCGCCCATCAGCTGGACGTCGAAGTGGCGCTGGCCGATCGTCCGCTTGCCGGCCTCCCTCATGACGGCGAAAGCCTCAATGAGCAGGTCGTTCAGCTCCTCGCCATTAGCGAGGCGCTCCCTGAACTCGACCGTCTTATGCGCCAGGTCTTCGTCGGAGAGCGCCTCCAACTCCGGCTCCAGGGCGTTTATGTCCGGGACCAGGGAAGCAAGGGCTCGTAGCTTCTTCCCTTCGCCGATCCGCAAGAACTTGGTAAGCACGCTCATCGCGCCCTCCAAGCTACCAGGAGGGCAAGCCATGCGGACCGCAGACGGGCCGCCGAGTCGGTCGCGAGGTGGCAGCGGCGGGGTGGTGCCGGCGGGGTGGCGCCGACGGGCAGATGGTGGGAGCCGTGCGGTCACACAGCACGGCGCCGAAGGACCAAGATGGGAGGGACGAAGATGGGAAGGGTCGCCCGGACGGCTTAGCCCAAAGGGTCGCTAGCTTCGAGGTTGTGGAGCGGCGAGGACCGAGCGCCACCCGATGATGTGATGGCCCGCACGGCGGGGGCCAAGGAGGTACAGCGGGCGCCATGAGCTCGCAAGAGAGCGTGTCGACCGGCGAGCACATGCGAGTGCTGCTAGCCGGAGACGACGGCTGGTGCGAGACCTTGGCTCGCGCGCTCGCCAGCAATACAGCCATAGAGGTAACGGGTCAGGCGCACGACGGCGAGGAAACCTTGGCTAGGGCGCGTGAGCTCGAACCGGACGTCGTCGCCCTAGACCCGCACCTGCTCCAGTTCATCGGGGAGCACGCAGCCACGCCCAGCGCTGTGCCGGTGACTGGCCTTACCGGGCGCGAGCTCGAAGTCCTGTCCCTGGTCGCGGAATCGAAAACCAATAAGCAGATAGCTGGCCAGCTCTTCATCTCCCAGAACACGGTGAAGAACCACATCCGAAACATCTTGGAGAAGCTCCACCTGCACTCACGGATGGAGGCCGTTACCTACGCCTGGCGCAATCGGATGCTTCGCACTGTCCCGGCGGGGCAGGTAGCCAAAGAGCAGGTAGCGGTTGAGCTGGTGACGTCCGGAGTGGCGGCGGCGGGCCATTGGCCCTCCGACCGGGAGGTTGCAACTGATGAAGAGGCACCCACTGGCCAGGCGGTAGCCGCTGATGAAGAGGCACCCACTGGCCAGGGGGTTGGCGGCCAGGAGGTTGGCGGCCAGGAGGTCGGCGCTGACCGGGTCGAGGGCGACGTCGGGGAGCCGGAGAGCTCTTTGGACTTGAGCACATAATTCGTACCTGACCGTCCGGAGCTCGCGCGGCGATGCACGAATAGCGATGGGGGCCCCGGTGGCTGACCTGGTCTTTGCCCCCACACTCGCCTGCTGCAGCGGTCTTCGGGCCCGAGTTGGCGGTACGGGACAGCCCGTGCCCAACATCTCGGGTTACCCCGCTTGTCGCCATCTCCCCTCTAGGCCGCTAGTCGGCCAACGAAGAGGCAGGGCTTACTCCTAAGCCGCACCATGCTCAGCAACCAAGGGTTGCCTTACGTGGGTCGTTTCGCCTGCGGCTGGCGTCGACTTGCAACCACAGACCCACCGGGGCCTCGCCAACGAGGCTACACCGGGGCGTGCCTTCCCAAGATCGTGGGCTCTACCCCGTAAGGCCCTAAACCGCGGGACCAGCCAACTGGCGCTTCAACCACATGAGGACCTCAATCGGGCCGGGATCGACGCCCGCGTCTGCGGCGAGCCACAGCGACACGTAATCGCCGAAGTAGGCAAGGTCAAGCAATTGGGCTAGTTCGCCTTCACCGCGCGCCCTTACGGAGACCACGCCAGCCACGAGCGGCCGCACCATCTCGCCCGTTATCTCGAAGCGCCTCCCGACCTGGGGATGCTCTGCGTCGTGGCGGAGCTGGACGAGGGTCATCTGCTCGCCTATCGCCTTGGACGCCTCTGCCCACCCGCACACCTCGTTGTGGCAAAGCTCAGGCTGGGTGGAGGTAAAGGCCAGCCGCTTCACGTTCTCATTGACCTGGCACTTCCACCGCAACGCGGCTGCCTGCCCGACTGCCCCTCCGGCATGGATGATAGGCACCGTGGTGCCTATCATGCGGGCGACTTCAGCCGCTTCGGAGTCGTCGCCAGCACCCACCAACTCGTCGCGGCGAATGCCAAGTTGCTCGATCGCCTGTTCGGTCCATCGGTCCGCGCCCGGAAGGAGGCCCATCTTCCACAAGGTCCCGATGAGAGGCACGGCCATCGCCCCGAACGCGACTCGGGGCCACGGCACGGTCGGCACGCCTATGACGGGCGCCCGCCATCCCTCGGCAAGTCGTACGAGCTCACCACCCGACGCGACCACGACCATCTTGGCTCCTGCTAGGGCGGCGTCCGCAGCGGCCTCGATCGTCTCCTCGGTATTGCCCGAGTACGAGATCGCGAAGACAAGTGTCGAATCCCCGACGAAATGCGGGCATTCGTAGCCCTTGACCACCGTCACCGGCACCGGTAGAAGGGGCGAGGCGACCGCTGAGAGGACATCGCCGGCGATACCGCTACCGCCCATGCCGATCACGACCACGTTTTCGACCTCTTCGCGCGCTGGAAGGCCTCCGAGCGAACGAACCTCCCCCCAGGCCTCTTCCACCTGTTCGGGGAACTGCGCCGCGTACTCGAACATGCGGTCGCTGTCAATGACGGGCATCAGGGCTCCTGGCTCTGATCGCCCGCGGGCGGTTTGGGACCGCTTTCGGAAGCAGGCTCGAAATTAGGCTTGATCCCCTCGGCCGCCGCCTTGGCGAGCAACCTTTCGTGCTCGGCTATCACAACTTGTTCGGCGTCTTCGATGAGCATGTCAGGGATGCCGTCTTTTATCGAGTAGCGGCGGTGGAGACGGGGGTTGTACAAGGCATCCTCGTCGGAGAAGTACAAGAGCGGTCCCTTGTCCTCGGGACAAGCGAGAATTTCAAGCAAAAGGGGGTCGAGAGGCACTTTAGCCGCGCTCCTTTATAAGGGCGAGCACCTCTTCGGTGCGCTGGTTGCAAGAGGCGCGGTCAGCCGCCTCCACGTTTAGACGGACGAGCGGCTCTGTGTTGGACGGCCTGATGTTGAACCACCAGTCACCGAAATCAACCGTGGCCCCGTCCATAAACGACTGCGTGGCCTCCGGGCGCGCCTCCGCGTAATAGTGGGAGATGGCCTCAACCGTCTCTGCGGGGTTTCTCACTTCTGTGTTTATCTCGCCCGAGTCTGCATAGCGCTCGAAAGGCTTGCGGAGCTCTGAGAGCGGCACGCCCGCTTTCGAGATAACCCCGAGCGCCACTACAGCGGCGATTGAACCAGAATCGGCGCGGTAGTTGTCACGGAAGTAGTAGTGGCCGGAGTGCTCGCCGCCGAACACCGCTCCCGTATCGGCCATGATCCCCTTTATGAAGGAATGGCCCACACGAGTTACTACTGGGACACCACCGTTTTCCCGGATGATCTCCGGTACAGCCTTGGAACATATGAGGTTGTAAAGGACGGTCGCCCCCGGGGACTTCTCGAGCATCGCCTTGGCGACTATCGCCGTGGTAGTGGAACCCGAGACCGGCTGAGCCTTGTCGTCCACCAAGAAACAGCGGTCGGCGTCGCCGTCGAAGGCCAGTCCTACGTCAGCCCCGGTCTCGAGCACCCGTGCCTGGAGGTCGCGCAAGTTTGCCGGCTGAATCGGGTCAGCCGGGTGGTTCGGGAAATTACCATCCAACTCCCCGTAGAGCACCTCCAACGCGAAGGGCAGGCCCTCGAAGACGGCCGGGACCACGAGGCCACCCATCCCGTTAGCTGTGTCGGCTACCACTTTGAGTGGTCGACGTGCCTCCGGGTCGAAGAAGCTGCGGACTTTGGCGCTGTAATCGGCGAGTACATCCTGCTCGCTCACATTCCCGTGCTTGCCAAGCGCGCCGGGTTCGGCCCCGCCATTTTCGACCTCAGCCCGGATCTCGGCGAGCCCAGAATCTGCACCTACCGGCCTTGCGCCGGCCAAGCAGAGCTTTATGCCGTTATAGCGAGCGGGGTTGTGGGACGCCGTAAACATGGCACCCGGAGAGTCGAGTGCCCCAGACGCGTAGTACAGCTCGTCAGTCGAGACCAGACCGAGGAGGACGACGTCCACCCCCCGAGAGGTCACGCCCTCGGTGAACGCCTCGACGAGTAGGGGGGCAGATGGCCGCATGTCGTGGCCGACCAGGATCCGAGGCGAGCGGGCGAAGCCTGCGAAGGCAGCGCCGACCTTTCGCGCCAGGTCAGGGTTGAGCTGGTCCGGGACTACGCCACGGATGTCGTAGGCCTTGAATACGTCGTCGAGGTTCGCCATGGCTCGTTCGCGCCAAAGCTAACAAAGTCGCCGGCCGAGGGCCATTCCGTGCGAGGCCCTCAACCTTGCCCACCTAGCCCCTGCCCGTCGGGCGCCTGCCCGTCGGTCCCCTGTCCGTCC
>JAJYMM010000063.1 GCA_021787035.1 Actinomycetes bacterium
GCCCGCACCGTGAAAGAAGCAGCGAGGACTGCTGCCGCTACCGGTGGCGTGCACCTGCCAGGCAAGGAGCCGGGCAAGTTCTCTCCCAGGGTGCTGGTCACCGGTGACTTCGAGGCCCACCGGGCAGCGGTGGAGGCGGTCACCGTCTTGTCCCAGTTGTCCGACGACGATGGTAAGCAGGTGCCGTCCGGTTGGAGCGTGACCGGGGCGAGCTTCGAGGTCGAATGGCCAAAGGACCCTTCTGTGGTCCGCTCGCACTCCGGCGCCAGGCGCTTTGCCTACAACTGGGCACTCGGGCAGGTCAAGGCCGACCTGGACGCCAAGGAGCAAGGCCCCGAGCACGAGCCCGTGCCATGGGGCCTCCCAGCGCTGCGCAAGCGATGGGACAGGGACAAGCCCAAGGTGGCACCGTGGTGGGCGGAGAGCTCCAAGGAGTGCTACTCGGCGGGGACCGCTGATCTCGTCAAAGCGCTGTCGAACTGGTCGTCGTCCAAGCAGGGCAAGCGCAAGGGGCGAAAAGTCGGGTTCCCGAAGTTCAAGTCCCGCCATCGTGACCAGCCCAGGGGGCCGATGGTGGGGTCGGGGTACTTCGGCACCCCGTGGGCACGCATGCAGTGGGAGAAGCCGACCGCTGAGGGGGAACCCGTTGCTTGGGAGCTCTTCGTCCCTGCCGCCTTCAAGGAGCCGCCGGCATGGCTGGGCGGTCCCCCGCACGCGGCGGCTAGGAGAGCGAGGCTAGCTTCCAGAAGGCCAGAGAGCCCGGTCCGGAGGGACCCGTGGTGCGTCATGGCTCGATGGTCGGGCACGCTTGGTAACACCGGCTCAACAGGCCCGGCGCCTTGTCGGGAAGAGCGAGCGTTGGGTTTTGCGGCGCCCGCTGTCGTCCTGCCGGCAGGGGCCAAGATGTAAGCATGCGCAGGTGCCTCGTCGCTCCACCGGCAGCCGGGGCCGGACGAGATCCCCGGCGAGTCCCGCAAGCCTGTGCCACTATTATGACAGCAATGCTGCTATTATAGCGGCATGCCTGTGGCGATCACGGTCCGTAACGTCCCCGAGACCGTACGGGACGAGCTCGCCGCGAGGGCTGCCCGCTCGGGACGGTCCCTCCAGGAGTACCTATTGGCCCACCTTGTCGAGGTGGCGTCACAGCCGAGCATGGAAGAGGTCGTGCGACGGGCTCGCCAGCGCGCCGAACTCACAGGCACAGTGCTCGACACCACGGTCATCCTTGCCCATCGCGACGCCGACCGGAGGTGAGCTACCAGCCGAATGGCCCACTGGTTATCGACGCTACCGCCCTCGTCGCGCTCCTGGCTGATGCTGGTCTAGCGGGCCGTTGGGTCGCGTCGTCCGTGGCTGGCGCGGCCCTGGCCGCGCCAGTACTCGTCCTTTTCGAGGCGGCCAATATCTTTCGCCGGCAGGCACTGGCGGGACTGCTCGACGAGACCCAGGCGACGCTGGCCCACGCTGACCTGCTCTCGCTGCCCCTACAGCTCTGGCCCTACGCACCACTCGCAGAGCGCGCCTGGCAGCTCCGCGGCAATTTCACCATTTACGACGCCGCATACGTTTGCCTGGCAGAGCTGCTCGGGACGTCTGTCGTCACGCTCGACACGCGTCTGGCCGCTGCACCGGGAGCGAGGTGCCCGGTCGTCGCCTACGGGCCTTAGATTGCTGCACCCGGCGGCCAAAGCTTTCCTGCGGGGATCTCAACGCCGGCTGCGTTGACCAGTCCGTCAGCGACGATCTCCACCCGGGCGTATTTGGTTTGGGCGGGCTCGGGCGCTAAGGCCAGCGGATGGCGCCGGCCAAATCCGTTGCGCTGACGCCAAGCACCGTGCTCGTGTCGCATTCTTCGTACTGGCCGCCTCCCAGGGCGAGCACCCGCACCCCGTGCTCGTCTGCTCGACAACGAGCACCTCGTCGACGCCGTGAGCCGCGTAGAAGGGCAGTTTCTGGAACGTCTCGTCGTCTGGCGAAAGTATCTCGACGACGACGGTAGCCGTCGGGAAGTAAACGAGCGCTGGGTCGAAGCTGAAGCCACGGTTGTAGCCCCGGACGGGGAGCCGGTAGCCTTCCGGCTCACCCAGGTCGAAAGGGCCGGTCCCCACCAGCCCCGCCTTGTCGGCGTAGGGCCCGAGCAGCCTGGCCACCTGGTCGTCCAGGTACCCGTGAGTGCGACGCGCGGCCCGGGCGCATGTGGTAGGTGCCCGCCCATACCTCGTCGTAGGTGTCCTGGCCGGGAGCCCGCCGGTACGGCTTCCAGGACAAGCGCGGGCCGGCGCCGCACCGGGGAGATATTTCTTGACCAGACGCCCACGCACGCTCTCCCGCGGCCGGCCCAGGTCGTGGGGCCGTTACCTACTCGGATAGGTCGAACGGGTCCGTGCCCTTCCCCTTGGGCTCCTTCGGGAGAGAGCGAGCCGACTTTGGGACGGGAAAATACGCCCGCCTCGGTCAGGTCATCGACCGTGAGCCTTGGGTCTGCCATCACCTGTTCGAGCAGATCGGCATGTTGTGCTTCGAGGTGGGTCACCATCGTCAGAACATGGATGAGGCCGAGGCTCGTGGCGCTCAATGGGAGCACAACTTGGCGAGCCCTGGTGACCTCTATCGTCACCACCGAGCTGGCCGGGCTGGCGTCGAAGGCCACGTCGGGCACCCTCGGCGAGCACCGATGCCGCCGACGCTGTCCTGGTACGAGGGCTTGGCAAAATAGCGGCTGAGGCCACCACCAGGGATTTGAAGCCCTCGTCGACAGGTAACATCGGCGGCGTGCGTTGGGCCGTGGCTGGCGCTGCAGTTGTCGTGCTTGTGACCTTGCTGCTGGTCCCTGGCTTCCTGCTTGGGACGGGGCATGCTGTGTACCTGGTCCTCCTACTGGGTGCCATCGTTGCGACGGCTCGGCTGCTCGTCGAGGATGCCAAAGCCAGGGCCCGTCGAGGAGGTTGGTGGCTTGTCGGTTGTGTGGTCTTCGGGCCGGTGGGCCTCGCGGCCTTCTTAGTTGTGGCTGTGTTGGACCGAGCGCGTGGTCGCCTCGGCATCGAAGGGCGATGGCCTTCTCCTGCTCGGTGGTATTTCCTGGCCGGCGTTGTCACCGTCGTCGCCGCTGCAAGCCTTGCCTTCGCGCCTCTATCTGTAAGGGGCCTACGGGTCAGCGCACCAGGCGCATACGCGGACGTCTCCGGCTCATGCCTGTCTGCATTGAACACTGCTTTGGCTGGGCCGCCTTATGGCACCACCACGCCGGACGTACGCGGGTTCGCGGCTGTTGTGGCCAATGAGGAGCACGCTGTCAACCGGAGGTGCTCGGTTGCATCGACACGGCGCCTTGGGATGAGTGCCGTACTCGTCGTCGGAGGGCTACTTCTCGGCCTCATCGGAGCAAGGGACCGGCCTCGGCGACTAGCACCCTCCCGCGCCCACAGCGGCACTGCGCCAACTGCCAGTTGACGCACATTGGGCATGCCCAACGCACAGGCTCCACCTCGGCAACAATGGTACTGGGGCTCGGCGGGGGAGCGCGCTGACCCCAGCCGGGCCACCTAAAGCCGTGAGGAAGAAAATTCGCTAATAGCTATCGTGATGGATTGTCCCTAACCTCCATACAGTCTGCGCCTGTCACGATTGAGATGAGGCCCTGCCGCCGAGGTCCAACGCCACCTGGCGGACGAAAGTGTCTCCCGCGCGACAGGCCGCGAGCGCCTCGCGTTTGGCGCGGATATCGTCGGGATCGCTGCTGCGTTGAGGCTGGGACAGTCTCTGGCGGGACTTCAGCGGCCGCTGAAGTTCCGTCTGGCCTTGGTCAACCCGAGTGCAAAGACCGCGTCCAACGAGCCGTCAGCTGGTCGCCGGCCCTCGGCCGCGTGCCGTGGTAAGTGGCCGGAACCGAGGTCAGCGGGCCACGAAACACAGGGCCGCCTCTTGGTGTTGGCTTGGCGCTGTCACGTTTCGCTTCTGCCGTCGGCCATAGGGGTGATGAACCGAATCGAGTTGGACGTCCCCGTTCTTGCGGTTGGCAAGGTTTGATGGCGAGGGAGGGATCATGACATCACCCGTCCTCGTCACGGGCGGCACCGGGAGATTGGGACGACGGGTGGTCGATGGGCTGGTCGACTCGGGTTGCGACGTGCGCGTCCTGGAGCGTCACGAGCGCGAGATGGCGCCCGCGGTCAGGTTTTTCATCGGAGTCCCCTCTTCCGCAGCTTGAAGGGTCCAGATACTCGATGCCCGGAGATTCTGGGGCACAGGGCTGCTGTAACACCGAACACGGCGTCGAAGGAGGCGGTGAACTTGGCGTCTCGGTCTCGGATGAGGAACCGGAACCGCTTGCCCTTCTCCTCGAGGTCACAACAGAAGTTCCGGGCGACCTGGGTGGCCCATGGCCCGCCCGGGTTCGTCGTCACACCGAGTAGGTGGACGACGCTGGACTCGACCTCGATCACGAACAGGACGTAGTAGCGCCGCAGCATCACCGTGTCGACGTGGAAGAAGTCGGTTGCCAAGATGCCCTTCACCTGGGCGCGAAGGAACTCCGCCCAGGTGGGTCCGGATCGCCGAGGAGCTGGTGGCAGTCCGCGACGGCGCAACACGTTGGCGACGCTGCCCTTGGACACGCTCACACCGAGCGTTTTCAGCTCGCCGACGATCCTCAGGTATCCCCATCGGGGATTCTCGCGAGCGAGCCGGCAGATGAGCTTGACCGTTTCGTCGGTAAGAGGCGGCCGTCCCGGACGCCGGTGCGGGTAGGTCCAGCGTCTTCGAGCGAGCTCCCGATGCCAGGCGAGGATCGTCTTCGGCGTGACGAGGAACGCCGACCAGCGGTCTTTTGGCACGAGACCAGCGAGCAGCGCGACGAGCGCGCGATCCGCCCAGGTGAAGCGGGGGCGGGCGACCTGGCGGCGCAGCACTGCTAGTTGGTGCCGGAGCACCAATATCTCTGCGTCCTTGGACAGGGTGTCGGTCTGATGGGCCCGGACACCCTCGAGCACACGACGTGCCAGGCGGTAGAGGAATGAGAGCCACACGCCGGGGAGCGTGGCCGTGCTCGTCGACGCTGGTCAAGCCTGGCGTCGAGTTGTTGGACCCTTCAGGCACGCGTCACTGATCTTCACTGGAGCTCGTATATTTACAAGCGTTATGAAGAACGAAGATCCAGTGAAGATCGAAGCAATGCTCGAGGCTGACGCCCTCCGGATCCTGCGCGACATCCCTGGGATCACCGGGGTCCAGGTCGAGCCGCTGCTCCCGGACGGTCACCGTCCTGACGCCATCATCCGCTTTGGCGACACGGCGGAGACGGTGGTCGTGGAGTTCAAGCGCCATGCCAACGCCGCCACCGCGTGGCAGCTCATCGACTACGCGACCAGGATTCCCGGTGCCCGGCTCCTCCTGATCGCCGGGGACACCACCCGAGACGCACGAGGGATCCTCGAACGCCACGGCGTCGGTGTTGTCGACGGACTCGGGAACGCACACCTCCAGCTCCCTGGCCTCCTTGTCCACGTCGAGGGCCACGGACGCCCCCGGCCCACGGCGGGGACCCCACCACCAGCCCGACTCACCGGGAAGGCGGGCATCGCGGCACAAGCACTGCTTCTCGACCCCACACGCAAGTGGCGTGTCCAGGACCTCGTCGAGACGGCTGCCATTTCTGCGGGACTGGCCCATCGGGTCCTGACCCGCCTCGAAGGCGAGGGCTTGGTCGCGGTCGAGGGCGCTGGACCACGCCGGGTCCGCCGGCTCATCAACCCCGGGCGACTCCTCGACCTTTGGGCTGAAGAGAACCGCGATCGCCGCACCGAGAGGCTCACGGCATTTCGCTTGGCTCCGGCACCACAGCAGCTCGGCATCGACGTCGCGAATGCTCTCAATCGCGCGGGCATCGCCTATGCACTGACCGGTGCATACGTCGCCGCACGGGAAGCGCCGTTCGTCACGGCCGTTCCCGTTGTCGACGTGTGGGTCACCGACCGTGTCCTTCTCGACGATGCCGCTCGCACGCTCGACGCCGAACCGGTGGCCACCGGACACAATCTGATGCTCAAAGAGGTCGCGGGTGACGCTCCTCTCGCATTTCGTCGCGAAACCGATGGCATGTGGCAGGTCAACAATTTCAGGCTTTACTACGACCTTCGCACCGATCCCCGCCGCGGCAAGGAGCAGGCAGACCGGCTGCGTGAGGATGTGATCGGCTTATGAGCAAGGAACACTTCAGCCAGTACGACGAGGTCACGACCGCACGGTGCGAGCGAGCGCTTATCACGCTCCTCGGTGACCTCGGTCCGTGGGGCACCGCATCTACCTTGCCGGTGGCCTCGCCCCTCGGTACATCGTCGGAGAGCTGCCCCAGGGCGTGCCCCCTCATGTCGGCACGACCGACGTGGATCTCGTCATCGGCCTCGCACTGGGCGATGAGACGCCCGAGACGTACCGAACCCTGGAGAACAATCTCAAGAAGTCCGGATTCACTCCGGGCGACACCAGCTTTCGCTGGCATCGCGACGTCGACGGTGTGAAGGTCACCGTGGAGTTCCTCTGCGAGACGGATGCCGTCGAGCCCGGGAGAATTTTCAAGCCCAAGGGCGAGACGGTTGGCTCGAACCTCGGCGCGTTCAACGTCCGAGGCGCGCGATTGGTCCAACACGACCATCGCGAGCACCAGCTCAAAGGCGAGCGCTTAGACGGTGGCGGCGTGTCCCGCGTCACCGTTCGTGTCGCCGGCATCCTGCCGTACGTCGTGCTCAAGATCTTGGCCTTTCAGGACCGCCACGAGAACAAGGACGCGTACGACCTCGTCTTCTGTCTCCTCCATCACGATGGTGGGCCGTTCGAGGCGGGGCGAGTTGCAGCGCAGAGCCCCGTGGCGCAAGAAGGACAGGTTGCCGCCGCCCTGGCTCTGCTCTCCGAGCGGTTCCGCGACGCGGCGCAGGACGGACCCACGGCCTACGGCATTTTCCTCTCCACCCCCGGCGATGACGACGAGGCGGCCCGCTTCCGGCAGGAGGCCGTCGCGACGGTGCGCCAGTTCCTCGGCACCTACTCAGACACGTCGCGGTAGTCCCGGGGATCGCCCGCCGACCAGAGGCAGAACGATGGCACCAAAGAAATCGGCCACAAAGGCAGCGGCAGCAAAGAAACGGTCACCGACCCCTACGGCGAAGACAGGATCTCCTGCGCCTGCAGCAGCCACTGATGACCTCGTCTGCGAACGATGCGGTCGCCACAATCCTCCGGAATCCACGGAGTGCAGCGAGTGCCACTCCAAGCGGTTCGCCAAGCCGTGGGTTCGCGAACTTCGCCGCGTCAACAGAGCCTTCTCGGTTCAGGTCACCAATCCCCATCCCCAGTCCGACTCCACAGATCCGCCACTCACTCTCTACAAGTGGTGGCCCGGGAATTCAGCCTCGTTCAACATCCCGACGCAACAACGGTGGGAGCGGGTCAAGGCGATCGTGGATGGAGAGCTGGCTCGCTTCCTGGGATGGGAGATCCCGCCCCGTGTGGTAGACGGCCCTAGTGGTGCTCGAACCAAGCCCGTAAAGTCAATGTCGATCTCCGTGACCCAGTTGCAGAGCTTGGCCAACACGGAGCCGCTGCAGTTCACGCGGATCCTCAAGCAGATCGACTTCAGCAAGATCACGGACAACGATGTCGATCAGATCGCCGAGGCGTTAGGCGAGATCGCTGAGATCCTCGTCGGAGCTGACGAGGGCCTGCGCCGAGCGATACGGACAATCGTGGCCCAGCTCCCTCAACAGGGAGAGGCTGCGGTCCGTGAGCTGTCCGCCCTCATGGAGTCGTTGACCCTCACTCAGATAGCCACCGTGACTCGTGAGGTCCAGCGACGCCTCGGACTCTTGGAGTTATTCCGCGATCGCGCACTCGATGACCGCACGTACGAGATACGGAGTGATGGCTCGATCCACCGACTGCTGGAAAGTGCGATGTGGATCGTCGATGAGCGGTACTGGCTCATGCACAGCAACCAATCGCTTCGCACCATCGTCGGAACCCAGATGGCCAAAGAGGACAAGCAGTTTGAGAGGCAGCGACCAGACTTCGTATGCGGAACCGTCGACAGGCGCTTGATCATCATCGAGTTGAAGCGGCCATCGCACGTCCTCGACGTCGCGGACCTGAACCAACTGGAACGATACGTCGTTCTCTGCGGCGAGTACTCCGACCAGCACTCCTCCTTCGAGGCACTCCTGGTCGGCACCAAACAGTCCGACGATCTGCGCAAGACCCTCAAGGTCCGGAGCAGCAACTTCCGTGTTCGCACCTACACCGATCTCATCAACGATACGGAGCGGCGCTACAAGAAGTATCTGGAGGCAACGGCAGAGGGCTCGTCCCAGTGACCTCGCACTCGTTGTCGCCATGCGCGCTGCGCTACGCCAGACGGTGCTCGCTCGATCAGGACCGGAGACGTCTACAGGGTTCGGACGCGCAGCGTTTCACCTGTACCAAGTTTGGCAAGGTTTATCCTCATCGAGTAAACAGGGATGAAGTTCGTATAGGGTGGGTGGCAGTGGACGCCGTGCGCAACCCGTACACGCCCGGGGCGGGCAGCAGACCGCCAGTGCTTAGCGGCCGCGACGCCCAGCTCGACGCCTTCCGGATCCTCCTCGAACGGCTGCGGCTGGGCCGTCCCGAGAAGAGTCTCTTGATGACGGGACTGCGCGGCGTGGGAAAGACCGTGCTGCTCGGAACCTTGGACGGCATCGCCGAAGAGGCCGGCTTCCGTACTGCCTCGGCGGAGATCACCCATGAGACCGACTTTTCGACGCTCATGGCTCGCCTCACCCGTCGGGCGCTCCTCTCGCTCTCGCCCGCCGGTCGCTTGCAGGCCCGGGCACGCCGGGCAGCCGCCGTGTGGAAGGCCTTCACGCTCCGTCTCCCTGACGGCGTCGAAATCGGCATCGACGTCGAGGCGGCAGTGGGACGAGGCGACTCCGGCAACCTCGCCGACGACTTGGCCGACGTGCTGGTCGAGCTCGGCAACGCTGCCGCCGATCACCACAGCGGGGTGGTGTTCCTCTTCGACGAAATCCAGTTCCTCGGCCGGCGGGAGTTCGAGGCGCTCATTAGCTCGCTGCACCAGTGCACCCAACGCAATCTTCCAGTCACCCTGGTCGGCGCGGGCCTACCGCAGTTGCCGGCGTTGGCTGGGACGGCCAAGTCCTACGCGGAGCGCATGTTCGACTTCCCGGTGATCGACCGCCTGGATGAGACGGCGGCGAGCGGTGCCCTCGAGCTGCCGGCTGCCGCGGAAGGGGCTGGCTTCGAACCGGAGGCCACGAGACGCGTCATCGAGCTCACCGACGGCTACCCCTACTTCCTACAAGAGTACGGAAAGCATGTCTGGAACATCGCCGCTGGCCCGGTCATCACCGTCGCCGACGTGGCCCAAGCGGAGCCGATCGTGCGTCTGCAGCTCGACGACAACTTCTTCCGGGTGCGCGTGGCTCGGACTACGGCCGCGGAGTTGGCCTACCTTTCGGCCATGGCTGATCTCGGCGACGGGCCGTACCGTTCCGGGGATATCGCCGTCCGGCTCGGCCGGTCAGGCCCCGAGGGTGTCGCCCCTACCCGGTCGCGCCTGATCGACAAGGGTCTGATCTTCAGCCCTTCCTACGGGTTGAACGAGTTCACGGTGCCGGCCTTTGCCGACTTCTTGCGCCGCAACTATCCCCATCCTCGGCGGGCCACCCGGTGAGCGTTGGGCCGCGCACGGCGGGCTCGGCGGAGAGCACCGAGGCGCCCCTGAGCGCAACGGCGGGCGACAGCATCGGTCGGGTGCCGAAGGTGAACGTTGGTAAACCATGGGTTTTCCGCTTCACGTCGTGCCGGGGTCGTCGACTCTGTTCAGGCGGCGTTGCAGGCGACGCCGGATGATCTTTATGAGGTAGACGATCCCGAGGATACGTAGGAAGCCACCGCCAGGGCGTTCCCAGTTCTGGTTCACGGTCACTTGTTCTTCTTCTCCTTTGCTGAACGGGACGGACGTGATTTGTCGGGCTGGGCAGGGGGGCGCCCACCCGGCGTCGGTCTTCTCGGTCGATGGCCGTCCAGAGGACCGTCGTCCAGACCCCGTCGTCGTCGGGCGGGTCGCGGGCGTCGAGCAGTAGCTATCCGATCGAGAGACCCTCGTGGGCGCTCCCTCTGAGCCGGGCGACCGCCAGAGGAAGGAGCGCTGAGGTGGCGGACGCCCTCCTGCTGGCGGCAACCTCGTCGAACTCGGCAGCAGCATCCAGCGCCGGCGAGATCGTGAGCATTGCGGTGCTGGTCTACGTCTTGTACAAGCAACGACAGATCCGCCCGCTCCGAGTCGATGTGCGCGGCCCACCCGCCCTCAAGCGGACAAGTGGTTCGGCTCTGGCTCGGAGAGCATGGCGCCATCTGGTCCACCGACTCGTAGGACGAGGAGGAGCAGTGGAGCGCAGACAAGGGGAAGTTAGCCGAGAACCTGGTGGAGGTTGGTGTAAATGACGACAGAGTGAGCCTGGCGATGTCGAGTCCTCTTGACTCTGACGGATTCCTCTACAGGGAGTGCCCTATCTGCGAACGCGAATTCAAGTGGCTGCACACCCCGGAAGGGGACCGCGACTGGAGAGACCCCTTCAGACCGGTGGCAAGCGGGTCCTCTAACAGTCGGGCCCAGGCCGGCCTGGACGAATCGAGACCCCGCTGCACGGTCATCAGCTCGGCGTCCCACTTCCAATTCGGTTCCCGTGCGGCGGCTGCGCCGTGCTTTCGTTGGGCCCGGGCCGGATCCCTTGCGGTCGTACCTGAGGGACGGATCGGACTCCAAGAGCTGGTGCCATCCTTCGCCGGTGAGGGCGTAGTTGGACACGCTTCCTGACGTGAACCAGGACCAGCTCCTCGGGACCGCGACAGTGGCGGCGGTGGCCATGGCCAGGGGAACCAGCGCCTTGGGGTCATGGGCCGGAGGCGTGAGCTCTTCGCGGCTGGCGAGGTAGCCGTGGTCTCGTCGCCCGGCGTGGAGGACCTCGGCGAGGATGCCGAGGTGACCACCGCCATGTTGGGCGGCACCGAGGACGGAGAGCAGTGGCTGGGGACCCCGAGGCGGCGCATCGTGGCCGACGCCGAGATCTTGTCCTGCACGGCGGCCAGGGCGTCGAAGGAAGGGACAGCGGTGGCGACTGCAGCTTCCTCGAGCCGGCTCTTGGCCCACGACAGCACCGCCACCTGCTCTTGCGTGGGGAACAGCACGTCAAAGCGGCCAGACCGGTAGACATCG
>JAJYMM010000177.1 GCA_021787035.1 Actinomycetes bacterium
CCGATCATCGAGGTTATAACTCTGCGCAATTCCACCCTCTTGGACCGCGTCCCGAGCCTCGGCGGGCTCGACGACCCGGTAAAGATGCCGCTCGCAGGGAGCGCCGCCAAGACCTACGCCCGGCTGCTACCGGAGCTCCTGCGGAGAAGAGTTCCCTACCTATTCCAAAATGGGGCGCTCATCGACGACGGCACCGTTGAAGCTAACCTAGCGGTCACCCTTCGCGGCGCCAGCGTGAGGCGTCAGAAACGCGGTGCGTTTATGCGCTGGGGGCTGGACCAGGTAGGGCTGGACGTCGCCTTGGACCAGCCGGTCTCGACGCTGTCGGGAGGCGAACAGCAGCGCTTGGCCTTCGCCCGTGTGCTCCTACGCCCAGCGGAGCTCTTGCTCGCTGACGAGCCCACGGGGTCGTTGGACCCAGCGAACCGAGACGCGATCCTCGGCCTGCTGAGCAGCCTGCGTTCCACTGGGCTAACCATCGTGCTCGTCACCCACGATCCGATCGTGGTCAATGCGTGCCAGCGTGGCGTCAGCCTGGCGGATCCGCCATCGCTCGCCGGGTCCCGCGTCGGTGGCGACAGGAGCCGGGTATCGAACGAGCCGGCGAGTCTTGCTCCGATGGCGGCTATACGAGGCGGCGGCAACCAGTGGCGAGCAGCGCTAAGAGGTCACTCACCCAAGTAGGGGGAGTATGAGCACGGAAAGGTAGAGCAACCCATGTTCGAGAGGTTCGCACCCGAGATGAAGATGGTACTGGATGAGGCCCTGACCTGTGCGGCGGAGGTCGCAGCGAGAAACACCGCCCCCGGGCACCTGCTTTTCGCCTTGGCGACTGTGGGCGATCAGACTGCCGGGCGCCCCCTCCTCTGCGCCGGGATCACTACGACAACCCTTCGCCTACTCCTGTCCTCGGCTAATGAGTCGGCGGGCCAGATCGTTCCAAATACCAGCCCACCTCTGTCTCGGGGCTCTAATGACGCGCTCAACCTGGCCGTCCGGGTCGCCGAGGAGCTGCATCAACCGGAGGTTCGCCCCGGCCACCTGCTCCTGGCGTTGTTGCGGCTAGATGCCGAGACCGTGAGCGAAGCCATAGAGAGCTGTAATACCGACCGCTCCGGGCTGTCGGCGGCAGTCCTGAGCCAGCTCTCAACAAGCAAGTAAGGTCCCGCCTCCGAATTACCTGGACGGCAGCTCAACGTCCACCACGGGGGGAACGGGTGCCACAGGGGAGATAGCCGCCGGGCGTTGGGTGCGGGAATGTCCCGAGCGCCGTGCGAGAATTGCGGGGATGTCGTGGAACTTGGCGACCGGGCCGACGAATGCCGACTCCAAGACGTGGAAACCAGTGGGGCGGGCGTGCGAAGGCCGGTGAGCGGACAGCAACAAAGGCCGTCGCGACCACCGCCAACCCAATAAGAGGGTGCTTCGCCTTCAGAGTTCACTCCTAGCGACACAACCTTCTCCAAGACAGGTAGCGGCTGGCCTTGGACGGGTGCGCAGAGCGCCCACCGAGGGGTGAGACTGCGCACGCCTAAGACCGGGGACCCGCCTGATCTCGCTGCTCGCGCGACGCGGTTCCTTCAGGACTCAGATGAGCTGCTACTCGCTGACCTGATCGTGGCCGAGACCGTCTACGTCCTTGAGTCCTTCTATGGACTGGAGCGCGGAAGGGTCGCAGAGCTGGCGCGGGCCGTCGTGACCTTCAGCCCCATGTGGGCCGTGGACACGGACCTCCTCCTGCGAGCAATCGAGGTCTACGAGCTCGAGCGCCTCGATTTTGCTGAGGCCTACCTCATAGCAAGTGGTGACCGCGGTCGTCGAGACAAGTTGGTCCCGCTTGAGGCCTAATATCATCACGCATCGTCGCGCAGGTCGCAGAGCAGGACGCGTTCCTGGAGCTTGAGGTCGATAAGGTCCCGTCCGGCCACGTCACCGTGGGTAACCCCGCAGACCCACCATCACCCTCTCGCCATAATCACAGGCATTTAAGTTTAAACTTTAAAGAAAACTAAGGCCGTCACGGGGAATGTGCGACAAGCTCCTGGCTACCGACCCTTGGTAAAGCGGTCCGCGTCGGCAACGTGCGGGCCAACCCGTGGCTGGCGTTGTCGATCATCGAAGGCGAACACGACGCCCACGCCGCCGCGCTCACCGAGGGGCCCGTCGAGGTGCTGACCACCGTCCCCGAAGACTTGTCCGCCAACCCGACAGCGCCATAAGGGTCAGCGTGCACCTACAGAATGGAGCGACCATGACAACATCCGGGAGTCAGAAGACCAAGACGGCCACAGTCCGATTCAGCGCAACTATCGACACCCTAGGTTCGTCGACCCTCGTGCGCCTGCCCGACCAGGCAAGCCGACAGCTGCCCTCGCGGGGACAGGTCGCAGTCCGAGGATCGATCAACGGCCATGAGTTCCGCACCGTGCTCGAGCCCGACGGTGACAAGGGCCACTGGATGAAAATCGATCCGGGGTTGCGACAAAGCGCGCACCTCAACCCCGACGACCATGTCACCGTCACCCTCGAAACGACACCAAACTGGCCCGAACCAGAGGTGCCAGAGGACCTCAGCGCAGCTCTGGCCAGCGCTCCACCGAAGGTCACCGACATCTGGGACGACATCACCCCAATGGCGCGCTGGGAATGGGTACGGTGGATCAACGCAACCGCAAACCCCGTTTCACGCCAGCGACGCGTCGAGGTGACAATCTCCAAAATGAGCAGCGGCAAACGGCGGCCGTGCTGCTTCGACCTCTCCGCGTGCACCGACCCCACGCTGGCCAAGAACGGCAAACTGCGCCAGGAAACCTGAGCCAAGGTCCACGGACCTCCCCAGTGAGGCCGGACACCTCGGGGGCCGGCACCAACCCGGCGGTAGAGGACATGAGCCATGCCCCTCGAGCACCACAACCACTAGCTGACCACGACGGCCTGGGACAGCCGCCGCCTGGGTCGTCCCCGTCCAAGCCGCCAAGGACAGATTAGATCCGGCCGGTATCAGACATGGTCACCTCCTTTAGACAAGGATGCCACGTATGGTCAAGGGCTTCGACCCCACGCTAATCCTCTGGCTCAACCTGATCGGAACTTTCGTTTTCGGCCTCAGCGGCGGCCTCGCCGCAGTGCGGGCCCGCTTCGACCTGTTCGGTGTACTCGTGCTGGCCCTTGTCGTCGCCCTCGCCGGTGGCATCACCCGAGACCTGCTGATCGGGACGCCGCCCGCCACGTTCCGCGACTGGCGCTACCTAGCCGCCGCCGGAGCCGCTGGGTTGGCCACCTTCGCCGCCCGGCCCATTCTCGAGCGGATCTGGAATGTCATCCAGGTCCTCGACGCTGCAGGGCTGGCGCTATTTTGCGTAACCGGGGCCGCAAAAGCGGTCGAGTTCCGTCTAGGACCGGCTCAGGCCATCATCCTCGGCGCGATCACCGCCATCGGAGGAGGCATGCTCCGCGACGTCCTGCTCCGCCAGATCCCCACTGTGCTACAACATGATCTCTACGCGGTCCCCGCCCTCGCAGGCGCAGCCGTCGTGGTCGCCGCCCACGCCGCCGGCTCCAACAGCCTGGCCTTCCCGCTTGTCGGATTCGCCCTCTGCTTCGCCACGCGACTGGTCGGCCTCCGCTTCAACATCCAACTGCCCATCGCGCCCAGCGAACGACACGCCAAGAGCGGCGACACCGAAGGGCCGCGCGGCCCCTACAAGCAGGACGACGACCGCAAGCTCGGCTGACGGGCAATTGTCATGAGCGCGCCTCCCAGGCCCCGCCGCGGTCGCCGACCCGGCGGCTGTCATGCCCTGGGGCTTCGGTCGGGCTGGAACGTTCGCCGTCGTACCAGTTCAGTACCCGCAGTGCCCGAAGCGTGTTCCAGCGGCTGGGGATGCGCTCGGCGGCCACCTCGGCGGCACGCACGTCGGTGAGGTCGCCCAGCACCTGCCATCGCAGCGCCGGATCAGAGTCGAGCAGCCAATCGATCAGGTCCTGGTCCGCCGGCAGGCCCACAGCGGGACTGTAGCCGCCGGCAAAGTCACCAGGACGGCGCCACTTGTCGCAAGGAGACGCGAACGGGCAGTGGCCTCCACCATCGAAGGCCGTGGCGCAAGCTGCCGCCGGACTGCCAGTCAGCGGCGTCGTCAGGGGCCCGGGCATGACGGGTCGTCGGCCTCCCGAGCGGCAGGGGGAGGCCCGGACGAGGGCTTGACCATCGCGGGCCCGGCACCCAACCGCGTGCCGTCCTCTGTGGTTTGAGCGCTCATGTCGTCATCGTTGTGCGCAACTTCGAGGTCGGTCCCTTGGAGCGGGGACGTGAGGTCGTCGTCCCCCTGCTCCGTGTCTTTAGCGTCTTCCGGCGGAGCGGGTTTGCCTCCGAGTGCCCCGGGCCGGTCCGCGCCTTCTGCGGCTGCTTCTGCGGCGCGATGAGCTGCCCGTGACGCCAATGGTCCGAGCGTGGGCGGCTGGACGTGCTCGTCGGCATTGCGGCGACGCAGTTCGGCCTCGATCTCGGCTCGGGTGATCGTCCCGATGATCCGCCCGTGATCGGTCACCGCCACTGCCGGCATGTCCGGTTCGAGCAACAGCGACAGAGCCTCGGACACGAACGCCCAGCGGTCTAGCGTCGGCAGTTTGGCAGTGGCGAGGCCTTCGCCGGCCGGACGCATGATGAGCGCGGCGACCCGCATGCGCAGCGGGTCGGTCTGCGCGTCGAAGTCCACGCGAAAGCCGCGACGGCGCAGCTTGTCGGTCATGACCCGGTCGTCCAGGCCGAGCTCCGCCACCAGCTCTGCCACGCCTGTGGCCAGCAGCAGTGGCACCAGCATGCCGTAGCCGCCGGTGACCTCGGCGGCGAACACCACCCCAGTGAGAAGGGCCCTGGCGCCGACTCCGAACGTCGCGCCCATGCCGACGAGCGCGAAGGCGCCTGGCTGGATGTGGGCGGCAGGGAAGGCGTGGGCGAAGGCGATGCCGACCATCTCCCCCATGGTCGCCCCGACGAGGAACATCGGTGCCAGGGTGCCGCCCGAGGTGTTGGAGCCGAGGCCGATCCACCACGAGACCATCTTGCCGACGAAGAGAACTGCTGCCGCGCCGAGCAGGAAGCGGCTGTTGACGGCGTCGGTGATGGCCCAGTAACCGACCGACAGCGAGCCGGGCACGGCCAGGCCGATCGCACCGAAACCGAGCGCGCCAACGATGGGGTGTGCCCACTCGGGGATGGGCAGGCGGCGGAAGCCGGCTTCGACGGCGAACAGCCCGCGGTTGAGCACCACGGCGAGCGCTCCGGCGGCGAGGCCGAGGATGGCGAACAGCGGGAGCTGGGCGACGTGGAAGACGAGCGGGTGGACGACAGCGAACAGCGGACGGGGTGCGATCAGGACGTCGTGGAGCGCATCGGCGACCGAGGTGGCCAGTACCAGCGGCACGAGGGATCGGAGCGAGCGTTCGAACAACAGCAGCTCGAAGGCGAGCACCACGGCCGCGACCGGGGTGGCGAACACACCCGCCATGCCTGCAGCGGCACCGGTAGCGAGCAGGATCCGCCGTTCCGCAGGACTGACCGGCACCAGCTGACCGATGAGGGAGCCAATTGCTGCCCCGGTGACGATGATGGGCCCCTCGGCTCCGAAGGGCCCGCCGGTCCCCATCGCCACCGCGGCCGAGATCGGCTTGGCAACTGCTGCACGGGGCATGACCCGGCTGTCCCGGAACAAGATCGCCTCTAACGATTCGGGTATGCCATGTCCCCTGATGATCGGGCTCCACCGGGCCAGGCCCACCACCACCAGCGCACCACCGACCGCCACCACCAGGAGCACCGGCGTGGGGTGGTAGTTGCGGAGGTCCGGCAGCTGCCAGCCGAAGCGGTGGAGGAGGGCTAGGTTGCTGATCAGGCCCACCAGGTGCACCACCACGTCGGCAGCCACGCCGCCGACGCCACCGAGAACGAGGCCGATCCCCCCGAGCACGGCCAAGCGTCGACGTGTCGTACCCAAGCTGACCTCAGGGCTTCGCGCGCGCAAGTGCATCGTCTTACGATACTAAACCGCGAGAGGCGCCCCGGCGGCCATCAAGAGGCGAAGGGAGGTCGCCAGCCGACGGCCTCGGCAGACCCTGCTCTTTACTCTAGTCCACACTAGAGATATAGTCGCGGGAGATCCAATCGAGCGAAGAGGAGTGCACCATGACTACGACCGAGACCGGCCCCGGCGCCTTGGAGGCGATGCTGGCCCACCACGCCGCGCTCGCCGACGGGGTGGCAAGACGCGTTGATGCCCTCCGTGTCGCCGTCGAGCGCCAAGAGCACCACGGCGCGGTCGCCGCCGAGCTCGTGGCGTACTTGGCGAAGGAGGTCCTACCCCACGCCATGGCCGAGGAGCACACCCTCTACCAGGCTGCCGCGGCCAAGGCTGACCTGGCCGAGACGGTGGCCGGGATGGTCGACGAGCACCGCAAGCTCACCTCGCTGGCCGAGCGGCTGGCGACGGCCGACGACGCGAGCGCGGCGGCAGCCGATGCCGAGGCGATCGGCGCGCTCTTCGCCGGGCACGTCGCCAAGGAGAACGAGCTCGTCCTCCCCCCCTTGGCGGGCGACGATGCCGTCGATCTGGCCGGGCTGCTCGTCCAAATGCACCGCCTCACGGAAGCAGCACAGGACGAGACGCCGGTGGCCGATGACCTGGTGACCTCTGATGCCGAGGCGACCTTGCTCCGCCTCGTGCTCGGTGCGGCTGGCCAACTCGCGGATATCGGGCAGGGCGACGCTGCCTGCAAGCTGGCGGCCGAGGCCTGGGCGACGGTGCGGGTCGCTCGACCGGAGCTCGCCGTGCGGGTCACCGCCGCGCTGCACCGCCTGGTGCGCTCGGTGACCGCCGAGCCGGTGACGCTGTCTGCAGGGCCGCCGTCGGCTAGGCGGCCGTCGGCAGGGCCATCGGTGGAGCGTGACAGCGACGCGGCGCTCGACGTGCGGGCGCTTGCCCCCGCGCAGCGCCACGAGAAGATCTTCGTCACCTACGGTGCCCTCAGGGCGGGGACGGCGTTCGTCCTCGTGAACGACCACGACCCCAAGCCCCTTCGCTACCAGTTCGAAGCGGAGCACGAGGGTCGCTTCACCTGGGAGGTGCTGGAGGCGGGACCGACGGTGTGGCGGGTGCGGATCGGCCGTCCAGCCGGCGCCCCGGCCGGCGAGGAAGAGGCTGGCGCACCAGCAGGCGCCGAGCCGGAGCTCGACGTGCGCCGCTTCCCCCACGGCCAGCGCCACGACGTGATCTTCACGACCTTCGACGCCCTGGCCGAGGGTGCCGGGTTCGTCCTCGTGAACGACCACGACCCCAAGCCCCTTCGCTACCAGTTCGAGGCGCAGCACGCCGGCCGCTACAGCTGGGACTACCTCGAGACCGGACCGGAGCTGTGGCGGGTGCGGATCGGCCGTCGTGCCGGGACCGCGGCGTGAGCGCCGCCCGAACCGATCTGGCCGAGCTGGCCGGCGGGAGTATGCGTACGGTTTTCGACCGACCTCGACACCGACTTCGCCCACCGGCGACGGGCTGTGCGAGGAGATTTGCCCCCAGGTCTTCACCCTCTTGGAGGACGGCCTCGCCTATGTGAAAGAGGACGACCGGGTGATGAGTGACCCGGGAGGCTCCGAAGGTCTTGCCGGCGTCCCCGACGGCTACGAGGACGAGGTCCGCGAAGCAGCCGAGGAGTGCCCGGGTGAGTGCATCTTCATCGAGGAGTGACCGCCTTTAGCGTTGCCGGGCCCGTCCCGCACCGGACAGCATCAGGTCACTTCGGTCGCACGACGGCTTCGCGCCGCTGGGTGGTCGCGGCGGCCGCGGGGAGATCGGTGCCATTTCGTAAACCGGCAAGTAGCTTCAGGGGGCGCGCCGAGAGGTTCGCTGCGGCGATGACGCCCGTCGTCACCAAGAGCACCCCGCCTGCTGCGATCGCCGGCGCCCACGACGCGCCGAGACCGGCGCAGAGAGCGCCGATGCCGGCGGTGACAGTCCCGTAGGTGGCGCCGGCCCAGCGGTGGTGGTACAGGTCGGCGAACATGAGCGGCTTGCCTGACGGTCCACTGCGCGCCCCTTCCGATCGCAACAGCGACCACACGATGAACGGCACGACCTTGTGGGCGTGACCGACGAGCGCCTCGAGCAGCCAGCCGCCGGAAGCCACCATGGCAGCGGCGACGAGGGCGACCCCCAGATGGTAGTGGCGCGGGAGCAAGAGCGCCCCGGCGAGCGCCAGCCCTGCGGCGACGACAAGCCACACCGCCGCCGTCGCCACAAAGACGAGGTGCAGGTCGGCCTTCCGGCGGCGGTGACGCAGATGGGCCCACAGCGAGACCAGGTGCGCGCCGAGGCCGATAACGAGCACGCCGGCCCCGGCCCACTCGGCGACGGGGGCCCCATGCGCCAGCGCGCCCGCGAGAACAGCGGCGCCGAGCCACGTCGCCCACACTGACACCGTTGCCGCGCGATGCCCGCCGGGCAGGTGGGCGAGCATGAACATGGGCCAGAGCTTCTGTGCCACACCGATATAGGTGACCCCGAGCCAGGCGAACAGCCCGAGCACCCCCATTGCCAAGTCGACGTGGCCGGAGAGGACGAACCAGTTCCCCTGACGGTCACCGACGAAGGTGGCGCCGAGGAGCGTGGTCGCCGCCGCGCCAAGGAGGGCGAGGCGAAGAGCGGTGACAGGGGCGCCTTTGCCTCGTACCGACAGCGGCGCGGCGAGGTCCCAGGCGAGCAGGACGAGGCCCACGAGCGCAAGACCCCCGCTGGCGGCGGTCACCGCGGTCTGTTCGAAGCCGATGCCGAGCGGCAGCAGCCACGACGCCGCCAGCCAGGCCATGAATGTGGCTCGGGCCAAGAGGACCGACCGCAACGGGCGGCCGGTGATCACAGGGGCGAACTGGTGGGTGGCCCCGAGGACACCCATGGTCAACGCGGCGAGCACGCCGAAGTGCACGGCGGCGATCGCGGGATCGCTGGTGGGATCGGCGGCGGTGGCACCGCGAGCCCAGACCCAGGCGACGCCGCAGGCGACCAGGCCGGCTGAGGACGCCACCAGGAACGACAGCGGCACTGACGGCGGCGGCACCGCGCCTGGCACCCCCGGCGGACGCCCGCTCCAGGAGCCCGAGGACGTCATGGCCGCGGGCCCCACCCGGGCACCCCCAGGCGCACGTTGTAGTACTGGCCAGGGAGGAACCCGGCCGCCTCGGCGAGCTGGAGGCGCACCGCCACAGCACCGGGCGCTTCGTCGACCACCGCGGCCACCGTCGCCTCCTGCCACGCCGGCGCGGCCCCGTCTCGGGGGCGCCGTACGTCCCCCGCTCTTTCGACCGCCGCCAAGCCCGAATGCTCCATTGCCGCGAGTGTATCTCTAGCAGACAGCGGATTTTCAGGCAGGCGTTGGTGGTCTCCCTGCCCATCGCCTCCCGCCGGGGACCGAGAAGCCGACGCCCGTGGCACGGTTGGACTTCCGAAGAGGGCCGCCTCCTGATAAGTTCTAGTTAATAACAGAACAACAGGGCCATCCGGATGTGGCCGGAGCCCAGGAGGGAGAAGGCGATGACAACCGTCGACGCTCGTCCGATCATCGCGTCGGGCGAGGAGCCGTTCGAGACGATCATGGCCGCGGCCGGCGCCCTCGAAGACGGCGAGGAGCTGGTGGTCCTGGCTCCCTTCGAGCCGGTACCCCTCGAAGGGGTGCTGTCTTCGCAGGGCTTCTCTTATGAGGCAGAGGACCTCGGCGGCGGCGACTGGCGGGTCACGTTCCGGCGGCCGTCGTGACGGACAGCGTGCCAGACGGTGTGGTCGAGCCCGCCGCGCCGGCAGAGGGCGGCAGCTGGCTGCGGCTCTCGGCGTCCGATGCCCTCGACGCGGCGTGGGACGCGCTGCGGGGCGTCTACGACCCGGAACTGTACCTCGACGTCGTGTCGCTCGGGCTCGTCTACGACGTCCGGGCCGAAGATGGCAACTTGGTAGTGGAGATGACGATGACGACGCCGGGCTGCCCGGCATCCGAGGTGCTCCCCGAGATGGCCCGCGCATCTATCGTCGACGCCGTTGATGGGGCCGTCGCCGTGGAAGTACGCGTCGTGTGGGACCCGCCCTGGAGCCCTGCCATGATCGACGAGGACGCGGCCCGCGCTCTTGGGTTCCGGGCGGGGTGACCGCGGTGGCTTCGATGGCGGTTGTCGAGGTGGTGCGGGTCTACGAGAACCCCGCTCGACGCCCCGGCGAGCGCCGAGCGCTCGTTGACCGGCTGTGGCCCCGGGGCGTGCAGGAGGAAGGTTTGGACCTTTAACAAGTGGGCGAAAGACGTGGCGCCGAGCGCAATCGGCATGGTGCGCTCTCCGTTGCACCAGAAGCCGACAATCTGGGGATTCTCGGCGGGAGTTCAGGGCCTGCGACCGTGAAAAGTACGGCGCAGGTCGCTTACCCAGGCGTCTGGGATTTCCCAGGGTATGAAATGGCCGCCGCGGTCGTGGGCGTTGACGTTCACGTAATTGAACCAGGCGGCCTGCGGGCCATTCTTGAACGCGTGGACGCGCTCGGCGGCGGTGCGGATGCCGGGTGGGTTCTCGTAGGTGACGAGAGTCAGGCCAACGGGTGCCTCCACGACCGGCGTGCGGTCGTGGGCGGGGGCCCAGGGGTAGCGGTTGGCGTTGGCGTAGTAGCGCATCGAGGTGGCAATCGAGTTGTTCGCCCAATAGATCGTCGCGTTGGTGCACACGTCGTCCCTAGTGAAGACGGACTCGAGGTCGCCGCCGTTGTCGCTCCAGGCGTTCCAGCGCTCCACCAGCCAGGCGAGCAGCCCGGCGGGTGAGTCGCTCAGCCCGTGGGCCAAGGTGGCGCCATCGAGCATGTGCACGGCGAGGTGGGACGCGAAGCGGCGGTCCAACTCTATGATGCGGGCGCGGACATCGGCGGGCTGGTCGTCGGTGAGGGGCCGGTTCCGGGCGAAATCCCAGGCCCGGGGGCCGTTGAAGAAGTCGAGGGGCAGCCCGGAGCCGATGTGGATGCCGTACAGCTCGTCGGCGTACTTGTGGCCGAGCTGGCTGGAGACGATCCCGCCGACGTCGCAGCCCCCGGCGGCGTACCTCTCGTACCCCAGGGTACCGGTCATCAAGGTGTGCCAGAGGTCGGCGACCTTCCAGAAGTTGACGTCGGGGAAGCCGCTGAGC
>JAJYMM010000254.1 GCA_021787035.1 Actinomycetes bacterium
CGTGACAGTGTTCATGGCGGTCGGGTTGGGTTTGGCGTGGCTTGCATGGTCTTCGGATGCCAACGCGCGCGCCCTGCTGGTGGCGCTCGGGGTATGCCTGCTCTTGTCCTTCGGCCGCACGACGTTCGGGCCGCTCGTCGACGTTGTCCCCGGTAACGCCGACATCTTTTTCCGCCGGTTCATGATGGGTGTCCAGCTCGCCGCGCTACTGTTTGCCGGCCGCGGGGCAGCGTGGGTGGCGGGGGGTTGCGCACGGCTGCTCGAGGCGCGGGCTCCCCATTGGCGGCGTGGCTTGTCGGACGCGGCCGCCCTCGTCGCGGCGGTCGCTGTGCTTGCGCCCGCCTGGCTTCAGCTCGGCGCCTACGACCACCATGACGGTGCCGCGATCGCGGCACAGCGTAGGGCCGATGCCGCCGAAGGCGCCGAGCTCGACCGCCTCCTCGCGGTGGTGAAGCGTGACGGCGCCGGGCGGACTTACGCGGGGATGCCCTCTAACTGGGGCCAGAGCTTCACTGTCGGCGCGGTACCCGTCTTCAAGTACCTCGAGAGCCAAGACATCGACGAGGTCGGTTACACGCTGCGGACGGCGTCGCTAATGACAGACCCGGAGTACTACTTCGACGAACGCGATCTATCTGACTACCGGCTGTTTGGGATCCGGTACCTCCTATTACCGGCGGGAAAAGAGCCGCCGGTGCCGGCCCGACTGGTTATGCGCTCCGGGCCCTATGTTTTGTGGACGATCGATGGTGATAGCTACGTCCAAGTCGGCCATATCGTCGGCGAGGTCGCCGCGAACCGGACGAACGTGGGTACGCGAAGCATCCAACTGCTTCACTCAGGGCTTGGCGCCGCGGGCGCCTACCTCAGTGTCAAGTGGGGGCCCGGCAGCCGCGGCTATGGCCGGCTGCCGCCGGTGCCGCGCCGCTCCTCCGCCGGCGCGCCAGGCGAGATCGGCGTGGTCCGCGCCGAGCGCGCCCACCTCGATTACGGCGAGGCATCGGCGACGTTGGAAATGCGCCGCCGCGGAGTGGCAGTGCTCAGCGTTTCTTATGACCCTGGGTGGACCGCAACCGTGAACGGCCGGCGCCGACCGACCCGGATGGTGGCACCAGCGCTCGTCGCGGTCGATGTCCCCGCGGGTACCGATCACGTAGTTTTCCGCTTTCACGGCTACAGCGACTATCCAGAACTGTTTGCGCTAAGCGGCCTCGCCTTGGCCGTGTTCGCGCTGGCGCCGGCCGGCCCCTGGCCCAAGCGGCGGCCGCGCTCCTTGCCGGCGCCCGAAGGAGCACCGGGGCCGGGCTGGTAGCTACGACGGCGGCTTCATGAGGTCGGACACGTTGGCGACCCAGCGGCCACCGGCCCGCCCGAGGCCAGCAGCGGTGAGGGAATGGCCAGGTACGGCGGTGCTGACATGCGTTTCCAGGGTGACGAGCAACGGTAGGTCCGTGTAGTTCCGGGCGTACTGCGAAAGGCGCGGGACATCTCGGTCCCGTAGTAGTTCGGTCCTTGCGCGGAACTTCGACTCGGGGGCACCCTAACCGTTGAGGCAGCGCCAGGGGACAAAGGGGCTGATGGCGGAGGTAGGGCTCGTGCGGGCTGCCCACTACAGTGCTGAGCTGGTCTAGTTGAAGGCCCTGGGTGGTAGCCTTGTTATGCAGATGGCTCTACTTATCTCCCCCGTCCGCAGGGTCCCTGACGACGTCCAGTCTCAAGCTCGTGCGCTTGGGGACCCCACGCGTTTTCGCATTTTCCGCTACATTTTTGAGGCGGCCCGCCCGGTTGGCGTGGCCGAGCTGACCAGCTACACCCAGCTCAACCACAATGCGGTCCGCCAGCACTTGGACGTGCTCACTTCTGCGGGGCTCGTCACCGAGAGCCAGGAGGAGCGCACCCGTCCAGGGCGGCCGCGGCTCCTTTACGAGTCGGCCCCCGACTCGGCGGGGCTGTGGGGTACGCCCGGCCCCTACGAGCAGCTGGCGACCTCGCTCGCCGAGGCCATGCGCACCGGCGCTTCCCCAGAGGATGCGGGCCGGCGTGCGGGCCTTGCCCGTGCACGGGAGATGGCACGAAGGGAGCCGCCTGGCGATGGGATCGAGGCCATCGAGCACGAGATGGCCCGAGCGGGGTTCAAGCCGAGCCACCGCGATCGCGCCCGTGGTGTCGAGATCGTACTCGAGCGCTGCCCGTTCGAAAGCGCAGCCTCTGTTAACGCCAAGGCTGTCTGCCTTGTCCACTTCGGTCTGGCCAAGGGCCTTGCCGAGGGCATCGGGGGGGTGGAGGTGGAGAGCCTCGTACCAAAGAACCCACACAAGGCGGGCTGCAGGCTGTTGTTGAGGAAAGCCTGATGCCGTTCCCAGATCATCGCACCCGGGTATTCCAAGAGCCTTGAGAGATGGGCGCCGGGATTGAGGAAGGCCTGGCCTCGCTCCAGGTCTCTTGCGGCAACTGCCGCCGCCGCGTCCTGGAAAGCACATTAACTCGCGCGGGATCGATCAGGGACGGGAGCGAGGGCGTTTCTTAGTGCAGCTTTGGTCTTGGGACGCGTCGTCGGGGACTGAGTTTGACAAGGGGACTGCACCTAGCGCCGTTTCGGTCTCGGCGTTCCTTGCCGATGAATGCCTAGGGCTAAGATCGGCTTAGTGGGGAAACTCAAGCTTGACCTGCACGAGATCTACAACCGGAGCGATCTCATCGACCGCGCGCTTAAGGACATCATGGAAGAGGCCGTCCGCACAAAAGCAAGCGAGGTCGAGATCGTCCCGGGCAAGGGCTCAGGACAGTTGAAGAAGCGGGTGCTCCGGTTTCTCGACCAAAAAGACGTAAAGGCTCTTTACCATCGTGTAAAAAAAGACTCTGACAACTTCGGGCGTGTGTTCGTTTATTTCCGATGGAAGTGAGGGCCTGTTTAGGGCGTATGACGGCGCCGCTCCCCACGAACTTCGCCACATATCTGGTGAGCCTGAGTCCGCGGTGGGCTCGCTGGCCGGACGAAGCCGCTGGGTCCAGTACCGGGCCAACTCGCCCGTCCCCCGCTACTCAGGCAACTTTGACCGGGCAGGTGTTGGCTTGGTCGTCGCCGGCGGGGAAGTGCTCGCCTACCGCCACCTCGTAGGCCGGCGCGAAGAACCTGGGGAGGGTCACCAAGCCCCCCGCCTCGTCCATGTCGTCGAAGTCCGCCCAGAGCGGGCAGGGCGCACGGTACCGTCGGGCCCTGCGGGCCGGTGTTTCGGGGCGAAGGCCCGTGCTTAGATGGCTGTCTTGGACACGGAGGTAGCGCGATGAAACTCAGGTTCCCCCGCACACGCAGTTCCCCTGCATTGTGCGCGGGTAGCGTTGGTTCATTGGCCTTTTTGGCGCCATTTGCATTGCTTGTCCCTTTGGTACGACAGGCCCCGGCGGGGGTAGCCCGGGTGGGCGCTTGGGCAGGGCCCCTGGACGCCTATGGCCCGGTCCTGGGCGCTGGCACCCTCGGGGCCGGGCGCGCGTGGGTCTGGGAAGCGGGCTCCGGCATCTACGTGACCGCCGACTCGGGCGCACGTTGGAAGAACGTGACCCCCTACGGCAGTGGCGACCCCGCCAACGTCCTGGGTGTCGAGTTCCTGAACGCGCTGCGGGCGTGGGCGGCGATAGCGGTGCCCGACGGCAAGCGGGTGGGGGTCAAAGTATGGCGTACGGAGGACGGCGGCATGGGCTGGAGGGCCGCGCGCCTACCCAGCTCGTTCCCCACGGGCTACGACAGAGCGTACCTGGACTTCCTCCCCGGCGGCAGCGGCTTCGTCCTCGTTCAGCTTTACCACCGGGCGGGTTCGCCCGGCAAAGGGGACCTCTTCTACACGGCGAACTGGGGCGCGACGTGGTCCGAGGTGGATGCCGCGGCGCCAGTCGACGCTGGCATCTGGTTCACCAGTGCCTCCAATGGCTTTGGTACGGACGCGAAGGGCAGCCTCTGGCACACCGTGGACGGCGGCAAGCAGTGGGCCCGTTCGGCCTGAGAACCAGAAGTGCCCTACCGGAGCCGATGTAGAGCATCAGTCCCGGGGACGCGGCCCCCCGGTTTGGCGTTTGGGCCGAGTGGGGCTGCTGGCGGCCGATGCGGGCCCGGCAAATCCGTGGGGCCGTTGGATGGGTGCAAGCCCGGCCCAGACCTCAGGCAGTTCGAGCGCTAAGCGGTCGAGTTCTTCGATGTGGAGGGCGGAGAGCGCCTCTAGGCGTCCCGCTCCCGCGTCGGTCAAGTGCAACCGGACAATGCGATGGTCCTCGAGGTCTCTTACCCTGCGGACGAGGCCAGCCGCCTCGGCTCGGTCGACCAAGCCGACGACACTGTGGTGGCGGAGGAGGAGGTAGTCGGCGACCTCGCCGACGGTGGGTGCTGGGCGGTCGCCGTGACCTCGTATCGCGAGGAGCAACTGGTGCTGGGCCGGCGTGAGGCCAGCGGCACGGGCTTGGCGCTCGCTCCAGCGTTCGAAGTGGCGAAGCCCGGTGCGCAGTGCCAGCAATCGCGCGTAAGCCGCATTGGACAGGGCCATCTTGGCTACGACGTTATCTGGTTGCGATCTTCGTTCTAGCCTAGGCGGTCCGTGGCCGACCCCTAACACGCCGGGACGCTCAGCTTCAGCGCGTCCACGGCAGCGGCAGTTGCCTGCAGCCATTTCTGCCCCGCGCTTCGTACGCAGAGGAGGTATGGGGGGGGAGCTTCGTGGTCCAGCCTGCCCGAGAGGTTCGACGCCTTGGCAGGTGTTCCAGATGGCACAAGTACCCCCTATGGGTATATGTGGTACACTGTCCGTGTACCCGAGGTGGGTAAGTGGGTTCCATCCACACAGGAGGAGACAATGAGCCAGACGATCACCTACAGCGTCCCGGGAATGACTTGTGACCACTGCAAGCACGCGGTGAGCACGGAGCTTGGGGCCGTGGCCGGCGTGGCCGGGGTCGAAGTGGACCTTGGTACCAAGCTCGTGAAGGTCACCGGTGAAGGCCTCGACGACGCAGCCCTTCGCGCCGCCATCGAAGAGGCCGGCTACGAGGCAGCCTGATGCCTGTCTCTGCACCTGAGAAGGCGGGCCATGTCGACCTGGCGATATCGGGGATGACCTGCGCGTCTTGCGCAGCCCGTATCGAAAAGCGCTTGAACAAGCTGGACGGCGTGACGGCGACCGTCAACTTCGCAAGCGAACAGGCAGCGGTGTCGTTCGACCCGGGCATCATTTCCCTGGACGACCTCGTGGGGGCCGTGGAAGGGATCGGCTACGGGGCTGCCGTGCCCGAGGACGCACCTCCGCTGGAGGACCCGGCAAAGCCCTACCGGACAAGGCTGGCGCTAGCGGTCGCGGCCTCGGTCCCCGTGGCGCTCTGGGCCTGGGTGGCCGCGGCGCGCTTTGGCGGCTGGGAGTGGGCTTCGCTCGTGCTGGCGACCCCGGTCGTGGTGTACTCGGGCTGGCCGTTCCACCGGGCCGCCGCCATGAACGCCCGCCACGGCGTCGCCACCATGGACACGCTCATCTCGCTCGGGACGCTGGCCGCCTGGACGTGGTCGGTGGTGGTACTGGCTGCTGGTATGGGCCAGGGTGTCTATTTCGACACGGCGACGCTGATAACGGCCTTGATACTGCTCGGGCGTTACTTCGAAGCGCGGGCCAAGCGCCGCTCGGGCGAGGCGGTACGGGCGCTCCTCGAGCTCGGTGCCAAGGAAGCCCACGTGCTCCGCGGCGGGCAAGAAGTGCTCGTCCCCATTGAAGCTCTTCGCGTGGGCGACCTCTTCGTCGTGCGCCCGGGGGAGAAGGTCGCCACCGACGGCGTCGTCACGGAGGGCACCTCGGCCCTCGATGAGTCGATGCTCACCGGGGAACCGGTGCCAGTCGAGGCGGGGCCGGGTAGTGAGGTTGCTGGTGGCACCATAAACGCGTCGGGCCGGCTCGTGGTGCGGGCAACGAGGGTCGGGGGAGAGACCGCCCTCGCCCAGATCGCCCGGCTGGTGGCAGAGGCCCAGGCTGGCAAGGCCCAGGTGCAGCGCCTGGCCGACCGGGTCTCGGGGATCTTCGTGCCGGTAGTCATCAGCCTCTCGCTCTTGACCCTGGCAGGCTGGCTCGTGTTCTCGGGGTCGGGCACTGCCGCTGCCTTTACCGCGGCGGTGGCCGTGGTCGTGATTGCCTGCCCTTGCGCGCTCGGCCTCGCCACTCCGACGGCCCTCATGGTCGGCACCGGCCGGGGCGCCCAGCTGGGCATTGTGATCAAGGGCCCCGAGGTCTTGGAGCAGACGAGGAAGGTTACGACCGTGGTGCTTGACAAGACCGGAACGCTGACAGAGGGCAAGATGCGCGTCTCCGCTCTCGTTCCCGCCGAGGGGGTGGGGGAGGAGGAGCTCCTCCGCCTGGCCGCGGCCGTCGAGGACGCGAGCGAGCACCCGATAGCCCGTGCAGTCGCTGAAGAGGGCCGCAGCCGTCTCGGAAGCCTCCCGCTGGCCGAGAGCTTCAAAAACCGGGCGGGCCTCGGCGTGGAGGCTGTCGTAGAAGGCCATGCCGTGGTGGTCGGCCGGCCGTCGCTCCTCTCCGAGCGGGCCGTTCATATGCCCGCGGCGCTCCTCTCCGAGGCCGCGAGCCTTGAGGAGAAAGGGACCACGGTCGTTGCCGTGGCTTCCGACGGGAAGGCACTTGGCCTGGTGGCCCTTGCCGACCGGCTGAAGTCCACGACCCGCCAGGCCATCTCCGAACTGAAGTCGCTCGGGCTCACGCCGGTGCTCTTGACCGGCGACAATGAGCGGACGGCGAGCGCAGTGGCGGCCCAGGTGGGCATCGAACGGGTCCTCGCCAATGTCTTACCGGACGCCAAGGCGGCCGAGGTGCGCCGCCTGCAAGAAGCCGGGGAAGTGGTGGCCATGGTGGGTGACGGCGTGAACGACGCACCAGCCCTCGCCCAAGCCGACCTCGGCCTTTCCATAGGCACGGGCACTGACGTCGCCATCGAGGCCTCCGACTTGACGCTCGTGTCTGGCGACTTGCGTTCTGCGGCGGATGCCATCCGCCTCGCGCGGCGCACGCTCGCGACGATCAAGGGCAACCTCTTTTGGGCTTTTGCCTACAACATCGCGGCGATACCGCTTGCCATCGCCGGCGTTGTCAACCCTATAATCGCCGCCGCGGCCATGGCCTTTTCGAGCGTCTTCGTCGTGTCGAACTCGCTCAGGCTGAGGCGTTTCCGTCCAGCGAGGGAGGCCTTGTGACCAGCACAACAGAGGTGGGGGCAGGCAGGGTGCACGGTTATGTCGCCGCTGGCGACAAGGATGCTTTGAACAAGCGCATGCACCGGATCGAGGGCCAGGTACGGGGCATCGAAAAGATGATCGCTGAAGACCGCTACTGCATCGACATCCTCACCCAGATCTCAGCCGTGTCAACCGCGTTGGAAGCAGTGGCGTTCAAGCTCCTAGACGACCACGTCAGCCACTGCGTCACGGGTGCGCTTGCATCGGGCGACAAGGAGGTGGCCGCCGAGAAGGGCCAAGAGCTCCTCGAAGCGGTCCACCGCTTCGTACGCTCCCGCTGAGACCCTGAGACTCTCAACGGCACCGCGAGCTGGACCCGCATTAGCACGGCCATTGCCCCGCGAGAGTGGGTTTTTGGCAATGGGGGCGGCTCGGGGCTGGGTTTTGGCCAGGGATCAGGTTGGGGCCAGGGATCGGGGCCACGTGACACGGTCCGGCAAGGGGGTAATACGAGCTGCCGTAAACCGGGCCGGGTCGACGACGGCGAGGGCATGTGGCAGCGGGTTGTGGCCAACAACCCTGGCACGGGGGCGCCGTCTCCTACGTGGCCCGCCTCAACGGCCTCGCCGTCGCCGTGGCCAGTTCCGGTCCCCGCCAACCTGGGGGGGCGGTCAGCCCGCTACTAGTCCCTGATGGTGGGCGTAGGCGACTGCCTGGGCCCGGTCGCGGCTCCCGGTTTTGGCGAAGATCCGGTTGACGTGAGTTTTCACGGTCACCTCGGCGATGAACAGTTCCGAGGCTATCTCGCCATTGGACTTTCCTTGGGCGATCAAGGCGAGAACCTCGGCTTCCCTTTCGGTAAGGCCGTCGGGTAGAGGTCTGGGAGCGGTTGCCGGCGACGCGGAACTGGCGCGTGCCAGGCCTCCGGCCTCGGCAGCCTTTACGAGGCGGGCGCCGACGGTTGGGTCGAGCACGGTTTGGCCCGCGGCGGCCGCCTCGAGTGCCCGGCGGATGTCGTCGCGACTGGCGTCCTTCGTCAGGTAGCCAGACGCTCCGGCCGAGAGAGCGGAAAGCACTGAGTCGTCATCGGCGTAGGTCGTCAGCACCACCACGTGGGTTGCTGGCTGGGAGGCCCGGATCGCGGCGGTGGCTTGCGCGCCGTCCATTACGGGCATGCGGAGGTCCATCAAGACGACATCGGGCCGCTCCTCGCGGGCGATGGCGACGGCCTCCTCCCCGTTCGCGGCGAGGCCTACAACCTCGAGGCCGGCGAGGCCCGAGATGATCGTCGCCAGGCCTTCCCGGACCACCCTTTGGTCGTCGGCTATGACCACCCTCACGCCGGCGCCTCAGCGACAAGGCGCCAGCCATCGCCGATGGGGCCGGCCTCGGCCCGCCCGCCCACTAAGAGCAGTCGCTCTTTGATCCCCTGAAGCCCGTAGCCGCCTCCTGTGCCCGAGATCGGCGACGGTGGGCCTGTCGGTGGCCCGTTGGTCACTGACAGGGCGACCGTGCGGTCGTTGAAATCGAGCTCGATTAGAGTGCTCGCCCCCGGGGCGTGTTTCACCACGTTGGTCAGGCCTTCCTGGGCGGCCCGGTGGAGGGCGAGCGAAATGTCGGGGCCGAGCTGGCGGGGCAGCCCGGCGACCCGGAGGGTTGCACCCGACTCAGTGGCGAGCTTCTCCAGCTGCCGGTCGAGGGGCGGGACATCTTCGCGCAACGCGTGGACGGCGCCGCGGGCATCTTGGAGGCCGGCGTGGACGAGCTGTTTGGTGACAGCCAGCTGCTCCCTCAGCTCTGCGGACGACCCGCTCGCGCTCATGACGGTGTCAAGGGCCTCGAGCCGCAGTGACAGTGCTGACAAGGTGTGGGCGAGCACGTCGTGCAGCTCTCTTGCCATGTGGTTGCGCCCCGCCAAGAGCTCCGCCCTCGCCCGCTCGGCTTCGGCTTCGGCTTCGGCCACCCGCACTCGCGCCGCTCGGTCCAAAGCTCTGGCTGATTCGATGCGGCTCGTGCCGATTGCCAGGCCGGCGACGACGGCAGCAACACCGCTGCCAAGGAGTGTGAGATCCTTTCCGGCCAGCTCCAGTGCCAAGCCCAGGGCAGCCAGGCTGAGGACGGCCACCCACATTGCCACTGAGAGGCGCCAGGTGAGCGTTGCCGCGAGTGCAGCAACACCCACGTAGACGAGGCCGAGAGGTGCCAGGGAGGCGAGCGTCCCCCCAGCGATGCCGATCGCTACCAACTCGACTGCCGTGGTAGCGGCCGGCGGCCGGAAGTGCCGGCTCACCTCCCAAGCGACCCAGGCGGCGCTCGCGACCGCCAAAGACACCAGGGTCGTCAGGTGGCGCCCGAGGAGGCCCACCTGGGCCTCCTCGGTGACCCCCCACACAAGCAGGCACATCCCCGCAAGGGTGAGGGCCGACGCCAGCCCGGTGCGGGCCCTGGTGGGCTCGAGGTCAGTAAGTGCTACCACCATTACCAAGTATGCGCGACCCGCCGAGGAAGTGCTCCGGGGCGACCCTGAAGCCCCGGAAAGCGACCAGTGCCGTCCTAGCGAGGACCTCGCCGAATGCCATGAACAAGAGCGCGGCGACCCAGGCATTGCTCGAGGTGATCGCGTGCGCTGCAGAGAACCGGCCGATCGCACCCGCACCACCGTGGGTTGCGTAGAACTGGAAGCCGAAGCGTGTCCCAACCCCCGCCACCCAGAGGATGGCTGCCGTGGCGCCGGCCTTGGCGAGAGGGCTCCCGTCGGCTCCGGCGGTCACACGCGTGAAGGCGCCGGTCAAGGTGCCGAGGACGACGCCAGCGCCGGCCCCGAGGCTGACGAGGAGCAAGTCGTTGCCTGCGGTTGGGATCCCGTGCAGGTATTGGGTAGCGGCCCAGACGCATATGGCGACGGGGAGGACCAGGTTGCGGACGGTGAGGCGGCGCCCCCTTACCTGGAGGAGCACGATGGCGATGAGGGCGATGTCGATCAGGTAATCAGTGAAGGTCATGAGCCTCAGTGTCCGCGAAAGAGGCTCTGGCGACGTCATCCCCAGGGTGGGTCGTTGGGTGGACATTCCAGGTGGGCGGCTCCACCCCTTCTCTGGGGCTGATGGCGACGGTGACAGCAACGCCGGTTGGGTTACCCCGGTTGGAGGGCGAAGACCGCCTCGACCTGGGCGCTCACTTGCTCCGAACCAGGCTCGACCGGCGTAGTCGGCGCGGGTACACTGGCGGCCGGCATCACGAGGTTCGGGGGCGGATAGGTGCTTGGCTGGCTCTGGTCTTGGAGAGAGCACAAGGGCCCGAGGGTCTCGTTGGCCGCGCTGGCCATGGCCGTCGCCTGGGCCCTTGCTTGGCGCACCGCCTGTTGGCGGGCCTGCGCCATGAGTGCTGAGTTGTTGCTGAGCGAGAAGGAGATCCCGTTCACCCGCACGGCGTTCCCAGCCGCTCGGCCGGCGGCGTCGATGACCTGGCCGGCTTTGCCCAGCTCAGCGGCGCCGAGCAGGGTCACCGTGAGGTCGTTGTCGACTTGGTAGCCCGATATCTGGCCCTTTTGGTTGTAGTTGGCGTTGACCGACAGGTTGGACGTCTGGACCTGGGCTTTGGGCACGCCTGCTGTTACGAGCACGCCGATAAGCGCTTGGGCCTTGGTGGCGTTAGAGGCCATTGCGGCGACGGCGGTGGGCGCAAGGGTGTGCACCCCGAGCAAGAGCGTCATTTCGTTCGGCGAACCTTTCGCGGCGCCATACCCGTCAACGGTGACTGTCGGCTGCCCGGCGCGGCATGCGGCGATCGTAGACGTCGAGCCAGACGCCGTAGCGGGGGAGGCCGAGGCCCTCGCCGGCGGCTGGCTGGCCCATAGGGCGAGACCAGCTCCCGCCAAAGTGCCTGCCAGTGCCAGCGCGGTGCCCCTCTGGTAGCTTCTAGATC
>JAJYMM010000024.1 GCA_021787035.1 Actinomycetes bacterium
GCAACGGCGGCCAGTCTCCCAGACACGGCGGCCAGCCTCCCGGGCGTGGGCATGAAGAGGGTGGCTTCCACGGTCCCAGACACGGAGGGCGGCCTCCCGGGCGTGGGCATGAAGAGGGTGGCTTCCACGGTCCCAGACACGGAGGGCGGCCTCCTGGCTCGCGTGCGGCAAGAGCATCGAGATAATCGAGCTCTCGGGGTCGTCCGGCCCTATCGGCGCCCGTTAGGCCGGGGCTAAGGTTGCGCGGTGGCCGACAAAATCGCCTGCGCGCCTAGTGCGCCGCCCCAGGTAATCGCGCCGGCATGTCACGGCGAGGTGTGCATAACCTGCTCGGACGAGGCGGTGCAGGCCCGCGTTGTCGAGGTGCTCCCCGGCGCCATGGCCCTGGTGGACGCCCGCGTGGGCGGAGACGGGCTACCTGAGGGCGAGGGTGGCGGCCCCCAACTTGGCGGTGCAGGAGGCTCTGGGGCAGAAGAGGTGAGCGTGGCACTGGTGGACGCCGCCGTTGGCGACGTGGTCCTCGTGCACGCCAAAGAGGCAATAGCCGTCTTGGCGCGCACCGACCTGACAACGCCCTCGCAAGCAGGGCGACGCGCCCTTGGTACCAGCTCGCCGGCCCGGCCCCCAGCCCTGCCAGGGAGGCCATCGACCCAATGTGCTTAGGGATACCAGGCGAAGTTATCGAGGTCGGCGTCGGTCGGCCCGACCTCGCAAAGGTCGACGTGAGCGGGGCCCGGCGGGTCGTCAACATCGGCCTCTTGGACGAAGAGGGAGTACAGCCAGGCGACTGGGTCCTGATCCACGTGGGTTTCGCGCTCTCGAAGCTCGACGAGGAAGAGGCCCGGTTGACGCTCTCCTACCTTGAGCAGGTCGGCCAGGCCTACCAAGACGAGCTGAAAGCCCTTTCCCAGTCGCAGATCGAATGACCTGACGCGAAAGTACTGACCAAAATGCGCTTCGTAGATGAGTTCCGCGACCAGCAAAAGGCTCGCGCCCTCGCCGCGGACATAGCGGCGCTTTGCGAGCCGGGCCGCGAATACAAATTTATGGAGATCTGCGGTGGCCATACCCACACGATCTACAAGCACGGCCTCGAGGACTACTTGCCGGAAAACGTGACGATGGTCCACGGCCCCGGGTGCCCCGTGTGCGTCATACCCATGGGGCGCGTAGACGACGCGGTCGCGATCGCCGGGGAAGAGGGCGTGATCATGACGTCTTTCGGTGACCTGATGAGAGTTCCGGGAAGCAAGGGCTCCTTTTTCGACGCGAACGCCTCGGGGAGCGACATCCGCATGGTCTACTCCCCGCTTGACTCCCTGAAGATCGCTCGCGAAAACCCCGGCAAGCGTGTCGTTTTCATGGCTATAGGCTTCGAGACCACAACACCCTCGACGGCGATGACCCTCCTTCGCGCAAGGGGTGAGGACCTCGACAACTTCTCAGTCTTTTGTAACCACGTCCTCGTGAACCCGGCCATCAAAGCTATTTTGGACTCGCCCGGCATGTCGCTCGACGGGTTCGTCGGGCCGGGCCACGTTACTGCTGTGATCGGTTGCGAGCCTTACCAGTGGGTGGCGCGCGACTACGCAAAGCCCATAGTCGTCTCGGGTTTCGAGCCCCTAGACATCCTCCAGTCGGTCCAGATGCTGCTCCTCCAGCTGAAGCAAGGGCGCTCGGAGGTCGAAAACCAGTACAAGCGCGCCGTCCCATGGGAGGGCAACGCCAGGGCCCAGGCGGTCATCGAAGAGGTCATGGAACCCCGCCCGACCTTCGAGTGGCGCGGCCTCGGCTCCATCCCGGGGTCGGCGCTCAAGCTCAGGCGAGAGTTTGCCCCTTTCGACGCCGAGCTGCTCTTCCACGTGCCAGGCGTGAGGGTCGAGGACCCCAAAGCCTGCCAGTGCGGCGAGGTCCTAAAGGGTGCCATCAAGCCGTGGGAGTGCCGTGTCTTCGGCACCGCCTGTACGCCTGAGACCCCGATCGGGACCTGCATGGTCTCCTCGGAAGGCGCCTGCGCCGCTTATTACAACTTCGGCCGCTTCGACCGCCGCCAACTGAGAGAGGCGAGCCGAGCATGAGCGAAAAGGATGTGCTCGAGCGCGTCGAACGCGCACGCCGCCGCAAACCCCGCCTCACCGACGAGCGAATAACCCTGTCCCATGGCTCGGGCGGCAAGGCGACCCACGCACTCGTGGAAGCGCTCTTCGTCGAAGCGTTCCGCAACCCCCTGCTCGAGCGGTTGGAGGACCAGGCCCTCTTGCACCTAAAGGGCGCCACCGTAGCTTTCACCACGGATTCCTTCGTGGTCTCACCCATCTTTTTCCCCGGGGGGGACATCGGGGATCTGGCCATAAACGGCACCGTGAACGACATCGCCGTCTCCGGCGCGACGCCCCTTTACCTCTCGGCTGGGTTCATCTTGGAGGAAGGCTTCCCCGTCGATGACCTCCGCCGCGTGGTCGCATCCATGGCCTCGGCTGCGGAGCGCGCTGGCGTCGAAGTCGTCACCGGGGACACCAAGGTCGTCCAGCGGGGCAAGGCGGATGGCTGCTACATCAACACCGCTGGCATCGGTGTACTGGAACGACCGGTACAACTGTCAGCTGCCGGCGCTCGACCAGGTGATGCCGTGATCGTCTCGGGCCCGATCGGCGACCACGGGGTAACCGTCATGCTTGCACGGGGACAGCTGGACATCGAGTCCGATGTCAGTTCCGACACCGCCGCCCTCACCCCGCTCGTAAGCCTCCTCTTGGACGCTGCCCCCCGCACGCGCTGCATACGCGACGCGACGCGCGGCGGCGTCGCTACCGTCTGCAACGAGATTGCCCAGGCATCCGACGTGGGCGTCGTGCTCGACGAGCAAGAGGTCCCGGTCCGTGCAGAAGTCCGCGGCGCTTCGGAGATCCTTGGCATCGACCCGCTCTACGTGGCCTGCGAGGGGCGCTTTGTCGCGGTCGTCTCGGGGGAGGAGGCGGCACCAGCACTCGAGGCTTTGCGTTCCCACCCCCTCGGCGAAGGGGCTCGAGTCGTTGGGCGCATCACGGCAGGACCACCAGGGATCGTCCTCTTGAACACCGAGTTCGGAGGGTCACGCATCGTCGACATGCTGGTCGGCGACCCGCTCCCCCGTATCTGCTGACCAGCGCTAGCGCGGCAGGCCTCCCGTAGCGCCAGCGCCCCCCCTCGAAGCCGACGACGAGGCCGGCTCCCGCGCTCCGGCCACCACCGCCTGGCCGAGGCTGATGCCACCGTCGTTGGGCGGCACCCTCGAGTGGAAAAGGGTGCGAAAGCCCGCCTCTTCGAGGCCGTCCAGGACGCGCCCCGACAACAAGACGTTCTGGAAAACGCCGCCGGAGAGAGCCACAACCTCGAGCCCGCAGCTGTCGCGTACGAGCTCACAACCGGCTACCACGGCGCGGGCGAGGCCGTTGTGGAAGCGGGCCGAGATGACGGCTGGCGGCACCCCGGCGAGCAAGTCGTCGACCGCCGCTCGCATCAGCTCGACCCCGGGAAGACGGAACGGCCCTCGGCCCGCTGACTGGGCCACTCCCGACTGGGCCCCTCCCAATTGGGCCACTCCTACCGCCAGGCCCTTCTCCAGCACGCAAGGATAGGCGCCGCGCTCGGACAGGTCGGCGAGCTGCTCAAGCTCGACGGCAGCCTGACCCTCGTAGTTCGCCCGGTAGCGCCGGGACACGACCGCTGAGACGGCGTCGAAGAGCCTCCCAGCCGACGATGTCAAGGGGCTGTTGGTACCGCTTTTCGCAAGCGAGACGACCTTCTCCCAGCGGTCCGCGTTATCCTGCGCCACGACTAGCCGAGGAGGAACGTCACCACCGAACGCCAAGTCGAGGTAAACAGCGGCCATCCGCCAGGGCTCTCGGATTGCGGCGGCCCCGCCGGGCATCGGCACGGGCACAAGCGACCCGACGCGTTCGAAGGAGGCGAGGTCGGCGATCAGGAACTCGCCCCCCCACAGGGTGGCGTCCGTGCCGAGACCCGAGCCGTCGAAAGCGACCCCGACCACGGGCCCGGGCACGCCGTTGTCCGCCAGGCAGGAGGCTATGTGCGCGTGATGGTGCTGCACGCCGACGAGCTCGAGCCCGCTTGCGGCTGCCAGCTCCATCGCGAACTTGGTCGAGAGGTACTCGGGGTGCAGGTCATGGGCGACGACTTGAGGGCGCACGCCGACAAGCCGCTCCAAGTGCGAGATGCCCTCCTCGTAGGAACGAAGGGTCTCATAGTTTTCCAGGTCCCCAATGTGGTGCGACACGAACGCGCGGCGCCCTTTCGCCACACAGAACGTGTTCTTCAGCTCCGCCCCGCACGCGAGCACCGGCCGGGGAAGCGCCCGCGCCAGCAACACAGGTTGGGGCACAAAACCCCGCGACCGGCGGAGCAGGAGCTCGCGCCCCCGGAACGCCCGCACCACCGAGTCGTCTGTCCGGGTGTGGACGGGGCGGTCGTGGGCCAAGAAGGCATCCGCGAGGCCCGAGAGGCGGCGGCGCGCATCGTCGTCCAGGTAGGCGATGGGCTCGTCGGAGATGTTGCCACTCGTCAAAACGAAGGGCTCCCCCACCTCGCGCGCCAGCAAGTAGTGAAGAGGCGTGTATGGGAGCATGAGGCCCAGGTGCCTGTTGCCCGGGGCCACGGCCGGTGCCACAACGGCACCCCGCTTTTTTTCTAAAAGCACGACCGGGCGGCGAGGGCTGGCGAGGAGCGCCTCCTCTTCCGGCCCTATCGCGCAGAGCTCGCGGGCCGCAGCGACGTCGGCAACCATGACCGCAAACGGCTTGTCTTCACGGTGCTTTCGTGAGCGCAAGGCCTCAGTCGCCACCCCGGACGACGCGAGCGCAGCGAGGTGGTAGCCGCCGAGCCCCTTTACGGCCAACACCCGCCCGTCGCGAAGGACCGAAGCGGCAACCTCGACCTGGTCGCCCCTACCGAGGGCCGAGCCGTCAGGGCCAACGAGGTACAAAGACGGGCCGCAGGTCGGACAGCACGTCGCCTCGGCGTGGAAACGCCGGTTTTCGGGATCTTGGTACTCGCGCGTGCAGGCGGCGCACATGGCGAACCCAGCCATCGTCGTCTCCGCCCTGTCATAGGGGACGCCGCGCACGATCGTGAAGCGCGGCCCGCAGTTGGTGCAGTTCACGAACCCATAGCGGTAGCGGCGGTCCGAGGGGTCGAACAGCTCCCTCAAACATTCCTCACAGGTCGCAGTGTCGGGGGAAATGAGAGCGCTGCGCTCACCGCTGGCATCGCTCGCGACGATCCGGAACCCGCGGCCACCGGCGAGGTCCATCCTGGCCACGCTCACCCGTTCCACGATGGCGAGAGGGGGCGGGTGCCCCTCGAGCTCCCGCAAAAAACGCCCGGCCACCTCCTCTTGCCCCTCCACCTCGATGAACACGCCAGCTGCGTCGTTACCAACCAGTCCGGACAGCCCCAGCGAGACGGCGAGACCGTGCACGTACGGCCTGAACCCAACGCCCTGCACGACGCCTTCCACCCGCACCGCCAGGCGCGCCCTCGCGGGTGGGCGCCGCTCAACGTTCGAAGGCGCGTCCACCTCGTCGGGCACGGGAAACCGGGGGAAGACGGTCAGGGCGAAGGCCGCCTCGGCCTAGGCAGCCCCGCCTCCACCCCTGCTCAAGAGGCGGCGCAGGACGTAAGGCAGGATGCCGCCATGGCGGTAGTACTCGGCCTCGACCGGCGTGTCGATGCGGAGCCGCACCTCGAAGGACTGCGGACGTGCCGTCTCGCCACCGGGCGCGCCTGGCCCGAAGGCGTGGACCCTGAGGCGGTCCGGGAGCGGTCCGGTGCTGGAGGACTCCAGCCCCGTGATTTCGAAGGTCTCGTCGCCCTTCAGCCCGAGCGAGGCTACCGAGTCGCCGGGCAGGAACTGGAGGGGCAGGATGCCCATCCCCACCAGGTTGCTCCTGTGGATGCGCTCGAAGCTCTCGGCCAGCACCGCTCGCACGCCGAGCAGCGCGGGGCCCTTCCCGGCCCAGTCGCGAGAGGAGCCCGACCCATACTCCTTGCCTGCGAGCACGACGAGGGGCGTGCCCGAAGAACCGTAGCGAACGGCGGCGTCGTATATCGTCGCCTCCTCACCGACCAGGCTGCTTCCGGCGCCCCCGCTGGCAGCGCCGGCGGTGCCGCCACTCGGGAAGAAGGTGGTGAACCCACCCTCGGTCCCCGGTGCCAGTTGGTTGCGAAGGCGGACGTTGGCGAACGTCCCCCGCATCATCACCTCGTGGTTGCCCCGCCGGCTCCCGTACGAGTTGAAGTCCGCAGGCGCTACGCCGTGCCCCACGAGCCAAGCTCCAGCAGGGCTGTCCTTCTTGATGCTCCCTGCCGGCGATATGTGGTCAGTCGTCACCGAATCGCCGAGCAACGCCAATGCCCGCGCGCCACGGATATCGGCGAGCGGTGCCGGCTCGGGGGGCATCCCCTCGAAGAAGGGCGGCCTGCGCACGTACGTGGATGTTGGTTCCCATTCGTAGAGCTCGCCGTGCGGCACTTCGAGCGAAGACCAGCGCTCGTCGCCCGAGAACACTTCCGCATAGCTCTTCTCGAACATCTCCGCCGCCACTGCCTCGTGCACCACCTCCGCCACCTCCTCGGTGGTCGGCCAGATGTCGCGCAGGAAGACCGGCTTGCCGTCGCTGCCCGTACCGAGTGCTTCGGTCGCCATGTCGAAGTCCATCGTCCCCGCAAGCGCGTACGCGACTACGAGCGGGGGCGAGGCAAGGTAGTTCATGCGGACATCGGGATGGATCCGGCCCTCGAAGTTGCGGTTTCCCGAGAGGACAGCCACCGCCGCGAGGCCAGCATTGGACACGGCCTCGGACACCCCGGGGAGGAGGGGGCCACTGTTGCCGATGCAGGTCGTACACCCGTAGCCAACCAGGGAGAACCCGAGCTTGTCAAGGTAGGGCGAGAGACCGGCGCGCTCGTAGTAATCGGCGACGACCTTGGAGCCGGGGGCAAGCGAAGTCTTCACCCAAGGCTTCACCGAGAGCCCTTTTTCAACTGCCTTCTTCGCCGCCAACCCCGCTGCGATCATGACGTCAGGGTTGGAGGTGTTGGTGCAGCTCGTTATCGCCGCGATGACTACGGAACCATGGCGTAGCTCGTAGCCACCGTTCTCGCCCTCCACCCGGGCGCGCCCGCCTGAAGCACCTGCCGGCGATTTCTCCAAAACCTTGGAGAGAGACGCCCCGAAAGCGCCCTTCGCCATTCGCAGCGGGACCCGGTCCTGGGGACGGGAAGGCCCGGCCAGGCTCGGCTCGACGGTTGAAAGGTCGAGCTCCACGCGCACGGAGTAGGCGGGTTCGGCCGAGGGGTCGAGCCACAGGCCCTGCTCCTTGGCATAGGCCTCCACGGTCCTCACGTGGTCCTCGGAGCGACCGGTAAAGCGCAGGTAACGCAGCGTCTCGTCGTCTATCGGGAAGATGGCGCAAGTGGAACCGTACTCGGGCGACATGTTCCCGATCGTGGCCCGGTTGTAAAGCGGCACGCGCCCGACCCCTTCGCCGTAGAACTCGACGAACTTGCCCACCACGCCCTGACGGCGGAGCAGCTCTGCGACGGTAAGTACGAGGTCCGTCGCTGTAGCCCCCTCGGGCAGCTCGCCCGACAGGCGGAACCCGACCACGTCGGGGATCAGCATGGTGACAGGTTCGCCGAGCATGGCCGCCTCGGCTTCGATACCGCCGACGCCCCACCCGAGCACGCCGAGGCCGTTGACCATGGTGGTGTGGGAGTCTGTGCCGAGGAGCGTGTCTGGGTAGGCCTCTCCGTCGGGGGTCGTGAACACCACCCTGGCCAGGTACTCAAGGTTGACCTGATGACAAATCCCGGTGTTCGGCGGCACGACTCTCAGCGAACCGAAGGCCTGCTGGCCCCACCGGAGGAAGCGGTAGCGCTCGCGGTTCCGCTCGAACTCGATCTCGGCATTTCGCAGGTACGCATCTGGGCGCCCCGAGACCTCGGCGACGATGGAGTGGTCGATGACCAGCTCGGCCGGCACCTGGGGCTGCACTGTCCCTGGGTCGCCGCCCAGCTCGGCCATTGCGTCGCGCATGGCGGCGAGGTCGGCAACGGCAGGCACGCCCGTGAAGTCCTGCATCAAAATGCGCGCCGGAGAGAAGGCGATCTGCACTGGCTGGCTCGATGTGGGCTGGCTCGATGTGGGCTGGCTCGATGTGGGGGCCCCGCCCGCTGGTTGGCCAACCCTGGCAGCCGAGGAAGCGAGAGCCTCGATGCTCTCTGGCGTGACGTTCTCGCCATCCTCGTTGCGAAGGAGGTTCTCCAAGAGGATCTTGAGCGAGAACGGCAGCCGCCCTACATCCAAGCCGCGCCCCTGCAGTGCGTCGAGCCGGTACAAGCCGAGTGTCCGGCCTCCAACGTCCAAACTGCCCCTTGCGCCAAAGCTGTCCCTCGACCTCACCATCGCTTTGCCTCCTGATCCGAGCCGGCCGTCCGTATTGGCCCCCGAGACGGCGGCCTGGACTTGACCAGCCTAGGGCCCGCAACTCGACCAGGTAACCTCGACTCGACATGCCAGAGACCGAAACCGCCAGCGGGGGCCAGCGCCGGGCTCTCAGCCCCCAGGGCCCGGCGTCGCCCGCCGCTCCTCCTGTCCCCCTCCTCGTCAACGGCTACCGTGACAGGCGCTGTGGGAGCCTTCGCAACACAGACATAGGCTCCGAAGTGCGCCTCGCTGGTTGGGTGGCGGCAAAGCGCGACCACGGCGGGCTACTTTTCGTAGACCTCCGCGACCCGATAGGTCCCGATGCCTATCTCCCGGTCACCGACTGGCCGCAGGGCGACGCAGCTGGGGCTGGCACCGGCCCGGAAACCCTTGCAAGCACGGGTGCCCCAGCTGGGACGGCAACTGACGCGTCCCTGGCGCGAGGCCACCACAACGCTCGCATTGTCCAGCTCGTATGCCACCCCGGTGCGGAAGCCTTCGAGACCCTTTCCCGCCTGCGTGCCGAAAGCGTCGTGAGCGTCACCGGCCGGGTCGTGGCTCGGCCGCCCGAGACCGTCAACCAGAAGCTGGCAACGGGATCCGTAGAAGTCGAGGTATCGGAGCTCGAGGTCCTGTCGTCAGCTGACGTGCTGCCGTTCTCCGTGGAACGCGACAGCGAAGTCGGCGAGGAAGCCCGCTTGACGTACCGCTACCTCGACATGCGCCGCGGTCCCGTGGCTGAGCGGCTCGCCAAGAGGGCGCTCTTTGCACAGGTGGCGCGGACGCACCTGGCGACTCGTGGCTTCCTCGAGGTCCAGACACCCGTCCTCACCGCCTCTTCCCCCGAAGGTGCGCGCGACTACCTCGTCCCGAGCCGCCTCTACCCAGGCGAGTTCTACGCCCTCCCTCAAGCGCCTCAGCAGTTCAAGCAGCTTTTGATGGTGAGCGGGATAGAACGCTACTTCCAGATCGCTCCCTGCTTCAGGGACGAAGCGTCCCGTGCCGACAGGAGCCCGGGCGAGTTTTACCAGATCGACATGGAAATGGCCTTCGCCACCCAAGAGGACGTGTTCAGGGAGGTCGAGCTCCTCTTTTCTGCGCTCGTTTCCAACCTCACACAAAAGCACGCCCCCACCCCCTACCCGCGCATCAAGTACGCCGACGCCCTCGCGCGCTACGGGACAGACAAGCCCGACACGCGCTTCGGCCTTGAAGTCGTCGACCTCACCTCCAAGCTGGGGGGCCGCACCGAGCTGCCGATGTTCGCCGAGGCGCCGGCAAAACGCCATGCCGTACGGGCGGTCCTTGCACCGGGAGCGGCCGGGCGGCCGCGGAGCTGGTTCGACGCGTTTGCCGAGACAGCTCGAGCATCGGGCGCGACCGGGAGCTGGCTGCAGCTACCCCCTGACGGCTCCGAAAGAAGAGGGCCTCTCTCTCGCAAGCTGACCGACGAGGAGATGGACGTGCTCGCGGCGGGCGCCGGCGCCTCCTCGGGGGACGCGGTCCTCACTTGCGTCGGGCCCTCCGCGTCCGCGAGCGTCCCCCTCGGGCAAGTCCGTAGCGCTCTCGGGCGCGAGCTTGGCCTGGCTGACCCAGGGTTGCTCGCGTTTTGCTGGATCGTCGACTTCCCGATGTTCGAGCGCAACCCGGAGACCGGAGCCTGGGACTTCTCCCACAACCCGTTCTCCATGCCCCAAGGCGGCCTCAAGGCCCTGGAAGACAATGACCCGGCAGACATCGTCGCGTACCAGTACGACGTCGTGTGCAATGGGCTCGAGCTTTCCTCAGGCGCCGTCCGCAACCACCTCCCCGAGGTGATGGAAAAGGCCTTCGCGATCGCCGGCTATTCGCGTGACCGCGTCGAGCGCAGCTTCCCGGCGCTTTGGAACGCGTTCCGCTACGGGCCCCCTCCCCACGCCGGGATTGCGCCCGGCTTCGACCGGCTCTTCATGTTGCTCGAGGACCAGCCCAACCTGCGCGAGGTGATCGCCTTCCCGCTCGCCCAGAATGCGCGGGACTTGCTGATGGGCGCACCCGCACCGGTCACCCCCGAACAGCTATCGGAGCTCCACCTCCAGATCGCCTTGCCGAAGAAGCCTTAGTCCGAGGCACGTCCGCCAGCGCCTTATGTCAACGAGACGGCGGCCCTAACCCTCAGCCGAGCCCGGAAGCTACAGCATCTGCCGTGCGCCCAGATGCGCTCGCCAGGTCCTCGGTAGTGGCCGACACGCGGGCGAGCGCCGCGTCCAGGTCGCCCCACAGCTCAGCCAGGCGCGCTGCGGGCGCCGCGAGGCTTGGGTGCTCCTCGGAGGCCCGGTGCGCGAAATCCCTATAGCGTTCGGCGAGCTGAAGGCACGTGCCTCGGCTTTGGTCCAGGTCCAACAGGCGCCCTGCAAGATGGTCTGCCGCGTCGCTCAACTGGCGCCCGGCAGCCCGAAGGGCGTCGCCGACCTCGTCGTCCCGCATACGCCCATCATCCCTCCTGAGCGCCGTTGCGTTACCAGGAACGCAATTACCGCACAGCCACAACCTCGCAGAGCACTTCTACCACAGATCGG
>JAJYMM010000240.1 GCA_021787035.1 Actinomycetes bacterium
CGCCGCCGCCGCTGGCACGCTGCAGGACGCCAACGCCTGCTTGGCTGGCCAGCGGACGCACTTCGCCGTCAGCGCCACCGCCGTAAGGCCGAACCATGCCGGCCGGGCGCCCGCGCCAGCCGGGCGCCCGCACCAGCCGGGCGGCATGCGCCCCGAGGCGACGGTGTTCGCCATGCCTTGAAGCGCAAATAGCAGTAGCCATCGTGTCTGGCTCAAGCTATCTTCGCGTTGAAGTGCCCCTCCGAACCGCCACCGCAACCACATGTGCGATGACCGCCATAGCGGGCTCGTTCATGGGGTTGGCAGGTTCGGCCGGGGCGTCCGTCCGCCCGCTTGAAAACCCGGTCGGCAACCTGGCTCTGCCGACCCTCGCAACGAGCACCGGCCCGTGTGCTTATTCTGCTGGAGGCCGGGTGAAGTGCCCTTCGCCCTGTTTTCCAGCGGGGCGCATCGTTTACAACGCGTCGCCTGCGTGCACGCGCCTCGTGCTGTCAGCTCTCAATGGGGCCCAAGCGGCAGAGCACCACGCCGGTTTCACGTTGCCATCGAACTATTTCTCGTTCGGGCCGGCGGCCCAGATGTTCGTGCTGGTCAACCTGGAGAGGATCTCGCACGGCGTGCCGCCTCTCGTGGGGCTCTCCCCGTACTTGGACGCAGCGGCCACCGCGGCGGCGAGGCAGGCGACAGACCCTGTGAACCAACCTTCATATGGCCCCCTCAAGGTGTGGTTCCCTCCCCACGGCGGACTCTACGCCTACGGAGGGGCGTGGGCTGGCGACTCGGTCAACGCCGTGGCCGCCGTCTTCGACTGGTTCTACAACGACGGTTGGGGTGGCAGGGCAAAGACATGGAACTTTGCCTGCACCAGTGCCAGCGCGCCGGGGTGCTGGGGCCACCGAGACGAATTGCTCGGTGTCTGGGCAGGGACATCCTGCAATGACTGCGTCGCAGGCGCGGCTTTTGCGTCCGGCACGGCTAGTAAATGGCTCGAGTCCTACGCCTTCGTACTCGTGCGCCCGGCGGTGTTCCCGACGCCTCTTGGCTTTACGTGGGACCGCAACGTCGTTCCGTACTTGCCCAAGGGATGGGAGCGGGCCAAGGCGCCTTGAGGAGCCAGCTCGTTCACGAGGCGGTGCTAATGACCGAACGGTCGCCGCGCAGGCTACAATCGCCACGACCACACCGACCAGTGGGCCGAGACGGTCCGTGCCGCCGTCCCCCCGGCCCGCAAGCCGCACCCTCCGCGCAGGCCGAGACGAGCCGAGCCGCCCTCACCCCGGCCCGATCGGTGACGCGTCCCGCCACGCCGGCACCGCCGGGGCACGGCTCGTCGGGCTCTGGGCGCGCCATAAATCCCGGTCACGAGCTCCGGCCCTCTGGTACGCTTCCAGGCCCTGCGCAGCCAGCGCGCCGGCGCCGGGTATTAGTTCCTCCTTCCCTGCAAGCAAGATGCCGAATCCTTCGTCAGATGCAAACGACCGCGAGTCGGATCTGCGTGCCGAACAGGCTGTGGTCGATGCTGCCTACGAGCACCTGGCAAGGATGCGGGCGCGGGCAGAAAAACTGGCGTCCGAGATGGCCGGTGCGGACCCAGATCTCGATTGGGCGCTCACCCGCAGGGCGAAAGGCTTGGCAGAGACCCCCCGCGCGCTCTGTTTCGGGCGGACCGACTCTGCCAGCGGGGGCACGTGGTACGTGGGGCGACGCCATGTAGAGGACGAAATGGGTGACCCTGTGGTCGTAGAGTGGCGTGCCCCGGTCGCCCTGCCCTTTTACCGTGCCAGTTGGGCGGATCCAATGGGCCTCACGAGGCGGCGCCAGTTCGTGGTTGACGGCCACGACATCCTCTCTATCGGCGACGACCACTTCGGCCTCGGCCATCCGGAGACGGCGGGGCTCCGCGGAGCCGAGGCGCTCTCCGTTGAACTGGAGAGGGCCCGTACGGGCGAGATGGTGGACATCGTTGCCACGATCCAGCCCGAGCAGGACGAGGTCATCAGGTCCCCGGCCGACGGGGTGCTCGTCGTCCAGGGAGGCCCGGGCTCGGGGAAGACGGCGGTCGGGCTCCATCGGGCCGCGTTCCTGCTCTATGCGGACGACGCCATGGCCCGCGCCAATATCTTGGTGGTCGGGCCAAACAGGACGTTCCTGCGCTACATAGCACAGGTCCTCCCTTCGCTCGGGGAGCACGCCGTGGTGCAGACGACGCTTTTGGACCTGGTCCCCGAAGCTCCCGTACGCCCCGGAGACCGGCCTGGAAGCCCGGCTTCGGAGCGCCTGAAGGGCGACTCGCGCATGGCGGAAGTCCTCGCCGGTGCGCTCGCAAAGCGTCTTGTCCACCACGACGAGGACCTCGAAGTCCCCTTGGGCTTACGGCGCCTCGTGGTGCCCGCCGGCGAGGTGAACGCCTCCTTGGACGCCGCAGCCTCGCGCCGGATCCCTTATGCGAGCGGGCGCGAACTGTTCCGCGACCTATTGGTGCGGGCCGTTTACGACCGGTACGTGGACGCTGCTGGTGAGCCGGCGGACGGCTCAGGGCTCGGCCAAGAACTGCGCCGTGCGAAGGCGCTGAAGCGAGCGCTCGACTTGCGATGGCCGAGCGTCGCAGCGCCGAGGCTCGTCGCGGACCTCCTCTGCCGGCCGGCACTTTTGGCCGCGGCCGCCGGCCGGCTCCTATCCGAGGAGGAGCAGCGGCTCTTGTCCCGCCGGCGTTCCGAACCCTGGACGCCAGCCGACGCCCCGCTAGTCGACGAAGCCAAGCACCTCGTCCACGGTTCGCCACGGTCGTACGGCTACGCGATAGTCGACGAGGCCCAGGATCTCTCGCCAATGGAACTGCGTATGCTTGCCCGGCGCTGTCCCGGAGGAGCTCTCACGCTTCTTGGCGACCTCGCGCAGTCGACCGGCCCGTGGGGCCTGCGCAGCTGGGAAGAGATAGCGGCCCACCTGGCGCCGGCGGGGCGGCCGCGGGTGGTCGAACTGCCCCACGCTTACCGTTCCACTGCCCAAGTCATCGACTTTGCCTCCCGCCTGCTACCCGAAGCGGCGCCCTTCGTGAGCCCGGCCGTTTCGGTCCGGCGCGGGCGGAGCGATCCTCGGGTCCTCAGGGTTGCGCCAGCGGAACTGGTCGGGTCGCTCCTGGAGGAGGCCGCGTCGCTCGGCGAGGACTACGCGACCGTTGGCGTGATCGTCCCCGACGCGCTCGCGCGGGAGGTCGCGAGCGCGGCCGCGTCCGTGTTGCCATCCGCGGGGGAAGTGAGCCGAGACGGCCTTGCCAAGCGGGTTACCGTGCTCGCCGCTTCGGGCGCCAAGGGCCTCGAGTTTGATGCGGTCGTAGTGGGCGAGCCCGCTCAGGTCGTCGGCGAGCAGGCGGCAGCGGCAGGATCTGACTTGGGTGCCGGCTTGCGCCTTCTCTATGTGGCGCTCACCCGGCCGACACAGCACCTCTCGGTCGTGCATTCGGACGCGTTGCCCTCCAGTCTCGCCAGCTAAGCCGACCGGCGCGGCGGGAGGGCAGGTGAAAGGGGTCGAGCGGTTTGGCCGGCACCGTGCCGCTCTCGCTTCGCCCTCGACGGGCGGTCGCCAGCGGGAGGCCAAGGGGTCGAGCGTTTTGGCCGGCACCGTGGCGCTCTTGCTGGACGACATGGCCCCCTGGGGAGCGGCTGCCTTCATGTCCTGGGGCTCGGGGCCACCCCGATGAGCGCGGTGGAGCCCTTGACAAGTGATTGATCACTCACTACACTGGTGCTCGTGTCACATCGGATGAGCGCCGGCGAGCGCCGCCAAGAAGTGCTCCGAGCGGCGGCGAAGGCCTTCGCCGCGGCTGGGTACGAGGCGACGACCACCGAGGAAGTGGCGCAGAGGGCAGGCATCTCCCAGCCCTACATCTTCCGCCTCTTCGGCTCCAAGAAGCAGCTCTTCTTGGCCGTCGTAGAATCGTGTTTTGCTCGGACGGTAGAGACCTTCGAGAGGGCCGCAGAAGGCCTGTCCGGAGGCGCCGCGCTCGAGGCGATGGGGATGGCTTATGTAAAGCTCATCCAGGACCCCACGGTCCTGCTCGTCCAGATGCACGCGTTCACCGCCGCAGCAGACGACAAAGATATACGCGGGGTGGCCCAGCGAGGCATGCGAAAGGTGTGGGATACGGGCATCGTTGCCTCGGGTTTGGGGCCCGACGCCGTGCGGGGCTGGCTGGCGACGGGGATGTTGCTAAATGTCGTGGCCGCCCTCGGCCTGGGCGACCTGGACGAGCCATGGGCGAAAGAACTTGCTCTCAAGGAAGAGGCACGCAGGCTCTGCTGAAGGCCCCCTTTTTTCTCCCCCTAAGTTATTTATCAGTCAATCAGTTATGTTCAAACGGAAAGGAGCCAACGAGATGACCGGTACGACCCAAGGCGGGGCAAAGCACCCCGCTTGGACCTTTGCCATAACGTCCATCGCCGTCTTTATGACTGCCCTCGACAACCTCGTAGTAACCACCGCCCTCCCCACTATCAGGGCACACCTCCACGCTTCCTTGAGCGGGCTCGAATGGACCGTCAACGCCTACACCCTCACTTTCGCCGTCCTGCTCCTGTCGGGTGCGACCATCGGCGACCGCTTCGGCCGGCGCCGGCTCTTTGTTGGCGGCTTGGTCCTCTTCACGCTCGGTTCTGCCGGCTCGGCACTTTCCCAGGGAGTCGCGCAACTGGTGGCCGCTCGTGCCGTCCAAGGCGTTGGCGCCGCCATCGTGACGCCGCTCACACTGACGCTCCTGGCGGCAGCCATGCCACGAGAGCGGCGGGCAGTCGCGCTCGGAGCGTGGGGCGCGATCGCTGGGTTGGCTGTGGCCGTTGGCCCCCTCGTGGGCGGTGCGATCGTCGAAGGCGTCTCCTGGCAATGGATCTTCTGGGTCAACGTGCCGATCGGCCTCGTCCTCGTCCCGCTGGCTTACGGGCGCCTTACCGAGAGCAGGGGGCCGGCGAAGAACCTTGATTTCGGTGGCTTGGTGCTGGCCAGCGCCGGCCTGTTCGGGGTCGTTTATGCCCTCGTCCGGAGCTCGAGCCGAGGTTGGGGATCGGCCGAGGTGAGCGCGACCTTGTCAGCGGGCCTGGTGCTCCTGGTGGCGTTTGCCTTCTACGAGCGGCGCGTCGCCGAGCCGATGCTTCCTCTCCGCCTCTTGCGCAGCCGCGGCTTCAGCGCTGCCAACCTTGCCTCAATGCTGATGGCGTTCGGGATGTTCGGCTCGATCTTCCTCCTCGCCCAGTTCCTTCAGATAGTCCAGGGGTACTCGCCCCTCGCGGCAGGAGTGCGCACTCTTCCTTGGACCGCGATGCCAATGCTGGTCGCACCTCTTGGTGGCATCTTGACACAGAGGCTCGGAGGCCGCCCCGTGCTCGCAACCGGGCTCGCGCTCCAGGCCGTCGGCCTCGCTTGGGTGGCGGCCGTGACCTCACCGACCGTGCCGTACTGGCAGCTCGTCCCCGCCTTTATAATAAGTGGCATTGGGATGGCGCTGTTTTTCGCACCGATGGCAAGCACCGTACTGGGGACGGTCGCCGATGCAGAGGAAGGCATAGCCTCGGGTGTGAACAATGCCATCCGCGAGCTCGGCGGCGTGCTCGGCATCGCCGTCCTTTCGTCGGTGTTCTCCGCTCACGGGAGCTATGCAAGTGGCCATTCCTTCGTAAGTGGCTTGGTGCCGGCGGTTTATGTCGGCGTCGGGGTCGTGGCGGTGTCGGTCGTGGCCGCACTGGCCATCCCCCGGAGCAGGCAGGCTGGACGGGGCGGGGAAGCGCAAACCATCGAAGCCGATGGCAAAGCTGGCGTGCGGACGCTCCAAGCCATCTCCTAAGCCGCCATCTCCTAAGCCGCCATCTCCTAAGCCGCCATCTCCTAAGCCGCCATCTCCTAAGCCGCCATCTCCTAAGCCGCCGCGTCCTCAGCGAGGCGCAAGTGCCCTGGCCACGCCGGCGAGGTAGGGCGAGTTGGGCGACTCCTCGACGCAACGAGCAAATAGCCAAAGCAGCACGCGGCCCTCGTCTAGCCCGGCGAGGGCCGCCATCCGTCTTGCCAGGCCTACCGGGTTGTCGCGGAGCCGTTCCTCGCAATTGAGCATGTGCTGGACCACGTCGTAGGCCGGGTCACCCACGTATGGCTTGGGGTCGATGGCAAGCCAAGGTTCGCGCTCGGCCACCAGCACGTTGCCGGCGTGGAGGTCGGTCAGCAAAAGCGAGCTCCCGTCGAGGGAGAGCGAGCGCATGAGGGCCATCGCTTCGCTTGCAAGTCCGGGGTCGATGGGAGGCACCTTCCCCTCGGCAGCCTTCGCCTCGTAACTGCTCGCCCACGGGCCGCACATTTGCGACAGGGGGCGGAAAGGGTGGCCGGGAGGTGGTTCTCGCCAAAGCCGGCGCAAGAGGCCGGCGATCACTTCGTCTTGTAATTCCATGGGGACCTCGGCGAGCGTGTTGCCCGGCTGGCAGCGCTCGAGGAGCAAGGCCACGCTGCCTCGGAGGCGTTCCCCGGCTAGGAGCAGCACGGTACCGTCACCCGACCAGGTCTTTAGGCCTTCGATCTCATGTTCGGCCTCGTAGTGCGGCCATGCGACCTTGAGGACAACCTCACCACCCTGCCTCGTGCGGGCTGGCGCCACCCACGCGGTGTTGCCGCCCGGAAGGAACGGCTCGCCGACCTCGAGGGACCACTGGCGCGCCAAGGCCTCGACGGTGGCTGGCAGCCGGTCCAGCCATTTGCGCCCGCCTGGTTGATTGGTGAGGCCGAGCAGTTTAGGGGGCACCTCGAAGGCGCCTTGGCCATTTCGGCCGTGGCGCACGGTCAGCTGACGACCCGTCGGCCGAACCCCTTCATCCCCAATAGCAGCAGGCCGAAGAAAAATCCTAATAGGGCCAGTACGCAAATCCACCCGGCGATGTGGTCCACCTGGGGCACCAGGGCCCCCCGGATCCCTTCGCTCACATAAGTGAGCGGGTTGCAGGCGGAAATGACCTGGAACCACTCGATCCGGGAAAGCGACGGCCAAGGGTACTGGCTCGACCCCGTGAACAAAAGTGGCGTCAAGATGAGCGCGAACATGATGTTGATCCGGTTGGGTGGCACCAAAGTCCCGAGAACGAGGCCCATCGCCGCGCCAACGAGCGCCCCGAGGATGATCACGCCGATCGCTTGGGCGGCACCGCCGGCCCGCCACGGTACGCTCCCGAGGATCCAGATCCCGACGGGGAACATGACGCCGGCCGCGACGAGGGCGCGCATGGCGGCAAAGAGCACCTTTTCTACGGCTACCAATGGGGTCGGCAAGGGCGCCAAAAGGCGGTCCTCGATCTCCATCGTGAAAGAAAATTCGAGCACGAGCGGGAGGGCCGTGCTTTGGATCGCGGTGAGCACGGCCGTCAGGGCGACAATTCCCGGGAAGAGCAGTTGCGCGTAGCCGTGCCGGGCGTAGCCGAGGACTGTGAGGACCTTGCCGAAAACGAAGAGCAGGAAAAGCGGCTGGAGGATCACCTGGGCCAGGAAGATAGGCATCTCCCGTCCCGTCACCACGATGTCACGCCGCAAGATCGAAAAAAAAGCCCTACCAGGCCTTGGCGGTGGCTCTAGGGCCAGTGCGAAAGGCTGCAAAGTCGTCGCAGTCATCGAAGCGACCTCCCCGTCAGGTGTATGAACACGTCTTCGAGGCTCGCCTCGCCGAGCGAGACGCCAGCGAGCCTGGCGCCGAGGCGCCCGAGCTGCTCTGCCGCTGGTGCGACGAAAAGGACCGCCTCGCCTTTTACCGAGAGCCGGAGCCGCAAGCTCCCGCTCCCTCCCGCTCCCCATGTGCCGCCACCGTTACCGGCGCCACGACCGCCACCGTTACCGGCACCGCCACCCGCGCCGGCACCGCCACCCGCGCGGGCACCGCCACCGCCGGCCCAAGGCGCCGTCGTTTCCGCAACGCTTTCGACCTCGATGACGCCTTCGATCTCTGCGAGCGCCCGCTTGATAGCTTCCTCGCTCACAACCCCGGGCCCGGCGCCCGGTGCGGTCGCGCCGCCGGCGGGCAGCTCGACGCGCAGCTCGACGACCCGCTCGGTCGGTAATTGGGCGACTAGCTCGGTAGGAGTGCCAAGGGCCAGCAACTTGCCGTGGTCAACGATCCCGACCCGGTCGCAAAGAGCGGACGCCTCGTCCATGTCGTGAGTAGTGAGCATGACGGTCGTGCCGCGCTGGCGCATCTCCCGGACGCGGTCCCATACGAACAGGCGCGCGGCCGGGTCGAGCCCGGTAGACGGCTCATCGAGGAAGAGCACCTTGGGGGCGTGCATCAGCGCCCGGGCGATCATCATCCTTTGGGACTGGCCGCCCGAGAACATGTCAGGTTTTTGGTCCGCCCGCTCCATCAGGCCGAAAGCGTCGAGGAGCTCCCTTGCCCGCTCTTCGCGCTCTGCCTTTGCCACGCCGTGGTATGCGGCGTGGAAGAGCAAGTTTTGGCGCACTGAGAGGCTCCGGTCGAGGTTGTTGCGCTGAGGCACGACCGCCAGCACGGAGCGGGCGGCGACCGGGTGCGCCACGACGTCTACCCCTGCCACCTTGGCGGTCCCAGAAGTTGGCTTGACCCTCGTCGTGAGCACCCCGATCGTCGTGGTCTTGCCGGCGCCGTTTGGCCCAAGGAGCCCGAAAACCTCGCCGCGTGCAACCGAGAAAGAGAGCCCGGCGACCGCGTCGACGGCGCCCTTGGGGTAACGCTTGTGCAGTTTGGCCACTTCTACCGCAAGCTCGTCCGGACGGGCGTCAACGCCGGTCGGTGCCGCGGCGACGCCGGCCGATGGGCTCATGCTCATATGCCTAGGACCTCGAGCGCCGGGGTGTCCCGCCTCGGTGACGACCGTTTCGTAAGACTCGCCAATTTACACAACACTAGCGGTCGAGCACGACGACCAGGGGGGCTTTCTCGCACGAGGCCACGCGCCAGGGCCCACGTGATATGGAGCGGCTGTGGCGAGCTTGCCCAACCGGAAAAAAGAGCGAGGTTGCCCTGGTCGGTTCGGCGTGAATTGAGCGATGCCCTGATGATCGGGAGCGCCCACGACGCCGGCACGGATAAAGCCACCACTACCACCACCACGCCTGCGATCACCGTCGCTTGGTCGTGGCCGGTCGCCCCATTTACGACCGCTCGGATCCCGAGCGGGTAACGAGCCCGAAAAACGAGGTGCCGAGCGAAGCAAAAACGCATGACACTGCGAGGCCCGGGGCCGGCCCGCCATGCCGTCTTGAACATTATGCCTGCTCGCCGCTTGGCCCCTGCGAGCGCCAGCTTTTTCCGCAGCATGTTGAAGGGCGTTGGCGTCGATCGTGCCCTCGAGGGCACGAAGGGCTACGTTTTCCCGCAGCGATATGGGGTAGCGCGTGAAGTCCTGGCAGACCGCCGCCACTTCGCCCTCCCGTCGGGCCGGAGGTCACTGTTAGCGCGGGCAGTTTTTCGCGGCGCGGCGGCAACACGCCAGCAGCACGCACTGCATGGAGAGAAAGCTAAGCTTTTGACCGGCGGGCTCAGGCTCGTAACGAAAGAAGGGGTAGCGACAGGTAACGACAGAAGGGGAGGTAAGGTCATGCACAAAGGTCATCGCGCGGCCCCAGTGGTGGCAGCGCTGGTCACCCTCGGGAGCGTCCTTGCGTGGGCCGCGCCCTCGCTTGCCTACGGGGGCCCGGGCCCGCACCCGCCTTTCGGCCCGCAGGCTCCACCAGGTAACGCGCTGGTTCAGGTCGCCCCGAGCCCTTATGGCCCGGTGCTCGTGACCGGCCCTGGCTACAGCAAGGGTGCCGGATTTGCCCTTTACATGTTCAGCGGCGACGCTTTCACGACCGCGGCGACTGGCGCGCCACAACCGGTCGCCCTCTCGTTCGAGTGCACTGCCGCCAATACGACCAGCCGCTTCGCCAACCCGTCGACGACGGGCATCCCGTGCACAACGCCCTGGCCCCCTCTCACCGCGACTGGCGGTACCTCGCCTGTCGCCGGGCCGGGCGTCAACCAGAGCGAGCTCCAAGTGGTCCCACCGGACACGTTCACCCCCGACCAAGTGGAGTACTACGGCCACCCCCTCTACACCTTCGTGAGGGACACGGCCGCCGGCCAGTTCAACGGCGAAGACGTGACAGCTTTCGGCGGGGTCTTCTGGCTGGTCTCGCCGAAGGGCATGCCCGACGCCGGTGTGCCTCAGCTTGGGACCGAACTGTCCCCGTCGGGTGAAGCCCTCAATGCCACGCTGCCGAACAGCGGCAGCATGAGGACGCTTTACCAGCTGACGGCTGACACTCAGGGGCCGGGCGGCCAGCCACCCTTCGGGGGGTACGGCCCGCCGGTGCCCCTCCCACAACCCCCACAGGGCGACCCCAGCATGGGCCACAACGGGCACCTTATGCGGATGCCAATGGCTGGCCCCGCCGAGAGCACGTGCGTGGGGGCTTGCACGGCCATCTGGCCGCCGCTTTTGACAACGGGCCGGCCCCAGCTCGGGCCGGGCATCGACCCCCGGCTGGTCGGCGAGCTGCGGCGCTCCGACGGCACCATGCAGGTGACCTACGCGGGCTGGCCTGTCTACCTCTACTACGTGGACCTCGCTGCCGGCGCCCTCGCCGGGGAGACCAATGGCCAGTACCTGCTCGACTACCTGGCCCACGGCGTCTGGTGGCAGGTCGCGCCCGAGGGCGGTCCCCAACCGGGCGCCGCCAGGTTGACGACTTCCATGCTCGGCACCACTACCTATGTGGCCGCGACGTCGCCTTCGGTCCCTCCGAGCGGCCCGTCGGTCGTGTACACCTTCACCCCGAGCACGCCAGGGGGCACCTGCACCGGTGCGTGCGCCAGGGCCTGGCCACCAGTGCTCACGAGCTTGCCGCCGGTTTCGACGCTTTCGGGGGTGAGCACGCTACAGCGGCCTGAAGGCACCTTCCAGGTCACTTACAACGGCCAGCCGCTGTACTTCTTCGCCAACATCTTGGGCAAGGCCCCAGCCACCGCCGGCCTGTACCCGCTGACAGGTACTGCCGCGACGGTAGCCACCCCGGTCAGTACGCCCTACGGGACCTTCACCGCGGTGACCGGCTAAATCGACGGCATTCGCTGGCCAGGCGCCGGCCGAGCAAAAAGGGCACGCTCGGCCGGCCCGGGCCCGTGACCTCGAGGTTGCGTGCCGGTCAGCAGCCAAGTTCACCGGGGGAACCAGTAGCGCACGCTGGTCGAGCGTGGCGTAGGGGACGCAGCTCCTCAGTTCGAGATCCTCGGGATCTCAGGGAATTTTAACCCCACGCTAAGCGGCTGATGAGGGGACCACGTTTAACTAACCGATGTATCGTTAGGAGGAGCGGAGGTCCACCCGATGACGATGGCTCCGGAGGGACGCGACGCCGTCGCGATCTCCTCTACACCGGTGCCGCCAGGCTCTGACTGGGGGCACGAACAGCCCGCAACAGGCGGGGAAGGCCCACCCGGTCAGGCGCCTAGACGCTGGCGCCGGCTCAGGCGACGTTGGAAGCCGGCCGCCGCCGTGCTCGTGGTCGTGGCCTGCGCGGCCGGCGGCGGTGCTTACTACGTCGTGAGCAGGGGAGGTGGTAGCTCAGGTTTCGCCACTGCGGCCGTCACGACTGGCAACATCCAGCAGTCAACCGCGACGACCGGGACTATTGACCCCGCAACCCAAGCCGACGTCAACTTCGCCGTCGCCGGCACGGTCTCAAAGCTAGAGGCGAGCGTGGGGCACAAGGTGAAGGCCGGTGCCATCCTCGCGACGCTCAATACGGCGACGCTTTCGGCGACTGTCCGCCAAGACGAAGCGAGCGTATATACCGACCAGGCCAAGTACGCCTCTGACCAGACTGGCCAGAGCCTCGTATCGGCCGAGGGCAGCCTCGCGAGCGCCGAGACGACCGCCGCAGAAGACAAGGCCAACGTGGCGAGCACTGAAGCGTCGAACGCGACCGCCCTGACCCAGGCCGAGCAAGCGGTTGCCCAAGCCGAGCAGCAGTACTCGAGCGACCAGACGAGCCAAGCGCAGTCCCTGGCCCAAGCCGAGCAGCAGTACTCGAGCGACCAGACGAGCCAAGCGCAGTCCCTGGCCCAAGCCGAGCAGCAGTACTCGAGCGACAAGGCGTCCCAGCAGGCCGCAGTCAACCAGGCGCTCCAGCAGCTCGCCAGCGCCAAGACGAGCCAGGCACAGGCAGTGCTGGTGGCGGGACAGCAGTACCAAAGTGACCAGAAAAGCCAGGCCAACTCGGTCAACCAGGCGAACAGCCAGCTCGCTTCTGACGAGTCGACGCTAGCGACCGACCGCTCGACCCTTGCGACCGACCAGGCCACCCTTGCTGCAGACCAGCAAAAGGAGGCCGTCGATTGCCAAGGCGCTGGTGCCGCGGTGGCCTCAACAGAGCAAGCGGCCCAGGCTGGTTCCTCGGGTACGTCTTCTGGCGGTTCCTCGTCAGGCTCGTCCGCCTGTGCCACTGACGTGAGCGCGGTCAGTTCGGCGAAATCTCAGGTCAGTACCGACCAGTCCCAGGTGACGTCGGCGGCGCAGGGGGTCGCCACAGCCAAGGCATCGGTCACTTCTGCCCAACAAACCATGGCCTCCACCCTCCAAAAGGACCGAGCGTCAATAGCTGCCGCCAAGGCGACCCAAGCCTCCACTTTGAAAGCAGATGAGTCGTCGGTCACTACAGCTCGCGAGGCCATGGCCTCCACGCTCCAAAAGGACCAAGCGTCCATAGCTTCCGCCAAGGCAACCATGGCCTCCACGCTCCAAAAGGACCAAGCGTCCATAGCTTCCGCCAAGGCAACCATGGCCTCCACCCTCAAAAAGGACCAAGAGTCCATAGCTTCCGCCAAGGCAACTATGGCGTCCACGCTCCAAAAGGACCAGGCGTCTGTCGCCAGCGCGAAAACTTCGGTGGCTTCGACCGAACAAAAGGACAGCCAGTCCCTCCAGCAGGCCGAGGGGTCGGTCGCGACAGCGCAACAGCAAGTCACCGAGGCCCAGGCCAGTCTCGGTGCGGCTAAGTCGAGCCAGCCCGGTACGCTCGCAGCGGACAAGGCCACCCTGGCTTCGGCGGAGAGCAACCTCACCCAGGCAGAGCAGGACCTCTCCGACGCCAGCCTTCGCGCTCCCGTCGGCGGGACCGTCGTCAGCCTTTCCCTGTCCAAGGGTGCTTCGGTTTCCGCGGGCAACACGAGCGTGGTCTCTTCGTCCCAGCTCCTTACGGGCTCGAGCAGTTCCTCCAGCAGCTCCTCGAGCGCCTCGGGCTCCAGTTCTTCGAGCTCGACCGAAGTCGTTATCGAACCTGCCAATGCTTACGTCATCCTGGTCGAGGCCGATACTTCCCAGATCGGCGACATCCAAGATGGCGAGCAGGCGGTCATAACCCCGACGGGGAGCAGTACGACGACCGACTACGGGATCGTCACGAGCTTCAGCACATCGGGCACCACGAGCTCAGGTGTGACGCAGTTCCCGATCATTGTCGCTGTCACCGGGAGCAGTTCTGGCCTCTACGCGGGTGCGACGGCGAACGTAGACATAATCACCAAGCAGGTCAACAACGTTCTCGTGGTCCCGACGAGCGCCGTCCACACGGTCGGCAGCACCTCGTATGTCGAAGTCCTGAAAAACGGCAAAGAGTCGCGCCAAGTGATCGGGGTCGGCGCGAGCAGTGGGTCGGAGACGCAAGTGACCTCCGGCCTGAAGTCGGGCCAACAAGTGGTTATCGCCTCCCTCCGAGCGAGCAGCGGTGGTTCGGGCAATTCGACGAGCGGGAATTCAGGCGTCGGTTCCTTCCGGTTTGGTGGTGGCAGCTTCGGCGGCTTTAACGGCGGCGGCTTCGCGAGGGGTGGGTGATGGTCGCCCCTGGCCCTCAAGCCAACTCGTCGAGCTCGCATACCGGCGCACCGGGTGCTCCGCTCATCACCGGTCCTGCCACTGGGCTGGCCGGCCGCCAGCGGACCGAGCGTCCCGTGATCGAGTTCCAAAATGTCTGGAAGACCTACCAGAGCGCCGAGCCGGTCTACGCGCTGCGTGGGGTGTCGATCAAGATTTACGCGGGTGAGTACCTCTCTATCATCGGGCCCTCCGGGTCGGGCAAGAGCACCTTCATGCACATACTCGGCTGCTTGGACACGCCGACCTCGGGCAGGTACCTCCTGGCCGGTAGCGACGTCTCCAAGATGGACGAGGAAGCCTTGGCCGAGGTGAGGAACCGCCGGATCGGCTTCGTGTTCCAGCAGTTCCACCTGCTCCCTAGCCTTTCGGCTTGGCGCAACGTCGAGCTCCCCCTCCTATATGCCGGCGTTGGCCGCCAAGAGAGACGGGCCCGGGCCATGTCCGCCCTCGAACAGGTCGGGCTCGCCAACAGGTCCAGCCACCACCCCAACCAGCTCTCTGGCGGCCAGCAGCAGCGCGTGGCGGTGGCGCGCGCCCTCGTGACGGAGCCCGACGTGGTCCTGGCTGACGAGCCGACCGGGAACCTGGACTCTCACGCCAGCGCCGATGTGCTCTCCATGTTCGCCGACATGCACAAGGCCGGGCGCACCGTGGTGCTTATCACCCACGAAAACGACGTCGCCGCCGCGGCCGAGCGCATCATGCGCTTCCGTGACGGCAAGTTCGTGGACGCAGAGGAGACAGCAGCGTGAGCTTTTTCGAGACCGTCCGCTCTGGCCTGGAGGCCATAGCGACCCACCGCATGCGCTCGGGGCTCACCGTGCTCGGCATCCTGATAGGCATAGCGGCCGTGATCTTGACGGTCGGCCTCGGCGAGGGTGCAACGGCGAGCGTTAACAGCGCTATCAACTCCCTCGGGACCAACTTGCTCATTGTCACCCCCGGCAGCTCGAGCACCGGCCTCGTCCGCGGCGGCGCCGGCTCGGCCGACACCCTCACGTATGCCAACGCGCAGGACCTGGCCAACAAAAAGGACTGCCCGGACATAGCCGGCGTCGCACCGCAAGTGTCGGCCTTCGCCACGCTCGTCGCCGGCAGCCAAAACTGGACCACCACCGTCTACGGGTCCACCACGCAGTGGCTTTCGGTTCGGGGCCGGAGCATAGCCGAGGGATCGTGGTTTACCCCCTCACAAATGAGCCATGCTGGGAACGTCGTAGTGCTCGGCCAGACTACGGCCCAAGAGCTCGGCCTCACCTTCAACCCCATAGGCCAGACCGTGAACATCGACAACGTGCCCTTCACGGTGATAGGGGTGCTCAATTCCTCGGGTAGCTCGAGCTCGGCCCAAAACCAAGACGACCTCGCGGTGGTACCGCTCACCACAGCAGAAGAAGTCACCGGCAGTACAACGGTTTCGACCATCTACCTCCAGGCGAAGTCGCAGAGCACCCTCGACGCGGCCGACCAGGAGGCGACCAACCTGCTGCTCCAGCTCCATGGCATAACAAACCCCACTGAGGCCGACTTCACGATCACGTCCGAGAGCTCGTTGGTCTCCACGGCCACGTCCGTCGATAGGACCCTGACGGTCCTCCTCGGCGGGATCGCCGCGATCTCCCTCCTAGTGGGTGGCATCGGGGTCATGAACATCATGCTCGTCTCGGTGACCGAGCGAGTCCGTGAGATAGGCCTGCGCAAAGCCCTCGGTGCCACTCCGGGCGTGATCCGCCGCCAGTTCCTGATAGAAGCTTCGACGCTCGGCCTTGCCGGTGGCCTAGCCGGCGCCGCCCTCGGCATAATCGGTGCGGAAGTCATACCACATTTCATATCCAACAAGATCTCCATCTCGGGCTTCGCCACGGTCGGGGCCGTCATCGTGGCCGTGGCCATCGGCATCATCTTCGGCGTCTACCCAGCCTCGCGCGCAGCGCGCCTGGCGCCGATAGAGGCCCTACGAAGCGAATGAACCGTGGGGAGATATCCGCATACCAAGGAGGAGACACGATGAGAAATGTGAGGCGCCTCTCGAACAGGCGCGGCCCAGGTGCCCTAGGTGCGCTCGTTTTGGCCAGCGCTTCCATGGTATTCGCAGGCCCCGGCGGCGTGGCCTTCGCGGCCAGCAAGCCGTCGAAGGCGACCACAGCGCCCGCTCGCCCGGCGGCGCAAAGGCCGGCCGCGAGTGGTCAGATCGCCTACGTATCGGGCAATACCTTGGAGGTGCGCAGCCAGGAAACAGGCCAAACCACGGTGGACATCACCTCTAAGACGGCGATTACCGCCACGGTGACGGTGAGCTTGGAGGCGATTAAAAGCGGCAGCTGCGTAACTGCCACGGGCACGAGGGCGAAAAGCGGTGCCCTCGATGCCACGACCGTGACGCTCGCTGCCGCAAACGGCGCTACCTGTGGTGGCGGCTTCAGGGGGGCCCGTGGAGGCGGTCCTGGGGCGGGAGGCAACTCCGGTCGCGGAACGACGGGTCGCAGCAACCCGAGCCGGTCTTTCACCTCACCGGCAAACGCGGCTACCGCCTTCGGGAAGGTGATTTCGGTGTCTGGGTCGAAGATGACGCTAGAGGGCACGATCTTCTCGTTCTCTGGCGCGAGCCGATCGTCGTCGGGTTCGAAGAAGGGGAGCAGGTCAGCCACCACGCCCAAGGCCGGGAAGCTGACCGTCGACGTGGGCTCCAAGACCAAGTTCCTAAAGACCGGCCCCGGTAGCACGAAATCCCTGAAAGTTGGCGAGTGCGCGACAGCCTTCGGCCCGACGAGCAGCATCGGGACCGTGACCGCGACGCGCCTCGCGCTGTCGCCGGCCACGTCCGGTACCTGTGGGTTCGGCGGTTTTGGCAGCGCCTTTTTTGCTGGGGGTGGGCCGGCCAACTTGAGATGCTGAACTGTCGTGCGCCTTGTTACCGCGCTGTTACTGCTGAAAGGGCAAAGTGAGGAAGATGAGTAGGACCATGGGACAAAACGAGAAGGGCCGCCATGGCGCGGCGGGTCGTCTGGTGCTGGCCAGCTGCCTGGCGGGGACCGGTGCCCTCGCCGCTTCCCTGACCGGGGCCAGCTTCGCTCTCCCCGCGCCGCCAGCAGCCGCCGCCACATCACCATCGGCTTGCACCGGCACCATCTCGGGGGTGACCGTCTACGGGGGCGACAACCAGGTGGGCAAGGTGGGTACGGCCTACCCGGAGTCGCTCCAGGTGGAGGTGGTCGACACGGCGGGCTGCGGGGTGGCCAACGCGGACGTCACCTTCAGCGCCCCGGCCTCGGGCGCTAGCGGCGAGTTCTCGGGCGGGGTCACGGAGGTGACCGTGGCGACGTCGTCATCGGGTGTGGCGACCGCGCCCACCTTCAGCGCCAACTCGGTGACCGGAAACTTCGACGTCGTGGCTGAGGTGGACGGCTTCGACGTCTCCATGTCCCTCACCAACTCGACGGTCGGCGTGGCCTCCTCCCTTTCTGTAGAGTCTGGTAACGCCCAGTCGGCGCCGCCGGGCAAGGCTTTCCCCGACCCCCTCGTCGTCTCGGTCGAAGACGGCTCCGGCAACCCCGTTTCTGGCACGACCGTCACCTTCGCCGTGACGGCCGGCACGGCGGGTGCGAGCGCCACCTTCGCTGGCGCGGGCACGACCGCCACTGCCCAGACCAGCGAGACAGGGCAGGCCACGAGCCCGGTCCTTACGGCGGGCACCACCTCTGGCAGCTTCACCGTGACGGCGTCTGTACCCGGGCTCAGCTCGACGGTGAGCTTCACCGAGACCGTCGGCGCGGGCACACCCGATGCCATCACCGCCGGGGCGGGCACCGCCCAGCAGGCCGAGGGCGGCACCGACTTCGCAGTTCCCTTGGCGGTCACCGTGACGGACTCGAACGGCAACGACGTGGGCGGTGCCGCCGTCACCTTCAGGGCGCCCTCGTCGGGCCCGACCGGTGTCTTTTCAGGGTCTGGCCACGCCGTCACGGTTACGACGGGCCCAGACGGCGTCGCGACCGCGCCTGCGTTCGTCGCTGGCCTGAGCGCTGGCGGCTACGTGGTCACGGCCACTGTCTCGGGTGTAAGTTCCCCCGCCACCTTCGCCATGGTCAACGAGGCCCGCACCGATGCGAGCGCCTCGGGGCCCAACGGGACCTACCGGCTGGTAACGGAGGCCGGACGGGTGCTGTCCTCCGGCCAAGACGCGGCGCTCGGGTCGCTCCCTGCCTCCAAGCTCGCCGGCTCGAAGGTCGTCGGGATGGCGTCTACCCCAAACGGTAAGGGCTACTGGCTCGTCACGGCCAAGGGGGCGGTTTATGCGTTCGGCAATGCCAAGGACTACGGCTCGCCCTCCCACGTTGCTTCTCCCATCGTTGGCATGGCAGCGGCACCTGGAGGCGACGGGTACTGGCTCGTCGCGAAGGACGGCGGCGTCTTCGACTACGGCGGTGCCCGCTACTACGGGAGCGCGGGGGACTTGCACCTGGCTGCCCCGATAGTCGCCATGGCCTCAACGCCTAGCGGCAAAGGCTACTGGCTCGTCGCCTCCGACGGTGGCATCTTCAACTACGGCGACGCTCGCTACTACGGTTCGACGGGCAAGCTGCACCTGCTCGCCCCGATAGTTGGTATGGCGGCGGCACCCGGAGGCGACGGGTACTGGCTCGTCGCCAAGGACGGGGGTGTGTTCGCCTTCGGCAAGGCCACCTACTACGGCGCAGGCACTTCGCTATCGCCGAAACCGGTCACTGCAATCGTGCCCACCTCGGACGGCAACGGCTATTGGGTCGTCTCCGCCAACGGCACCGCAGCCGGCTTTGGCGACGCCGGCGCGCAAGGCAGCCCCACCCTGAAGGCCACCAGCGTGGTCGGCGGCGCTCCCTAGCCCACCGAAGGCCACGGCGGGAAGGCAGGTGGGCCTTGCCATAGGGACGGAAAATGGAGCGCGCTCGCGCAGATGGCTGGTAGCCTGAAGCCGTGCGTTGAGCTCCGGGTAGCGGTCTCCACTTCTCCCATGCCGTCTTGTCCCCCGGAGGTCCCTTTGCCAGCACTACGCCACCCCGCTCCGACACTAGCCACGCTCAGCGCGACCGAAGTGCGAAAAGAGCTCGCCGGCAAGGACGTCTTGGCCGGCATCTCCCTCAGCGTCGGGCCCGGCATGAAGCTCGGCGTGATCGGTCCCAATGGGGTTGGTAAGTCGACGCTCTTGCGCATCCTGGCCGGGATGGAGGCTCCGACGAGCGGGCGCGTGGAGCTCGCGCCCCCTTCCGCCACGGTCGGTTACCTGGCCCAGGAGCTCGAATGCCGGGCTAGTGAAACGGTGTCCGGTTTCCTCGCCCGGGCAACGGGCGTTGCCGATGCCGAGTTGCAGCTGCGCCAGGCCGCAGAAGACCTCGCAACCGGCGGGGGAGCGGGAGCTTATTCCGCTGCGCTCGATCACTGGGAGGCCCTCGGCGCCGCTGATTTTGATACCAGGGCGTCGTCTGTCCTAGAAGAACTTGGCTTATCTGGCCCCGTCGCCGACCTGGCGATGCCGGCGCTCTCGGGCGGGCAGGTGTCGCGCGTGGCGCTTGCGGCCGTCTTGCTTTCACGGTATTCCGTCACGCTCCTAGATGAACCGACCAACAACCTCGACTTCCCAGGTCTTTCTTTGCTGGAATCTTTTGTCTCGGCGCAACAGGGGGCACTCGTGGTCGTGTCGCACGACAGGGCGTTCCTCGATGCCACCGTCACCTCGGTTCTCGAGATAGACGACCACAGCCGGAAAGCGCAGATTTTCAACGGGGGTTGGGCGTCCTACCTCGACCAGCGAGCCGCTGCCCGGCGCCATGCCGACGAGGCCTACTCGGGCTACGAAGCGGAGCGGCGGGAACTACTCGACCGGGCGCAGCGGGAAAAGCAATGGGCGACCAAGGGGGTGCGCAAAGAGGCTCGGCGCCCCAAGGACAACGACAAGGCACAGCGGGACTTCCGGATCAACCGGACCGAGCACCTCGCCGCCCGCGCGAGGCGGACCGAGCGGGCCATATCCCGCCTTGAGAAGGTCGAAAAACCTTGGCAGGCTTGGGATCTGCGCTTTAGCGTGGCCGAGGCCGGACGTTCTGGGACGGTCGTTGCCAGGCTTGAAGGTGCCGTCGTCGAGCGGGGAGCGTGGCGTCTCGGGCCGGTGGACTTGGAGATCACGTCGGGCGAACGGGTCGCCCTCGCCGGCCCGAACGGCTCCGGCAAGACCACGCTGATCGGCGCGCTGGTCGGGCGGCTGCCTCTCGCTTCGGGCCGCCAGTACCTAGGGCCGAGCGTCGTGGTGGGGGAAATGGGCCAGCAGCGCGACCCGTTCCCCGCACACCCGAGCGTGCTTGCCGGGATCATGGCGCTCTCGGGCTACGAGGTCGCAGAAGCCCGCTCGTTGCTTGCGAAGTTCGCTTTAGGCCCGGGCGACATCGAGCGCCCGTCCTACTCGCTGTCACCGGGGGAGCGCACGCGCGCCGAGCTCGCCGGTTTCCAGGCGAGCGGGGTCAATTTCCTCGTGCTGGACGAGCCGACGAACCACCTCGACTTGCCGGCCGTGGAGCAGTTGGAGGAGGCCCTGGAAGGCTATGGCGGGACGCTCCTCATCGTTTCCCATGACCGGCGCCTGGTCTCTTCGGTGGAGCTCGACCGTACGATCGATGTCGGCGCGCTTGCGATGATGGCCTAAAGGGCGCGCGGCAGGCCGGCTACTGGTCTGGCAGTACCGTTTTGCCGAGCCCACCCAGCAGTTCTGAAACCGCGCGCGCGTCGACCACGAGCTTGTGGCGGTCCGAGCCTGCGCCGTTGGAAACGATCCCGGCTTCACGAAGGAGTTTCAAGTGGTTGCTCGCTGTGGGCTGCGCGACGGCGAAGCGCTGGGCGAGCTCGTTCACGCCAAGGGGTGTGGCGGCGAGGGCCTCCAGCATCGCGAGCCGCGTTGGGTCCGAGAGGGCCTTTAGCCGGCGGGCCAGCGGCTCCATGCGGGCGCGCGCTCCCGGCCCGTCGGTGTCGCCACCAGCGCGCTGCCCGATGAGCAGGAGCCCTGGCAGGTCGACGAAGGAGCCTCCCGAGGCGAAGAAGGAAGGCACGATGGCCACCGCCTCGTCAGGGCCGAGCCAGCTCTCGAGCTGGCGGATCTTCGCGTCCTTTTCTCCTTGGCCTTCGGCGCAGCATTCTGGCATCTTCTTCCCTGCAACGTCTCGCCAGGGCACGCCCTTTTCAGCCACCTTCGTCCTCCACGCAACGGACGCCTCCACCGCTGCTCGGCCCTCGCGCTCCCAGTGAGGCTCGAGCGCAGACCACAGGTCGCTCACGAGCTTCACGTAGCGCCGCCGGAGGGGGGCAGACGAGCGGAGCCTGCGCAGCCTGGCGAGGAGGGCAGCCCTGTCCGGAGCTGGCTCCGATGCGAGGCGCGGGTCTGTCGGGGCGTCGGCGCAGATCGCTTCGAGCTGCCCGATCAGCTCCTTGGGGTCTAGCGAAAAGAGCACGCCGGCGTGGTGGGCAAGGATCTGCAGCTCTATCGAGCTCCCCCATGCCGTCGCTTCCTCCGGCCCCCAAAAGGACTCGATACGCCGGGCGAGCCCTGGCGACGCCGCGTAGGCTCGCTCGAGTGAGGGGTGGTCGCGCATGGCCGCTGGCCTGGACGGCAGGCCGAACGCCCAGTCGAGCTCAACGGCTATCGACCCTGCGACCAGGGTGCGAGGTCCTCGGCGGTCGGTGCCGTCTTCAGCGATCAGTGGCATAGCCACATGACTATATCACAAAATTGGTCGACGGCGAAGTCCCTATGGGGTAGGTTGGCCGCATGCGCTCCGAACAACATGTCCGGTTGGCGCCGGCGACCGGTGGGTTGCCAGGCCACAGTGGGGGCCGATCATGCTGAGCGCCCCCCTTATCGAACAGCTCGCTAGAGAGGGCGCGCGCGAGCATGCTCGGCGCGTCCGGCCGAGCTACCTTCTCCAGGGCGTCCCCGAGCGGCCGCACCGTCGCGGGCCACTACGCGCATTGGCCCCGAAGGTGGGCCGGCTCCTGGTGGTCGTGGGCGCCCGCCTCGGTGGCCTTCCAGAAGGCATGGCGCCGGCTTCCCAGCGTGGCGGCGGGGGTGGCCGCTTGGCTGAAGCCGGCGGCCTCAGCGTTGTCCCAGGTGGGGCCGGTGCCGCCAGCCGCCGACCCGGCCGCCGGTAGACTCCTTTGATACCCCTTGGGGTAAACCCGAACGTGTCGCCGCGCCTTGGCCCGGCAGTTAGCTTGGAGGCATCATGGAGCTCGAAGGAGAAGTGTTAGCCGAGGTCGTGAAGCGGCTGCGGCGCGCTGAAGGCCAGATCGGAGGGGTCATCCGCATGATCGAGGACGGCCGGGACTGCGCTGACGTCTTGACGCAGCTGGCGGCTGTGTCGCGGGCCATCGACCGCGCGGGCTTCAAGATCGTCGCCACCGGCCTCCGCGAGTGCGTGAGCAGCCCCGGCAAGGCCAGCCCCTCGGAAGACCAGCTCGAGAAGCTCTTCCTCTCTCTCGCCTGAGCCGTCTCTCGCCTGAGCCGCCGCCAAGGCCGGAGAGGCACCAGTGACCGGCGAGGCACCAGTGGCCGGCGAGGCACCAGTGGCCGGCGAGGCACCAGTGGCCGGCGAGGCACTGGTAGCCGGCTAAGCCGGCCTCAGGCCGGAGGCGCCCTGCCCGCCGGGTAAAGTGAAGTGTGCCCAAACAGGCGAAGGAGGTCGCAGAGCGCCGACGTGCTGTTCCTGGTTGGCGAGCGTTCGTCGGTCTGCTGCGCAAGGTGCGAGCCCTGCCGGGACGCGCCATCGGGCGGATCCCCTGGCTGCGGCGCCGTTACGCGCGTTTCCTCCTGCGTTCACTGAAGAAGCAGAAGGCCAAGGGGAGGGCGCTTCCCGAGAGCCTCGCAAAGCTAGAGCGCCAGGTCCGGGGGCTCCCCCCGGCAAAGCAGTCCGAACTGCTGGAGAAGCTGCTGGAGGCCGGGGCGACCTGGCAGCCCGAGACTGCAGGGCGCGCGCTGCGCAGGGCGAGCTCCAAGCAGGACCGCCGGAGCGGCCGCGGCCCGGGCGCCCGTCCTGGCCTGGTCCCCGGACAGCGCCGGCGCGCCTAGCCGAGTAGCCGAGCCCATTCCGAGTGCTTGGGGGCGCCGGCAACTTGACCCCCCGGCGGCCTGCGCAGGGGCCTCCTTAGGAGATGTCGATGGCCGGCATCGTGAGCGGCCCCGCCACGGGTAGCCCGATGCGTGCCGCCAGGGCGCTGAAGGGGCCCCACGCTCCCAGGGTGGCCGCGGCCGCACCCGCGTCCTCGCTCGAACGCGGAGGGCGCAGGCGCTGGGCCGCCGAGACCTGCGGGAACCTTACAAGCGGGGTGTCATCCGCCAACCCGGCACGCTGGCGGGCGAGGGCGCCGGCGCGTTCCAGGCCCCCGAGCTCGTCGACCAGGCCGCGTTCCTTCGCGTCGGCCCCTGTCCACACCCGCCCCCGGGCCACCTCTCCCACGGCCTCCACTGTCATGGAACGCCCGGCTGCGACCTTGCCTACGAAGTCGTCATAGATCCTGTCCAGCCAGTCGGACAACTGTTCCCATTCCTCGGCGGTGAACTCCTCGAGCGTCGACATCATCCGGGTATGGCGCCCTTCGCTAATGGTGCCGTGGCCGACCCCGAATCGCGCGAGGACGTCTGCTATCGAGAACTTTCCTCCGAGGACCCCGATCGAGCCGGTCAGAGTGCCGGGTTCGGCAACGATCCAATCGGCGGGGGCCGAGACGAAGTAACCCCCGGATGCGGCGACATCGCCCATCGACACGACGACTGGCTTGCCAGCGTCCTTCAGGCGTACCACTTCGCGCCAGATCGTGTCGGACGCTACGTAGGACCCGCCTGGGCTATTGACGCGGAACACGACTGCGCGCACCCGAACGTCGTCGAGCGCTGAACGCAGCGCCGCGCTGGTCGTGTCCGACCCCATGGCGGCGCTCGAGAGCGGGCCTTCCGAGCTGCGCCCGAGGCGGATCCGCCCGCTGCCGTGCACCAAAGCGACGATGCTGTGCCGGCGGGGAACGGCCTTGCGGAGGCGGGCCCCGATCGGCTTGCGGGGGTGGTACCGCTCGGCGAAGAGCAACTGTGCTTCTGCGCTCGTCCTCTCCCGGAGGGCCCCGTAGACCTCGTCGCGATAGCCGACGTGGTCGACCAGGCCCGCTTCGTGGGCATCTTTGGCGGCGAGGGGAGCGCGGTCCGCGAGGTCCCGGACCTTGCCTTCCTCGAGCCGCCGCCCCTCGGCAACGCCCGCTGCCACCTGCTCGAAAAGGGAGGCGACGACGCGGCCGGTGGCCTCCCTTTGAGGCCCGGTAAAAGAGCGCTCCAAGAACATGTTGGCCGCGTTTTTGTACTCGTGGCGCGTCCCGACCTGCCTGCGCACCCCAGCCGTGTCGAGCGCTTCGGCAAGGAACAGCGAGCTCGAAGCGACTCCTACGAAGCCGACTTCTCCCGAAGGTTGCAGCCAGATGTCCTCGAACCCTGAGGCGAGGTAATAGGGCACGGTCGCCCCGCCGAACTCCCCGAAGGTCTCCGCCCACGCCACCGTGACCTTGCCTGCTTCCCTAAATGCCTTGACTGCGTCCCGGAGCTCCTGGGCAGACGCGAAGCCCATGCCCCTCGACCCGAGCTTGGCCACGAGGCCGGCGACGTGGGGGTCGCTGCGGGCGTCGTGCAGGGCCTTTAGTACGGCGGAGCGCGAGGCCCGCCTCCGCCAGACCAGCCTTGCCACCAGGTCTGTGGGCCGGTCTTCCAAAAGAGGCTGGGTCAGGTCCAGCTCGAGCACATATGGTGCGCTCCGGCGCCGCCGGAGCTCGTTTATCTCCCGGACCAGGTCCATCTTCGACCTCTCTTTGAGGCGCGCGGCTTCGGCGCTTTTATCAGTACGGCCACCTGGCGGCGGCCCGGGTCCCCACGTTAGGAGCCTGCTCGTCAATAACCTGCACGGGAGAGCACCATCCCGACCCCGAGGGCGCAGGTCGACCAGGAAAGGGCGATCAGGCTGGCCTCGAGGGGGCCGAGGAGGGACTCACGGGACAAGACACGACGGGTCCCGTCCCTATAGGTCTTTTCCCCCGAGACCTCCGCAACCCGCCGGCGCACATCTCGGGCCTCGTTGCTCAGCGTCCGTTGTGCCCTGGAGAGCCCGAAGGCGAAGACCGCCCCCGCGACGGCCGCGGGGCGCAGGGTGCCGGCCTGCGCGAAGTAGGCGGTGAGCAGAGGGAACGAGCCCCACGCGAGCGCGAACACGATGTCGTTGTGAAGCCCCCCCAGCTCGAGGTTGTAGCCGACCGCGAGAAGCACGCCGACCACGATGAAGGCCGCGAGCCCCCATCCCACCCGAGCGACCCCGAAACAACCGATCACGACGGCGCTGCCTATGGCCGCGGACGAGACGGTGACGAGCGCCGGTGCCGGTACCGACGTGCCGAGCGGGCGCCCTCGCAGTTCGTCGAGGGCGTGTGCGCCGACGCCGACGGCGAGGCCGAACGCGACCAGCGTGGCAAGAAGGCGCCCGATCGAGAGGCGCGGTGCGAGCCCCGCCCCGACCAGCACGTAACCGAGGTGCCAGGCGGTGTAGGGCGGGTGGAGGAGGCTGACCCAGTCCGCCCATCGCCCCGGCGCGAGCGTGTACCAAGCGGCCTTCTCGCGCGAGGTCAAACCTTTCTCCCCCATATGACCACCCCACCTCCGGCGCTCATAAGGCGCCAGCGCACGTCCGCGATGCCCGCATGTTGCCAGGCACTGACCTGCCATGGCAAGGGGTAGCGCCGCCAGTGCCCGGAGATGGAGGGCCCGAGGAAGCGGCCTACTTCGGACCACTCCCTGCCCCCGGTCACAAAGCCCGCAGCCGGGAGCAGCAGCCTGGTGTAGAGCACCCACAAGGGGTGCCAGAGCGGGCCAGCTGGGACGTGGAACTCGAGCGAAGCGACCGCTCCACCCGGCTTTACCACCCTCGCCAGCTCGGCCAGGGTCGCCGCCGGGTCGGCCACGTAGCGCAGGAGATAAGTGAAGGTGAGCGCGTCGAAGGTCGCGTCCCTAAACGGAAGGTCCTCCGCCCGCCCGGCTACCAGCGAGATCCGGCCGGCGTGAGGGCTGCTGGCGACGTTGGCGGCCGCGGCGCGCAGCATTTGCGGCGTGAGGTCGAGCCCTGTCACCCTCGCCCCCGTCCGATCGGCCAATTGCAGCGCCACCCCCGCCGGCCCGGTAGCCACGTCCAGCACCGAGGCCGGGCACGTCGCTACCACGGCATCGACCATGGCCCGGCGCCACCGCCCGTTCTGGCCGAGCGAGAGCACCTCGGCGAGCCGGTCGTAGCGCGGGGGGAGCCCGTCGAAGAGGGTGCGGGCGAGCTCGTTTACGTCGTTCATCGGCGCTCGAGGCGCGGGGAGTGGACCTGTTCGAGCTGTGAGCGGAAAGAGCGGACCGTTACGTCGACGACCCGGTCGTGGCCCCACCGAAGTAGCGGGTAGGCAGCGAGCGCCACCATACGCATGGGCCTTTGCAGCATTTCCAAGCTCCAGGCCACGTCGGTGAGCGTTCCGCCGCCCTCTGGGCGCAGCCTGAGGTGGGCCTCGCCGGCGAGGTCGCCCGTCACCTCGGCGTCTACGAGCCTTTGGGGCTGGCAACGGGTCAGCCTCACCTGCACGGCCATGCGGTAAGGGAGCGGAGGAGCGACGAGGCCCTCGAGTACGGCGCCTTTTCGCAGGCCGGCGCCTCGGGCCCCGAAGCCGCCGAGCCATCCCCACCACTTCTCGAACTCGTCGAAGCGCTCGATCGTTGACCAGACCACCGCCGGCGGCTCCGAGAAGCGAAACTGCCCGTCGTAGTCCATCACGTAGCGCGAAGCGGCCACCGTTCAACGCTACGCATTCAGCCCTGCTATCTACTTATATTTGGGCGACCGACCCTCCTCGCCCCTTGTCTCCTGCGCCTCGCCCCTTGTCTCCTGCGCCTCGCCCCTTGTCTCCTGCGCCTCGCCCCCCGCCGCCTCCTTTGCCCAGCGCCCGGCCCGCCCGCACCTGCCCGCCACCGAATCTGGCAAGCTCGGGCCATGCGCCGTCCATTCGCCGAAGTCGATGTCTTCGCGGGGCCCGCCTATTCGGGCAACCCCGTCGCCGTGGTGCTCGACGCCACCGGGCTCGAAACCGAACGGATGCAGCAGTTCGCGCGCTGGACCAACCTGTCGGAAACGACCTTCCTCTTGCCGCCGGCCGACCCCGGTGCCGACTACCGCGTGCGCATCTTCACGCCGGCGCGCGAGTTGCCCTTTGCTGGGCACCCGACCCTCGGCACCTGCCACGCATGGCTATCGACGGCTGAAGGCGCCATGTCGAAGGGAACGGTCGTCCAAGAGTGCCCCGCCGGTCTCGTCCGCCTTCGCCAGAGCCAGGGGAGGCTGGCCTTCGCTGGACCTCCGTTGGTCCGTTATGGCCCAGTGGATGAAGCCGTTGTGGGCCGGGTCGCTGAGGTCCTCCGGGTCGAGCGCGCCGAGATCGTGGACGCACACTGGGTTGACAACGGTCCCGGGTGGGTCGGTATCGTGCTTCGCGACGCCGAGGCGGTTCTTCGCCTGAAGCCAGGCCTTGTCGATTTCGAGACCGGGGTCGCGGGTCCCTATCCGGCTGGCTCGGAAGCCGCTTTCGAGGTCCGCGCGTTCTTCCCCCAGGGCGGGTCGACCGTGGAAGATCCCGTTACCGGCAGCCTGAACGCCTCGCTCGCCCAATGGTTTTTCGATTCCGGCCTAGCCGAGGCACCTTACGTGGTGAGCCAGGGCACCGCCCTCGGCCGGCGGGGCCGCGTCCACATCGGGCGCGAGGAAGACGGCACCATCTGGGTCGGCGGCGACATCATCACCTGCATAGAAGGCACGGTCGAGCTTTGACGGCCCGGAGGGCGGTCCGCGCCGCCCGTGTGTACGACGAACCCGAGCCCGGCACCACACGCATCCTCGTCGACCGGCTCTGGCCACGCGGCATCGCCAAGGACAGTGCGCCGTTCGAAGACTGGCTGAAGCAAGTCGCCCCGACCACCGAACTGCGCAAGTGGTATGGTCACCAGCCCGAGCGCTTTGCCGAGTTCGCCCGCCGCTACCGGCAAGAGCTCGAGGGGGGCCCGGCGCGCGACGCCCTCGCTTGGCTCCGCAGCCAGGCCCGCACGACTTCACTCGTTCTCGTCACCGCCACCAAGGACCTCGACCACTCGGCCGCCGCCGTCCTAGCGGATGTCCTCTCCGAGAGCTGAATTGGCACTGCCTTCCCGCCGGTCGCCGTGGCCCCTCGCCGGCGCCGCGCCCCCCGGCCCCTCGCCGGCGTTGGGCCCTGATTCATAACGCTGAGAGATATCAATCAGGGCCCAACGGTTCCTGGGCCCCTCGCCCCCCGGTCCCTCGCCGGCGCCGCGCCCCCCGGTCCCTCGCCGGCGCCGCACCCCGCCACTCCACTAGCGCGATGCAACCCGTCTTCCGATTTGGTAGCGACGCCCTCGTACATGTAGCCCAAGGCCCGCACACCTTGGTCGTAGTAGGTACGCAAATTTTCCATCTCGAATCCCGCCGCCTCGACGAGCCGGTCGATAGGTCGGTTGAGGTTGCACCCGCCGGCGAAGGAGCGCTGGAGCGGGTTAAGCCGGTCTTGCCAGCGGGCCACCTTTGGGTCGGGGGAGAGGCCGTGTTCAACGAAATGCAGCTGACCGCCGGGACGCAAGACGCGGCGCATCTCGGCTAGGGCGCGTACTACGTCGGGGATAGTGCATAGGGTCCAAGTGACGAGGACGTGGTCGACGCAGTCGTTGGAAAGGGGGAGCGCCGCGGCGTCAAGCCCGAGGTATTCCACAGGTACAGGGCTCTCGGCAACACGTTTTTCCGCGAGCCTCCGTCCTACCGTGGCGGGGTCAACGGCCAGTACCCTCTCCACCTCCGGTGGGTAGTAAGGGACGTTCAGGCCCGAACCGAAGCCGACCTCGAGGACCTCGCCCGACAAGCGGGACGCTACGCGCTTGCGGATCTTTGCGAACTCTCGGTTGGCCAGCACGACGTTTGTCGCCCGGGGTAGGACCTGGTCGCGGTAGAAGCCCATGGGGCACATCCTGGTCGGCGAGGTTCTCCGCTGCAATCCGCCCCGCAGTCCACCCCGACGACCTATCGGCGCCCCTCCGCCGGTCGAGACGAGTATCTCGTAGTCGATAAGGCCGAGTTTCGGGACTTTGGTGCTACGACATAATCGGACGCGCCGATTCGGGACCATGGCCTTTCCCTGCTTGGCCCGGCCCAGGGCGCCTTGGCCTCACTGCGCCCTCCTCCGGGGCGCCCTGGCCTCACTGCGCCCTCCTCCGGGGCGCCCTGGCCTCACTGCGCCCTCCTCCGGGGCGCCCTGGCCTCACTGCGCCCTCCTCCGGGGCGCCCTGGCCTCACTGCGCCCTCCTCCGGGGCGCCCTCTGCGCTGGTCCCCCCTGCGAACTGCCGTCGTCGGCCTTGGCACGGCGCTTGCCCTGCGGCTCGGTTGGCGCCGGTGGCGTTTCCGGGCCTTCGAGCTCCCACGCCAAGCCCCGGAGGAAGGCCCGGAGCGCTCGCTTGGCGCGGTCCTCGAGCTCGGCCGGGCCAGGGGTGCTGGCGGTGCCGTCTTGGTGCCAGGTGCCGTCTTGGTGCCAGGTGCCGTCTTGGTGCCAGGTGCCCTCGGCGCGTACCTCGCTCCGCTCCGAGTCGATCGGGCTGACTAGGAGGTCCGCTTCGAAGTGGCTTGAACTTGCACCACCTTCGTCGAAAGCCCGCCAGGCGAGGAGGTAACGGGAGGCCCCAGCCCCACCTTGGCGGGCCCCCCGACCAGCAGGCGCGATGGAGGCATCGACGGCCGGCCGAACTCGCGCGGGCGACTGTTGGCCCGCCCCCGCCTCGTCCCCCGCGGATATTGCGGTTTCGGCGAGGGCGCCCAGCTTTCGTGCGCTCCGAGCCAGGGCCAGGTGGGCCTGGGTAACGGAGGTTTCGACCTGGACCGCATCGGAGACCGCGACTGAGGCCTGGCGGCGCCGGTGCGAGTCAGCCGGCGTCGCATAGGTGCCGGCCTCGATGGCGGCGTCTCGCACCGCCACCTGTTCGAGGCTCGTCCTGGCGAGCAGGTCGCGCAACATGACAGTCGCCTCTGACCAGGTCTCGTGGAGCGGGCACACGGCCTCCCAGCGGCAGGGGCCCTCGCCCAGTGCGCAGCGCTCGGCCTGGAGGGGCCCCTCGGCCGCCTCGATGACCTCGAGCACCGTGATCTCGCTGGGGGGGCGGGTGAGGCGGTACCCACCGTCACGTCCGGACCGGGATGTGGCGAGGCCCGCACGCACGAGGTCTGCTAGGACCTGGGAGGCGAAGGTCCGTGGCATCTCCGTGTCGGCGACCACTTCGCGGATCTTGCGATTGCCGGCCTCGCCGAAGGCGCGTGCCAGGGATAGCGCCGAACGCATCACGTAGTCGCCCCGTTTGGACAAGGTCATGTTCATGACTTCACGTCTACTCCCTAGCTCTGCGTGATGTTACCTACGCCGCACGACCTCCCTCCGTGGAGCTTCCCAACCCCTTCCCGTGCAGGGGACGAGCACCAAGTGGCACCCTGGCCGATACCACGGTGCCCGCTCCTGGAGCCGACCGCACCTCGAACTCGCCGCCGAGCAAGCTCGTCCTCTCGGCCATGCCCAAGAGGCCAAAGTGGCCTGGGGTCATCTGCTCGGTCCCGTCACGCTCGAAACCGTGGCCGTCGTCGCTGACGCTGAGCGAAACGCTGTCGGGCGTGAAGCCCAAGGACACCTGGATGTGGTGCGCGCCCGCGTGGCGGACCGTGTTGCGCACCGCCTCTTCGGCGATGCGGAACACGCCCAGCTCCAATTCATCAGGGAGGCGGACAGCCTCCCCTGTCACCTCGAGGGCGGTAGTCAGAGCGGTGCATTCCTCTTCGGTCTCCGAGAGCAGGCTCGAAAGGGCAGGGGCCAGGCCGAGCTGGTCTAGGGTAGGTGACCGCAAACCTCGGGCAAGGTCGCGCAGGCGGGAGGCGGCATCGAGGGCCTGGAGCCGGCTCTCGTCGAGGTCTTTGCTCACGGCCGCTGGGACGCCGGCCTCGCCGGCGAGGCTCTCGAGCCGCCGGGCCAGGTGCAAGAAGAGCTGGAGAGGCTCGTCATGCAGCTCGCGAGCGAGGCGGCGGCGTTGCTCCTCCTCTGCGCGTACGACGAGCGCCGCGTGCAGCGACGCCTTCTGGGTCCTGTCGCGCTCTTCGGTGATGTCTTCGAAGATCACTTGGGCTGAACCACTGACGCCATTGGCCCCGACGCCGCCATTGGCCCCGACGCCGCCGTTGGCCCCGACGCCGCCATTGGCCCCAACGCCGCCATTGGCCCCAACGCCGCCATTGGCCCCAACGCCGCCATTGGACAGTGGCACAACGCTCAGGCGGTAATCCCTACCGTCGGGGAGGGACAGCACCTTTCCTGACAGGGCCTCGAGCGAGGCGCCTGCGTTCAGCAGGGCCGCCGCCGGTCGACCGAGCACCGAAGGACTGAACAATGCCGAAGCCGCGGGGTTGGCGTCGCGGACAGACCGCTCGTCGTCTAGGACCAAGATCGGCACGCTCGTCGTCTCGAAGAGATGGCGGTAACGCACCTCCGCGCGGAGGCGTTCGGTCGTGGCTTCCTGGGCGCGACGGTGGGCGAGGCGTTCCGCCTCGATCCGATGCCCCACGAAGAGGGCGATGACTACGACAAGGACGAGGTTGGCCGAGTCGGCGCCGACGTGGCCCTCGTCGTTGGGCAGCAACAAGTCGGGGAGCCACAAGAGCGTGGCCCACAAACCCGTGGCGGCCGAGCCGGGCAAGCCATAGCGCAGGGCCGCGTACGCGACCGGCACTATCAAAAGAGCTACAGGGATGCCGGCGGGGAAGACGCCAGTCGAGCTTGGGACGCTCAAGTCGACGAGCAGGTGGGCGGCCGCGATGACCACGACCATGACCTGGACAGCCCAAAAGGGGGCCTCTCTAAAAGGGGGTTTGAGGGCACTTCGCAGGGCCGCCACGACGTCGGCGCCGCTAAACCGTTTACCCATCGTTGCCAGGCCCCGGGTGGCTGAGGGCGTAGAGAGCCGCCTCAGTCCGGGACGCGGCCCCCAGCTTGCCGAGCACGCCGGACACGTAGCCCTCGACCGTGCGCACCCCGAGCCCGAGCTCGGCCGCGATGCGCTTGTTCGGCAACCCGCGGGCGACCAGCGTCAGCACCTCGGCCTCCCGGGGGGTCAGTGCGATCGCCGGCCGGGGCCGTTCGCTCCCCGGCCGCCGGGCGAGGCGCCGTGAGATGGCCCTGTCGAGCACGAACACCCCATCTGCTGCCGCTCGTACGGCTTCGGCAAGCTCGTGGCCAGAAGCGGTTTTCAGGAGGTACCCGGCCACCCCCGTGTTGAGTGCTTCGTCCACGAAAGCAATGTCGTCGTAAGCGCTCAGTATGACGACCCGCACCGCTGGCGCGCTCGCTGAAGCCCATCGGGCAAGTTCGAGGCCGCTTTGGCCCGGGAGGCTGACGTCAACCAGGGCGACATCAGGTTGGAGCCGTCCGAGGAGGTCGACCGCCTCCTCCGCGCTGCCGGCGGTTCCGACCACGCAGAGACCTGGTTCCTGGTCGAGCAGGCGGGAGGTGCCCTCGCGGACAAGAGCATGGTCGTCGACGATCACGAGCCGCACCTCGTCCCCTCCGGCACGGGCCCGTGGAACTACGGTCCCAGGCTCTTCGGTTGGGCCCTCGGGCATGATCTCGGTGGTAGGAGGCGTAGGCTCCCGGTAGCCAGGAGCGGCGGGCGAGGCGACAATTGGGTCGTGGGAGAGTTGGCGCGCGTGGCGCTCGGTGTCGTAGTGGCCGGTGCCCTCCTGGCCGTCGGGGCCTATGGGGTCATGGCCCTGCTCATCGTCGCTAAGGCCCTCGTCGGTCCGCGGCCGAGCGACCCCGTCCAAGACGAGCTCGATGCTTTCCTCGTAGAGGTGCTCGGCCCTCGCGACGTGGTCGTCCCCAGCACCCCGCGTGCCGGGGAGCGTGCCGGTTTCTCGCTGGTGCACCGGCGCCGGCACGGGGCGGTGGGCCGCCAGGAGGGGCTTGGGCGCGCCGCCTGACGGCGGCCCTGCGATGGCTCTGAGGCTCCTCTCAGCCACGGGGTAGTTCCTCTCCCACGTCTATCCAAACGGGGCCCGGCCCTGACAACGCCGCCTGGAGCTTCCCAGCCTCTGGGCCCGCTTCCAGCGCGTCGGCGACTCGCCGGAGGAACACCCGGACGGTTGCTTTGGCGACCCGATGGAGCAGCGCCTCGTCGAGCAGCTGGCCGGCACGCCCGAGGGGCGGGTGGTAGCTGCCTCGCAGACGGAGCTCCGACCGTTCGGCGTCGACGGCGGAGACCACTATTTCGGCTTCCATCCGGGGGAACAGACCTGATGGCCCTCTTGCTTCCCAGGTGATCGGCATGGCCCGTTCCTCACCTCTTTCTTCGACGCGACCGAGCCTTACGAGGACGGTCTTTGCCAGCCAGGAGCCCCGAGGGCCGACACGGACGCGCAGGGGGTCCTCCTCGGCATGAGCGGCTTCCATCAGGGGGAACAGCCACGAAGTGCCCGTGCTCAGGCGCTCGGCCACCGTGGCCGCCGCAACCTCCACCTGGATCGTGTCTTCGACGCCGACGACCATCTCGGCTAGGCGGTGACAACCCGGCGCCGCCAGGTACGCGCCCGACGCCAGGGCCTCGTCTTGGCGCGCAAGATCGGCCAGGGTCGTGGCTGCGAGGGACTCGCGCAGCCTTCCAACGGCAATGGTCCAAGTCTCATGAAGGGGGCAAGCCGCCTGCCAGTGGCTAGGGCCGTCGCCGAGAGAGCAGCGCTGGACCTGCAATGGCCCCTCGCCCGCCTCGACCACCTCGAGCACGCTCACCTGCTCTGGGGGACGGGAAAGACGGTAGCCGCCGTCCCGCCCGGCCTTTGAGCTGGCCAAACCTGCCCGGCCCAGGCAGGCGAGGATCTGGGAAGCGAAAGCAGCGGGGACGGCCATCTGCCCAACCACCTCCCGGACCTTGCGGGCCTCGGGGTAGGCATGGGCAAGTACCAAGGCCGACCGCACCACGTAGTCGCCTCGCTTAGTGAGGGCAAGGTTCACCACCTACGTATAGTAGCCCACTTGACGTAGAGAGATTCCGTGCTTATACTCCACGTAACATCACTCAAGTAGCTGTACGGGAAGGAATGTGAAGATGGCCCTGACAGAGCAGGATCGTCCGACGGGCTTGGCCGACCCGGTTCCGGCAGTATTGCGGTTGCACCCACCAGAAAGGCAAGGGCTCCGCGAGCGGTTCGCGCCGAGCGATCCTTCCCCCGGTTGGGACCTGACCGCCCGGTCGCCCAAGCTGGCCCGCCTGGTGCGGAGCCGCCGGTTCCAATTTTTCTTGGTCTTGCCCAACCAGATCGTCTTTTGGACGGTGATCATGGTCGGCCTTTTCGGCACGGTCGTGCCGGGGATGAACTTTGGTACCGCGATCACCTGGTACGTCTGGTTCTGCCTCGTGTTCGTGATGATGGTGGTGGTCGGGCGCGCTTGGTGCTCGATGTGCCCCTTCGGCGGGTTTGCAGAGTGGGTGCAGCGGCGGGCATTGTGGCAGCGGGCCCAAAAAACTCTCGGCCTCGGCTGGAAGTTCCCCGAGCCCTTGGCGCGCTATGGGTTCCTCCTTCCGGTCGGTTCGTTCCTCTTGCTCACCTGGATCGAGGAGTTCTTCAATATCGCCGGCCCTGGGGCGCCGTCGTACACCTCGTGGATGGTCGTCGGGATCGTCACGAGCGCGCTGACCTTCTTCCTCCTTTTCGAGCGCCGGACCTTTTGCCGCTACATCTGCCCGCTCAGCACCCTGATCGGCACGGTTGGCTCGATGGGTTCGGTGGCGGGCTTCCGCACCCGCGACCGCGAGGTCTGCCTCAGCTGCCAGACCAAGGACTGCATGCGCGGCAGCGAGAAGGGCTACGGGTGCCCCTGGTACACCTGGCCTGGCAGTGCGGACTCGAACCTCTACTGCGGCCTCTGCAGCGAGTGCTACAAATCCTGCCCCGAGGGAAACATCGGCCTGTTTGTACAAAAGCCCCTCACGTCCGTGGTTGCCCCCAAGCGCCGGCGCGCTGACGTCGCCTGGGGAATAGCGTTGCTCTGGGGCCTTGTTTTGTACCAGCAGGTCAACGCCACCAGCGCCTTTCCCGTTGTCGACAACTGGCTCAACAGCCAGCTCCACTTCCCCCACTACCCCGACCCTGTCGACTACATCGGTTTCATCGCATTGGGCGCCTTGGCGACGGCGGGGGTGGGCTGGCTCATGGCCGCCGCATTTGCGAGCCGTTCGGTCAGCTTTGCCCGGCCAGGCAAGTTCTTGGACCGCCTCTCGCGTTTCAGGTCGTTTTTCGCGCCGATGGCTTACGGGCTCATCCCCGTGGTCGGTGCCGACTACTTCGCCCGTCAGCTGCCGAAGTTCTTCCAGCACGCCCCTCGTGTGGTGCCGGCACTTGCCCACATCGGTGGGTTTTCTTCGGCGAAGTCACCCATGTACTCATTTTCGCTCTTGAGCAATGGTTGGATCGTGTTCGTGCAGGTGGCGGTCGTGGTCGTCGGGACGATGGCCGCGTCGTGGAGCACTTGGAAGATAGCCGGGCGCGAGCTCGCCCCGGTCAGCCGCAACGCCGTAGGTGTAAGGCTGGCAACGCTCGGGTTCGTCCTCGCTTGCGGTGCTGCAGCTGCCGTGTTGTACGTGATGATGCACGCGGCCGATTGACGGCTGTTCAAAGCGAGTGATCTAAGGAGGAGGGACCGAATGACCCTTACCGAACCAGTCAGTACCCTACGCCGGCCCCAAGGCTGCCACGTCACGGTCTTGACCGACCGCTGCGCCGGTTGCCAGGAGTGCATTATCCGTTGCCCTACGGAGGCCCTGCACCTCGACCCGACGACATGGGTCGCCGTGGCCAATGACGTGGCCTGTACCGGGTGCCGCCAGTGCGTGAGGACTTGCCCGTTTTCCGCGATCTTGGTGGAGGGCCCGGTGCTGGCTGGGTCCCGTGCCGTGCTCGAGCCCACCCACCCGAGCGTCCTTCAGGGCGATATCGCTGAGACCCGCCCCGGCTTCGCCACTCTGGCCGATGCCCAGGCGGAGGCGTCCCGCTGCCTAAGCTGCCCGGACCCCACGTGCATGCGTGGCTGCCCGGCCCATAACGACATCCCGGGCTTTATTTCTGCCGTCGCCGCCGGCGACCTCGGCCAAGCTCACGAAGTGCTGCGCCGCACGACAGTCATGCCCGATGTGTGCGCTCGCGTCTGCGACCAGGCTGTGCAGTGCGAGGGGGCCTGTACGTGGTCGCTCGCTGGTGGGGCCGCCGTATCCATCGGCGCTCTCGAACGCTTCGTCGCGGACCACGCTCCGGTCCCCCCGCCCAGGGTGGTCTCTGACGAAGCCGAGGGGCTTTCGGTCGCCATCGTGGGCTCTGGCCCAGCGGGCATAGGCGCCGCTTCCGAGCTCGTTTCCCACGGTGCCAACGTGACCGTCTACGAAGCCGACGAGGCGCCAGGCGGCCTGTTGCACTGGGGGATCCCAGCCTTCACCCTGCCAGCGGAAGTGAGCGGCCGCCCCTGGCGCCAGCTCCAAGAGGCGGGCGTGGAGCTTCGCTTAGGCTCCAAAGTGAGCCCATCGGGGCTCGACCAGCTCTTGGCCCGCCACGACGCGCTCGTACTTGCCCACGGAGCGGGCCTCCCTCTCCGCTTGCCGGTCCCTGGTGCGGACCTTCCTGGGGTCGAAGATGCCACGAGCTTCCTCAACCGAGCGAGGGCAGCCCTGGCCGCGGGCCGGGAGCTCCCCGACTTCTCCGAGCTGGCGGGCCGACCCGGGGCGGGGGCGCCAGTGGTCCTTGTCCTCGGTGCGGGCAACACGGCGATGGACGTGGCGAGGAGCGCCCGCCGGCTGGGTGCCAAGGCTGTCTGCATCGACTGGTTGGACCGCCGCTTCGCCCCCGTACGGCCTGACGAGCTCCAAGAGGCGGAGACCGAGGGGGTCGAAGTCCGTTTCGCGACGACGCTCCGCTCTCTCGAAGAGGTGGGCGGCCGAGTCGGGCGGGCCGTGCTCTCGCACACCGTTCAGCGCCGCGCCGCGGAGCGCCCAGAGATAGTGAAGGGCCCCGGAGAGGTCGAGGCCGTCGACGTAGTCGTCGCAGCTATGGGTTACCGCACTGACCCGGAGTTCGCCGCCGCGCTGCCGGGGACGCCGCTGCGTCGTGAGACCAAGGGCGTAGCCGACAGGCGTTGGCAGGCGAGCGGGATCTTGGCCAACCCCGCCCCCGCCTTTGCCAGGCGCCGTCCCGTCGGCCAGCTCTCGCTTGGCAGGGAGGCGGTGCTCCTGGCCTCCGCGCTCCCCTTCCGCGACCGTACTTGGGTGGCCGGGGACGCGCTCGTGGGGCCGTCCACGGTCGTCGAGGCGATGGCGCAGGGCCGGCAGGTGGCCAGGGCGATCGTAAGGACGCGCCCGCGCCGGCCGGGCTCTCCCCCCGCGCGCGGGCGGCAGCGTGTCCTCGTGGCCTACGAGAGCCGGGGAGGCCACACGGAGCGCCTGGCTCAGGCGATCTCCCGCGAACTTCTCGATGGGGCGAGTGACGTCGTCACCCTCCCCCTCGACCGTGTCGGGGTGGCAGAGCTCGCGGACTGTAACCTTCTTGTCGTGGGGACGTGGGTCGAGGGCTTCGTCGTTGCCGGGGTAGGGCCCGCCAAGGCCACCCGGAAGTGGTTGGACCACCTGCCTCAGATGGCGGGCAAGCCCGTAGCCATCTTCTGCACTTATTCTGTTTCCCCCAAGGGCACGCTGGCGGCGATGCGCCGCAGCTTCGAGGCCAAGGGGGCCGTTGTGGTCGCCCACGCGGGTTTCGGTTCACGCGAGCTTGCCGCGGCGGGCCCGCTCGGGCCGGCGTCCTTCGTCCACCAGCTCATGGAACAGTGCTGACGAGCCTTCCAAAGTGAGGCCTTCGCCGGGGCAACGGCGGCCGCCGGGGCAACGGCGGCGCGGTGTGCCGAGCGCTTTGCCCCGGGGCCTGCGCGACCGGCCCGTCGCGCAGCTCGCCCTTGCAGTGGCGGTCACGGTGGCAGCCGTCGCCCTCGTGAGCTTGCTGCCCGGCGCACAAGGCCGGAAGGCCGGCCTCACGAAGCACGGGGGGCACCCCCTCACCCCGACGAGCGCGGGGAGAGCCGGGCGCAGGGTCGCCGCCGGCAAGGGGGTCGCGGCCCTTAGCCCGGCGACGCACCTGCCTTTTGCCTCGCCCTCTGGGCAAGGCATGGCGCCGGGCCCCAACCTGGCTCCAGGATCTGACCCTTCGGTGCTGCCGGGCGACGTGCTGATCGCCGACGAGGACAACAGCCGCCTGCTCGTGGTGAACCCGGCGGGCGACATCGTCTGGCAGTTCCCGAACTCGGGGTCGGCCACGCCGCCGGGCGGGTTCCTCCGGCCCGATGACGGGTTTTTCACCCCCACGGGCACGGGCATACTGGCCACCGAGGAGACCGACCAGGTGGTGTCCCTCATCAGCTTCGCCAGTGACCATATCGTATGGCGCTATGGCACGCCCGGGCTGGCCGGTTCTGGCCCCAACCAGGTGTCCAACCCAGACGATGCGATGCTCCTGCCCAACAACGATGTCGTGATCGCCGACATCAAAAATTGCAGCATACTCATCACGAAGGTCGGCCTTCACGCCCCCTTGGAGCGGATCGGCGTGCAGGACACGTACTGCTTGCACCAACCCCCCTTGCGTTTCGGGAGCCCCAACGGCGCTTTTCCGCTCACCAACGGCAACTATTTGATCACGGAGATAAACGGCGACTGGGTAGACGAGATGACCCTGTCCGGGACGGTCCTTTGGTCCACGCACCCGCCGGGCGTCGCGTACCCGTCGGACACCAACGAGGTGTCACCTGGGGTGTTCGTGACGGTGGACTACTCCAAGCCCGGCCAGATCGTCGAGTTCAACTCCAAGGGCCAGCTTCTGTGGCGCTACGGGCCTCGCAGCGGCCCAGGGATGCTGGACACCCCGTCGCTCTGCGAGCCCGTTCCCACCAACGGGGACTTCCTCTGTAACGATGACGGAAACGACCGCGTCATCGTCGTCGACCCGCGGACGGACAAGATCGTCTGGCAGTACGGGCACACGGGGGTCCCCGGTACGGCACCGGGTTACCTGAGCGGGCCCGACGGGGTGGACCTCGCGCCCCCGTACTCGATGCTCGCACGCCACAGCGCCACGATCGGCCTGCCGACTTTCCACTGTGCGGCTGCGTTGCCCGTGGGCGCCTGCACGGTCATGGGCCCCTGACCGGGAACTTGCGGGCTCAGCCTGCGGCGGCCAAGCTGGGCTGCCGGGCCCCCTGCCACCTGGCCCAATCTCGGGGAGCCATCGGGGCCGCGAACAGGTAGCCCTGCCCGAGGTCGCAGCCGAGCTCGGTGAGGAGCTCCAGCTGCTCGGCGGTCTCGATACCCTCCGCCACGGTCTCGACGCGGAGCCTATGGCAAAGCTCGATGATGCTTCGGGCGATCGCGATGTCGTCGTCGGCGTCCCGGCGGAGGGCGGCGATGAAGCTCCGGTCGACCTTTACCTGGTCCACGGGGAACTGGCGCAGGTACTTGAGGGACGAATAGCCGGTGCCGAAATCGTCGATCGCGAGGGACAGCCCGAGCTCCTTCAAGGAGCCGAGGCGAGCGCGAGCGAGATCGGGGTCCTTTATCAATAGCGACTCGGTGATCTCCAAGATCAATAGTTCGGGCGAGACGTGGCTGGCAACGAGCGCCTGCTTCATCACTTGCCCGAGCGAGCCGTCGAGGAGCTGGCGCGCAGAGATGTTAAGGCTCAAGCGCAGGTTCTTTTGGCCGTCGTTTAGGGTCGCAAGTTCCTCGAGCGCACGCGCTATCGCGTAGGCGCCGAGCTCCAAAATGGCGTCGGTCTCCTCGGCCAAGGGGATGAAGACCGAGGGGGGGACGGGGCCGCGCGTGGGGTGCGACCATCTCATGAGCGCTTCGGCACCCTCCAAGCGCCCCGATGCCAGGGCGACGATCGGCTGGTAGGCAAGCCAGACTTGCCCGCTCGTGGCTAGGCGCTGCAAGTCGGTCGCGAGGCTCAACTTGTCGGCCACCTCGGCCTGCATAAAGGGTTCAAAGACCGTCCAGCGCCCCCGGCCGGATCTCTTGGCGCGGTACATGGCAATGTCGGCGTCGCTCACGATCGCGCTCGCGTCTTCATGCCGTGCTGCGAGCCCGGCGATCCCTACGCTCGCCCCGATCAGTACTTCCCTTGTCGAGACGACGAAAGGGAGCCCTAGTGCCCGGACGATCCGGGCTGCGACCGCACGGCCCGTCTTTACTCCAGCATTCAAGAGGGCCACCGCGAACTCGTCACCGCCCAACCGTGCAACGAGGTCCGAAGTCCTGGCGCAGCTTTTGATACGGGCCCCCACCTCCGCGAGGAGGTCGTCGCCTGCGCCATGGCCGAGGGTGTCGTTTACGGCTTTGAAACGGTCGAGGTCGACGAAGAGCACCGTCAAAGCTGCGTCCCCCTCGAGGGCGAGCTGGCGTTCGTGCTCGAGGCGCTGCAGGAACGACGCCCGGTTGGCCAGTCCCGTGATTGGGTCACGGGATGCCTTGCGGACCGCGTCGACCGTGCGCGCGTCGGTCAGGGCGAGGCTTACTTGTTGCGCGAACGCCGTCAGGAGCTCGCCTTGGTCGTGGCGGCCGCTGGCTGGTTGGTCAACTTTTGTTATGAGGCAGCCGGCCGTCTCGCCTGAGACGACGACCGGCGCGCAAAAAAAGCGCCTGTCTTGCTGGTCGCCGGCCCGGTCGCCTTGGCCGAAAGTCGAGAGGTTCGTGGCCAGGGTTGACCTCGCGTTCGCCATGGCCTCGTCGTCGAAGCCGGGGTAGCGCTCGAGCGAGTGCGGGTGGAGCAGGCCAGGACTGCTCGGGTCGTTTAGCAGGAGGGCGACAGGGCACCCGTCGAGAAGTTCCCAAGCGCCTTCGGTTATTGCGTCGAGCAGCTCGTCGAGGGGGCGGCGGGCAGAAATTGCTTTTTGTATCGCCAATAGCGTGACGACGAGAAGGTGGCGGGCGCGCTCGGCGCGAAGGGTCTCTAAGTTGTGGAGCACCAGCCCTAGGGCAAGCGCCATGCCGTGGAGCAACTGGAGCTCCTCGGCATCGAGCTCTTTACCGAGCCTCGCAACCACCATCCGGCCCTTGGAGCCCTTCCTGCCCGTGCCCGCTTCGTCGAGGTCGCTCTGGGCGAGGTGGGCCATCCCGAGACCTGGGAGCTCGACTTCGTCGTTGTCACGAACGGGAGCGAGGAACTCGCTCGGGATGTCTTGGCGCCCGAAGCCGACCTCGGCGCGCAGCTCGCCCTCCACGACCACAATGCCGAGCTCGGCGTTGAGTGCGTCAAGGGCCTCCTCGAGGGCAACCCTGATCGCTATGGCTTCTTCGGAGGGTTGGCTGACCCGGACCAAGTACTCCGTGAGCTGGTGGATGGACCAGTGAAAAGGCACCGAGCCCCGCCTGCCAGGCAGCTAACCGATCGCCAGGCTGGCGACGGTCAGGTGGTGCATGCCGCGCGAACCCTTGGTCCGTGCAATCTCGCCGTAGGTGTAGAAGCCGGCGAAGGGGACGCCAACGCCGAGCGTCTCGGCCACCGCTGCCTGCTCCGCCCCGAGGTTTTCTCGGCCGAGCTTCACTTTGCGGGCACCACAATCAAAGACGAGCATGCCGACCGGCTCGGTGCCCCCCAGCCCTTCGACGGCCATCCGGCACGAACGGGCCGCGGCATCGATCAGCGACCGGGCATCGGTCTCCATGGTCCACACCAGCGCGCCCTGAGGTACGTCCGCGAGGCACAAGAGCGAGCCCCGATCTTTGTCGCCGCTGTGGACGACGCGGATGTCTTCGCTGTTGCCCCTGGAAAGGCCGAGCGGGTGGTTGAAAGCGACTTCCTGGAACTTGTCTTCGTCGTCCACGACGCAGCGGTCCGCCCCGACGGAGCCCAAGTAGACATCCAGAGCTGGCTCGTTGTCTATAAGGAAGACTTCGCCCCCTTCACTTCTCGTTACCACCATGGGCTCACCGTGCTTGTACCACCCGTGGCCGATGCCGACGCCGAAGGGCCCCGTAGAGGTGATACCGACGCTAACGACCGAGTCGACCAGGCACTCGACGCCGGCGCCACTGCCGTAAAATTGGAAAGTCTCCGTGTATTGCAGGTCGTCGGCCGAGCACCCGCCCACGATCGGGACTGAGGCGCCGAGGACTGAATAAGCGCCCCGCACGACCTCGTGTTGCTCGCGGGTAAGCCCGTCCACGATCATAAGCATGACCTTGTGATCTCCGCTCACCTGGTCGACGACTGCGGCTGCGTCGACGCCGGCGTCGCGCCGCCCCGCGCTCGCGCGAGGCACGGCTTTGGCCGCGACGTGGATGCCCTCGCCGCCCAGGGCCGCAACTACGACGGAGGGCCCGAGTGCCTCATGACCTTCGATGGCACTTTCCTCAGGGGGCCTGGAATTGTCGCGACCTGGCGTGGGACCATCGCCCGCGAGCTCGCCCATCGACGTACCGCCGGCCACGAGCACTTCGTCGGGGGTGACCGAACAAACGCCTTCGACGACGCGCTGTGGGTCATAGGACGCTGAGCTGAAGACGACGAGGAGCTTCGGCCGTTCCCCGCCCTGAGCAAGGGTCGCAGCTTCTCGTCCAGCCGAACGCGGGTCGCTCGCGCTACTGCGCCCAGCGCGGAACCATCGATCTCTGCCTCCTCTGGCGATCCCCATGCAGGGATACATCGGCGTCCCGAATAGCTTCCTAATAGGAACGTATGTGTGCTCAATTTCGAGGCTCGGCCGGGCCGCTACCTCGGTTGCTCATGTTTAGGGCCCTCCCAGGCGGGGGAGGCCCTTGTTTCCTCCCACGGTCTGGCGAGGCGGGCAGAGGCTTCCCATAGCAGGGCGTGCACGAAGGCTTGGGGCATGTTCCCACGCAACTGGCGTTCGAGGACGTCGAACTCTTCCGTGAAGAGCCCCGGTGGCCCGCAGGCGCTACGGCTGCGTTCGAACCAGGCGAGAGCCTCCGCCGGCCTCCCCTGCTGGTGCTCCGCCAGGGCCATGAAAAACCCGCAAAGCAAGAACGCGCCCTCGGCGTCCCCGAGCGCCACGTCGCCGTGCCGGAAGCGGTACACGAACCCGTCTCGGCACAGGTCCCTCCTCACGGCGTCCAAGGTGGCGAGGGACCTCGGGTCGGAGGCCGGGATGGCTCCTCGAAGGGAGGCAAGCAGGAGCGCTGCATCAACACGCTCGTCGTCGTCGGCACGCTGCCAGCGCCCGGTCGGGTGCAGGCAGTCGGAGGAGACGTCTGCCGAGATGGCGTCTGCGAGCGCGCTCCACTGCGATGCTTGCGGCGCCGGCGCGTGCCCCGCGATGTCGCGGAGGCCCGCCACACATATCAAGCGCGAGTGAGCCCATCTGCGTTGCTCGGTTTCCCAGATCCCGGCGTCGGCCTCCTGCCAGCGGCGCTCGATGGCGTCTGCAGCCATCTCGGCTGCACGCCAGTGGTCGAGATCCATGTGGTCGTGACCGGCGGCAACGGCGAAGAGCATTAGTGCTTCGCCAAAGGCATCGAGCTGGAACTGCTCGTTCACGTGGTTGCCGACGCGATTGGACCCGCCGGGGTAACCGGCAAGGTGTTCCAGCAGGCGCTCTTCGGGGAGGCGACCGCCGTCCACCCGGTAGGCAGGCACGAGCTTGTGACCGTCAGAGAGGATCCGTTCGGAGAGGAACTGGACGGCCGAGTCGAGGAGGGGATGAGGTTCGATCGCGCCCGCTGCCCTACCCGCGTACGCTTGGTCCCTGATCCAGACGTAGCGGTAGTCGTAGCTCCGGTCTTTTTCGGCCTTTTCGGGTAGGGAGGTTGTGGCGGCGGCGACCATGCCGCCGGTCTGGCTCGTCAGGCCTTGTAGCACGGCGTTGGCATGCACGGCATCGCGCGCCGCTACCGTCTGGCTTTGTTCGGGCACGGAGCGTTGCCAAGCCGTCTCGGTAGCGGCCCAGAGCTGGGAGGGGTCGGGTATCTCGCGGGGGAGCGGTTGGGAGGACACTTCGAGCACTAGGTCATGCCGGCGGCCGACCCCAAGGTCGATCTCTGTTGTGAGCGCACCCCCTTCCATTCGTGCGGCCTCCGCACCGCTCCAGCGGAAATAGAGGGGCCCGCTGCGAAACTCCCAAATACCACCTTCGGAGCGCAGCCCCCTCATCCCCTCGGTGCCAAACATGGCCGCTGCTTGCAGCACGACGCGCACGCGGCTCGGTGAGTCGAGAGCTGCCGGCTGGCGCAGGACGATCGCCGTGGAGGGTGACGCGGGGCGGGCCAGTGCCTCCCGGCACTCGACAAAGCCGCCCGTTGTCACCCACCTGTCTCGCCAGATGAGGCTGCGGGGCTCGTAGTAGCCGCCCCAGACGTAACGTTCAGCTACTGGCGAAACCGCATAGATCCCCTGGCCTCCAACCAAGTGCGAAAAGACCGCGTCGTCGTGCCATCTTGGCGCGCACATCCACACGAAGTCGCCCCTCGGCCCCGCCAGTATCCCGCGCTCGCCGTCAGCGAGGAGCGCGTATTCGCGAAGGACGTGGGGCGGGAAGTCTTTGGCGAAGTCGCGTGCCGTGGGCCCTCCTCTACCGCCTCTATCCGCCCACAGTCGTGGGCCCTTTTGTGGTGCCCACGGTTGCACGCCCTGGCTCCATGGCCTGGCGCGCAAGCGCGGGCAGTGGCTACTCAGGTTTTGGTGTTATTTGCGGCCAGACATGGTGTCACGAGCTTTGTCCGTTGCCGCCGCTACCGGGCCCATCACCTTTTGGGCGGCCGGGCTGGAGGGCGTATTCGGGTGAGGCCGCGTGGGTGCGTGTTGCTTGGCGTCGGCCAGCTTCTCGCCGAGGTCTTCCTGCTCAGGCTTCGTGAGCACGGAGCGGAGCCGGGGCCAAACCTGCTCCTCTTCGTAGGCGATGTGCTCGCGAGCGGCACCAGCAAAAGTCGATACCAGCTCCATGAACTTCGCGTCACTTGGAGAGAGCTTTCCGAGCTGGTCCAATACCTCTTTGCCCTCGCTCTCTTGGTTGAGCGCCTTCTTGGTCAGCTCTTGGCCTCCCTCAACCTTGTCCTGCACGAGTGGCCAGAAGTGCGTCTCCTCGACGGCTTCATGCTTGGACTCTTCGATAATGAGCGTTTCGACGCGTTCTTTTAGCTGCTGGGTGCTCAGCGAGGTTCCCTCGATCTCGGCCAAGAGCCCTTGCACCTTGCGGTGGTCTTTCTCCAGCACTACGAAGACGTCTGGCATTGTCGTACCTCCGGTTTCTCATTGCGTAGCTCCCCGGTACCCAGGGCCAATCTCTCGAAACGCATCAAGTCCAATCTCTCGATACGTATCAAGTGCTGTTGGCGACATGACTGAGCGGGGCGCGCCGCTAACGCCGAGCGGCGGCCGACTCACGACGGTTGGCACGTTTGATGGCGTCGACTAGTTCGTCTTTGGACATAGACGAACGCCCATGGATGTCCAGCCTCCTTGCAATGTCCTGGAGGTGGTGCTTGGACGCGTTTGCGTCGACACCTTCGGCGGAAGGGTACTGCTGCTTTTTCCCGGCGCCGCCCTTTTCGGACTGCTCGTCTGAAGGACCAGTGCTCTCCTTGGGTTCCCAATGGTCCCCGACCTTTTCGAAAGAGTGCTTCAAGGCTCCGTACGCGGTCTGGGCCGCCCTGCGGCCCTCCCCGTATTGCTCGGCAGCCGAGTCGTGCACCTTTGCGAAGGTCCTTTGCGCCTTGGGAGGCGAACGCCTGAGCGTGCTCGGCAGCTCGTCCAGTTTTACTTCACCGCTCTGCGTTGTTTTTGGCATCGTTCGTCCTGTTGGTTTGGGGGGACGGGTGGCAGGCCGGGTGGCCCTTGAGCGTCGGGGGAGCGTCAAGGGTCACAGAGGAGAAGTTCCCAACTCGGAACTGCTTCAAACGGCGTTAGGGCCCCCAGGCCGGCCCTAGCGAGCGGGGCCCCGATCTGGGCGAAAGACGGCCGGTGCCAGTGCCATGCCGGTCGTCAAAAGAGCCCATGGGCGCACTGGGCTTTCCCGCACTGGGGCTTTCCCGCACTGGGGCTTTCCCGCACTGGGGCTTTCCCGCACTGGGCTTTCCCGCACTGGGCTTTCCTCGGCGTGGTGGAGGGATCTCTCCCCCCGAGCCGGCGCAGGCGACTACGATAAGCGACTTGACCTCTATGTACGCTCCGGCCGTGGACTCGTGGCGACCCGCCTTGGGGCGGCATTGGCGGTGAACCCGAACGCCAGCGCCGGCGGCACCGCCTTCCCCAGGAGCTTGAGCGGAGGCCTTTACGACTCTCGCTTCGAGCACGACGCGTGCGGCATCGGGCTGGTGGCCGACCTCCAGGGTCGCCCGAGCCATCGTGTCGTAGAGCAGGCCCTGACCGCCCTGGAGCGACTGGCTCACCGGGGCGCCTCGGGCGCCGAGGTCGACAGCGGTGACGGGTCGGGCATCCTCGTCCAGGTCCCGCACCGGCTGCTCTGCGAGCTGGCGACCGCTGCCGGCGTGGCCCTTCCAGGCAGGGGCCGCTATGTCACTGGCACCGTGTTCCTGCCTCAGGAGCCAGACGACGCGGCCAAGGCCCGCGCGCAGGTCGAGGCGATCGCAGCTGAGGAGGGCCTCGAGGTCTTGTGGTGGCGCGAAGTGCCGGTCGACGGGTCCAGCCTGGGTGCCGCCGCCCGCGCGGTCCAACCCCGCATCGAGCAGCTCTTCTTGGCGCCGCCTGGGCAGCCCGAGGGCGAGGCCTCAGCCGAGGAGCGACTGGCGCTCGACCGGCTGGCGTACGTGGTCCGCAAGCGCTTCGAGCACGTGAGCGATGGCGCCTACGTCCCATCGCTATCCTGCCGCACCCTCGTCTACAAGGGCATGCTGACCTCTCACCAGCTCCGTGCCTTCTACCCTGACCTCTCCGACGAACGCCTGGAGAGCGGCCTCGCCCTGGTGCACTCGCGCTTTTCCACCAACACCTTCCCGAGCTGGCCGTTGTCCCACCCGTACCGGTACCTGGCTCACAACGGGGAAATCAACACGCTTGCCGGCAATCGCAACTGGATGGCCGCACGAGAAGCATTGCTGGCCACCAAGCTCATCCCCGGGGACCTGTCCCGCATCTTCCCCGTCGTCACACCGGGCGCCAGCGACTCGGCGACCTTCGATGAGGTGCTGGAGCTACTGCATTTGTCGGGACGGTCGCTCCCCCACGCGGTCCTCATGATGATCCCAGAGGCCTGGGAGAACCACGAGGAGATGGACCCGGCCCGCCGCGCCTTCTACCGCTACCACGCCTCGCTGATGGAGCCCTGGGACGGGCCTGCGGCAGTCGTCTTCACCGACGGCACCGTGGCTGGCGCCGTGCTCGACCGCAACGGGCTGCGCCCAGCCCGCTACTGGGTCACCTCGGACGGCTTGGTGGTGCTGGCGAGCGAGGTCGGGGTGCTCGACATCGACCCGGCGGCGGTGGTGCGCAAGGGCCGGCTGCAGCCGGGACGGATGTTCCTCGTAGACACGCTGAAGGGCCGGATCGTCGACGACGACGAGATCAAGGCCGAACTAGCTGGCCAGCACCCCTACGCCGAGTGGGTCGCCCAGGACCAGGTCCGCTTGGAGGACTTGCCGGCCCGCGACATGCTCACCCCCCAGCATGCCAGCGTGGTCACCCACCAGCGGCTCTTCGGCTATACCACCGAAGAGCTCCGCACGATCCTCGCCCCGATGGCTCGGACGGGACAGGAGCCGATCGGCTCTATGGGTTCCGACACGGCGGTGGCAGTGCTGTCTGACCGCCCCCGGCTCCTCTACGACTACTTCACCCAGCTGTTCGCCCAGGTGACCAACCCGCCCCTGGACGCCATCCGCGAGGAACTGGTGACCTCGCTGGCGACCACGATCGGGCCGCAGGGCAACCTGCTTGAGGCCAAGGTCGGGCTCCATCGCCAGATCGTTCTCCCCCAACCGGTGATCGACCGGGACGACCTCGCCAAGTTGCTCTACGTCAACGAGGACGGTGAGACCCCGGGCTTCAAGGCCTTCGCCATCGACGCCCTGTTCCCGGTGGCCGGGGCGGGCGGTGCCGGGCACCCGACCCCCGAGGGTGGCCGTGCGCTGGCAGCGGCTATCGATCACCTTCGCGCGCGGGTGTCGGCGGCGATCGCCGATGGCGCCAACCTGATCGTGCTCTCCGACCGCCACTCCACCGCCGAACTGGCGCCCATTCCCTCACTTCTCGCCACCGCCGCTGTCCACCATCACCTGGTGCGCGAGCGCGCGCGGACCAAGGTCGGGCTCGTGGTGGAGAGCGGGGACGCCCGAGAGGTCCACCACATGGCCCTTCTGATCGGCTTTGGGGCAGCAGCCATCAACCCGTACCTGGCGCTGGACTCGATCGACGACATGATCGCGGGGGGCAAGCTCGATGGCACCCCACCGCGCCAGGCGCGCCCGAGGTACATCAAGGCCGCATGCAAGGGCGTGCTCAAAGTGATGTCGAAGATGGGGATCTCGACGGTGGCCTCCTATACCGGGGCCCAGGTGTTCGAGGCAATCGGCCTCGACCGCGAGGTCGTCGACGAGTACTTCACCGGCACCCCCAGCCGCATTGGGGGGGTTGGCCTCGACGTGCTGGCTGCCGAAGTGGCGGCCCGCCACCGCCTTGCCCATCTCGCCCGGCCGACCGAGTGGGCCCACCGGGAACTTGAAGTGGGTGGCGAGTACCAATGGCGCCGTGAGGGCGAGTACCACCTTTTCAACCCCAAGACGGTTTTCAAGCTTCAACACGGCACCCGGGCCAAACGCTACGAAGTCTTCAAGGAGTACACCAAGGCCGTTGACGACCAGTCGGCCCGGCTGGGGACCCTGCGCGGCTTGCTGCGTTTGAAGGCGGCCCCGGGCGGCCCAGTCCCGATCGAG
>JAJYMM010000025.1 GCA_021787035.1 Actinomycetes bacterium
GGCGGCCATGAGGCCCGTCGCCACCGTGGTCTTGCCCACTCCCGAGTGGGTACCGGCCACCACGAGCCGGGGTGCGAGCGTGGTCATGTGACTGGCATCTTGGCGCGGCCATGATGGGTGGCGTGCGGATCCTCTCCCTCTTGCCGTCGGCGACCGAGATTGCCTGCCTGCTCGGCCTCGAGAGCTCCCTCGTGGGCGTTACCCACGAGTGCGACTGGCCCCCGGTCGCCCGGAGGGTACGGCGTGTTACCCGTTCGCTCCTGCCCAAGGACGCGAAGCCTTCCGAGGTCGACAAGCTCGTGAGCACCGCCGCTTCAGGGGGGGCGCCCACCCACTGGCTCGACCGGGAGGCTATTGCCGAGCTCAACCCCGATGTCGTGCTCACCCAGGACCTGTGCGCGGTTTGCGCCGTGCCCCGTGGCCACCTCGACGCCGCTTTGGCGAGCCTTGGCCTGCGAGCAGAAGTCGTCTCGCTCGACCCGTCGTCGATCGCCGACGTGCTCGCTGGCATCGAGGCGGTCGGGCGGGCCACGGGCACCGAGGTGCTCGCGAAAGAGATCACTTCGGCCCTGGCTTCAAGGCTCGAGGAAGTGGGGCACCGGGTCTCCGGTAAGCCCCGGCCCCGGGTGCTCGCCCTCGAATGGGGTGACCCTCCCTACAACGCCGGCCACTGGGTGCCCGAGATGGTCGAGCGCGCCGGCGGCAACGCCCTGCTCGGCCAGCCGGGAGCCTACTCGCGGCGCCTGGCCTGGGGAGAGGTCGCCGGGGCAGAGCCTGAGGTGGTCGTCTTCATGCCCTGTGGCTACCACCTGGAGGCTGCATGCGCCGAGGGCAGGGAGCTGGCGGGGCGAGCTGAGCTGGCCGGCGCGGCGAGGTTCTTCGCGGCCGACTCGGGGGGCTATTTCTCCCGGCCCGGGCCTCGGCTGGTCGAGGGCGTCGAAGCCTTGGCGGAAGCGCTGCACGGCTCAGGCGAGGTACCAGGCGTGCTCGCCCGGTTGCGTTGAGGATGGGCCGCTCGCCGAGCAATAGCGCTCCTGGGACCACTAGCGGGGCCGAGGCCAGTAAGCGTCTCGGCGCGGCCCTGGCGGCCGTGGCGGAGGCGCTCCCGTACCTGCGAGCCATCACCGGGGAGCCGACCGACGTCCTGCGGCCAGGGGAGGAAGTGGGCGACGGGCGGTGGTTTTGCTGCGACGAACTGCTGGGGGGCCCTTCCTGGCTCGGGGCGGTGGTCAGGGACAGCGGCCGCCGCCTCGGCGCGCCCGGAGGAGCCGTGGCAGCGTCGCTTTTCGTGCAGGGCTATGCCTACAGGGCCCTGACGCTCGCCCTGTCGTGCTTCTTCCTAGGTGGCGTGCTGCCAGGCTCGCGCCCCGAGGAGATGGCCATGGCGCTCTCCAAGGGGCGGCCGGCGTCCGTCGCCTACCGGGCGCCGAGGGCCCTCGCTACCGGCGAGTGGCGCCCGGGCGATGGCGGAGAGGAGGTCGTCGCCGCTTTTGTGGACGACGCGGTTGAGGGCCACATGCGCCCTTTGGTGACCGCCACGCTGTCGTCCGTGAGGGTGGGCAGGCGCCTCTTGTGGGGCAACATCGCCGCGTCCGCGGCGGTGGCCTTCCGCACCATGGAGGGCCTGCTCGGCGCGGAGGTGAAGCCACTGGGCGAGAGGTTCTTCGCCCTGGCGCCGGCCGAGCTCCAGGGCCTCGGCAATTTCGCCACCGTCGAGCACGGCGACCGGAGCGCCTGGTACTGGGAAAGGCGCAATTGCTGCCTTTATGACCGCCTGCCCGGCAACGTTCGCTGCACCGATTGCAGCAAGACCTCTCCCGAGGAACGCCGGGCTGCCTATCAGATGGCTCTCGAGAGGGCCGCGTTGGAAAGCGACGGCAGCGCCGGCTGACGCATTTTGAACGTGGCTTGCCGAGCTCCCGAGTTGGCCCCTGGTCCGGTAACCCGTTCCTGCGAGAGATCGTCGACCTTCTCGTTCACGTTGACGGCGCGGGCCGAGCGCTGCGGCCTCCGGCAGGTAGACGACACTCCACACTTACCGGTGATACCACGTGTGTTATCGCCAGGAATGTTTCACGAAGGACCGTTTGCGGACGCGTTCTCCCTACGGAGCATTTCCGTAGGTGACCAGTGTAACGCTACCCGTGTCCGCACCTTTGTAACGCCCACCTGCGTTTCGGTTACAGTTTGTCCGAGCTCCACTCGCCCGTCTGGCCGGGCGGGATGGCTCACGTGAGAACGTTTCAGAGCCAGCCGCGCTGGTCCGCGCTCCTCACCGCCTCCGCCCGGTTGCGGGCGCCCGTCTTGGCTATCGCGGTCGAAAGGTAATTACGGGCCGTTCCCTCCGCGAGATACAGCTTCGCAGCGATCTCGGCTACCGTCGAACCGGGGCGGGCGGCGACCAGCACGTCGCGTTCGCGGTCTGTGAGCGGGGAGGTCCCCGTCGCGAGACTCTCCGCTGCAAGTTCGGGGTCCACGACGCGCTCGCCGGCAGCCACCCGCCGTATCGCCCACGCCAGCCTCTCCGCCGACGAGTCCTTCACAACGAAGCCGAGGACGCCGGACTCCATCGCTCGGCGCAGGTAGCCGGGCCTCCCGAAAGTGGTGAGGATGAGCGAGCGGCACCGGGGGACCTGCTGCGAGAGAGCGGCAGCCGCGGCCAGGCCGTCGATACCCGGCATCTCTATATCTATGAGCGCGACGTCCGGCTGGTGCTCCTTGGCGGCCGGCACCACCTCGTCCCCTCGCCCCACGGAAGCCACCACCTCGAAGTCGTCCTCGAGGGAAAGCAGCGCACCGAGCGCTGTGCGAACGAGCTCCTGGTCGTCGGCTAGCAGTAGGCGGACGGTCAAGCCTTGGCCCCCGCCCAGCCAGGCAGCCGCGCCTGGGCCGTGTTGCTCGCAGGCGACGCCGCGGGCGATCGCTCGCCGCTTGCCTCGGCCGGCAGCAAGACGCTGAGCCGCCATCCCTTGGGCGAGACAGGTCCGGCTTCGAGTGTGCCGCCAGCCCCTGCTACTCGCTCGCGCAGGCCCGAAAGACCGTTGCCCAGCGGCGTAGGAATGCCGGCACCGAGGCCGGCGCCGTCGTCCAAGACCTCGACGCCAGAAGGGGAAACGCGGACTGCGCACCAGGTGGCGTGAGCGTGGCGCACGACGTTGGTGAGTGCCTCACGCACCGTCCAGCCGAGCAGTTCGTTGTGGGCGGAGGAGACTGCGTCCAGGGCGCCGGGGAGCTCGGCCGTTATGCCGGCGGCCCGGAGCAGTTCCCGGCCCGCGGCGAGCTCGCCCGCAAGGGTCACCTCGCGGTAGGCAGACACTGTCGCCCTCACGTCGGCGAGCGAGCGGCGAGCGAGGGTTTCCACCTCGCCTATCTCGGCGGCGGCCCGGGCCGGGTCTGTGGTGGCGAGCCGTCGCGCGAGGCCGGCCTTCACGGTAATGGTCGTGAGCGAGTGTCCCAGGATGTCGTGGAGGTCGCGGGAGATGCGGGTCCTCTCTTCGAGGCGGGCGATCTCGGCGTTAGCCACGGCTAGCGCACGGCTGGACTTCTGCCAGCGGGTTGCGCCGACGACGCAGAGCGCGAGCAACGGGATGAGAACGGTCGTAGCGTTGGTCACTCCGGTGGTGGGGCCCTCGTGCCAAGTGGGCACGGTAGCGGGGACAACTACTGAGGCCACGGTCATGAGGGCAATCGCCGGCCACGAGCGCATTTCGAAGCGGAACGCTGTGATCATCGCAATGTACTGGCACATGACGAACGCTTCCGCGTGCGCGAAGGGCAGCTCAGCGACGAACAACGCGACAAGGACCGCGTAGCTCGCCCAGAACCATTGCGGCTTGAGCCAGTCGAACCCCATGACGGCCAAGAGGTAGGCCGCCCCGAAGGGGAAGAGCGCTGCCAAGGCGAAGATCTCACCGACGCCCCCCGAGTAGATGGCGATGTCATGGCCGACGTAGTAGAGGCCGGCGAGCAAACCGGCGGCAACGACGGATCTGCGCAAGCGAAGCGTCCGCCTTCGTTCATCCGACGCCCAGCCGTCTGCTGCGGGCTCTGCGGCACCGGCAAAAACGCCGATCACGCTGGCGATCCTACCAGCAGGGCTTCGACGACGGTGAAGGGCATGCCGGCGCTACTCCGTCGCTATTGCGGCCAGTACGTCGAGCTTGGCAGCCCGCCGGGCCGGCCAGGTGGCTGCCACGAGGCCGAGAACGCCCGAGAGCACGAAGAACACGACGATGTCGGCCCCCGGCACGGTGATGTTGCTAAGAGATAGCGACGCCACCAATGCGACGCCCATCAGGGTCCCGATGACGATGCCGACGACGGCGCCGAAGAGCGAGAGGATCACCGACTCGGAGCGCACCATGGAACGTACCTGGGCCCGTCTCATGCCGACCGCTCGTAAGAGGCCGATCTCTCGCGTCCGCTCAAAAACAGACAGCACGAGAGTGTTGACGACCCCGATCAAAGCGATCACGACGGCGAGGGCGAGGAGGGCGTAAACGAGGGTGAGAAGCTGGTTCACCGAGGAAAGTTGGGACTTTTCGAACTGGGACCTCGTCTGCACTTGCACCGTCGGGTAGTTGGTCAGCACGCGCTCCACTGCGTCTTGCAGCCTCGCCACTCCCGCCGCCCCGCCGCCGGCGTCCAACAGCACGGCGCCCGGTTGGGGGTTGTGGAAATGGGAGACAAAGAACCCCTCGCCGACGAGGTAGCTCCCAATGAGGGCATTGTCCTTGTAAATACCGCCAATGCGCATCATCCCGGGCCCGGTCTTGGCAAATTTGACCCTTACGGTGCTGCCGAGCGAGAGGTGGTCCGACTTGGCAGTGCTCGAGTCGATGAGGAGTTCGCCGGCGGCCAGCGCCGCGGTGCTCCCCTCCTTTACGCGCAGGTCTACTGTCGGTCCGAAGCCCTGGGAGGGGACTCCCTTCAGGTGCTCCAGGGACTGGCGGACCTGGAACTGGCCGCCATAGACGACGAGCGATGCCGTCACACCCCGAAGACGCGACAGCTGCGTAGCCAGCGACCTGCTGAACGACCCACTCCCGCTGCTCTTGGCGGTGACCAGCAGGTCGGCCCTTATCGCTTGGTCGATGCTCGCCGTTGCCGAGCTCGATACGGAAGCGCCGAAAACGGCCATCGCAGACACGAGGGCGACCCCGACCATGAGGGCAGAAGCCGTCTGGGCGGTACGTGTCGGGTTGCGCATCGAGTTGGCCCGGCCCAGCTTGCCCGGCGTGCCGAGCGCGCTGGCGATGGGGCGGCCGATGGCAGCGGAGAGCGGCCGGGCGATGCTCGGCAGGACCATGGCGAGACCGACGAAGAAAGCCGCCACCCCAAGTCCTACCAGCGCCACTTGGTGCACGACGAGGCCGAGGACGATGAGCGCGATGCCAAGGACGCGGGAGGCGACAGTGAGCCCTAGCCAGCGAGCGTGCCTCACCGTGGTGGCTTCCTGGCGGTCGGAGATCGCGACCACGGGGGCGACGTGGACGGCACGCCTAGCCGGGGCCATGGCGGAGACCACGGTGACCCCGATGCCCACTGCCAGCGAGACTATGAGGGTGCGGGCCTCGAAGACGAGCGGCCCCGAGGGCAGCGTGAAGCCGAGCGCGCTCATCAGCCCCTCCAGCCCGAGGGCGGCGAGAAGGCCGAGCGCCGTCCCGACCAGCGACGCGAGCGCCCCGGTAATGGCGGCTTCGCCAAGCACCGAGCGGAAGACCTGGCGCCGGCTCGCGCCGACAGCCCGCAAGAGGCCGAGCTCCCTGGTGCGTTGCCCGACCGTGATCGAGAAAGTGTTGAAGATCGTGAAGGCCCCGACGAACAGCGCGATGAACGCGAACACCAAGAGGGCCGTCGAGAAGAACCCGAGCGCCTGGTTGATCGAGGTGGTCTGTTCGTTGGCGACGGTCTGGCCCGTCACGACCTCGACCCCCGGCGGCAGGGCCCGTGCAATGGCGGCTTGGACGACTTGCTTGTCTGCACCGGGCTTGGCCAGCACGTCGATGTGGTCGAACTCACCAGTCTTCCCGAAGGCCAGCTGTGCCGTCGGCAAGGTGAAGGCGGCGAAGGTCACGCCGGCCAGGGTGTCGGACGAACCGTACTGGGCGATCCCTGTGATCGTGAAGCTGGCTACATTACCGCCCATGAACAGGACGCGTACTGACTGGCCAATGTGGAAGTGGTACTTCTTGGCGGTCTCGGCGTCCATAACGACGTCGTGGGCCGCAGTGGGCGGGGCGCCCTGCACGATGCGGAGGTCAGAGAGACGGGGGTCGGTGAGGAAGTTCTCGCCGATCGTAGGCTCGCTGCCGGTTACGACCGGCTTCCCGGTCTTCGAGATGAACTGCGCGTAGCCGTTCACAGAACCCTCGGCCGCCTCCACGCCGGGGACCCGCTTTATCGTCGATACCAACGACTCGGGAACGGGGTTGCGCACCGCGCCGGCCGCTTGCTGGCTCGGGAACTGTGCCACGCCGCGCACTTGGAAGTCGATCTTGTCGTAGATGCTCCCGATCAGCGCGTAGAAGGTGTTGTGGAGGGTGTCAGTGAGCACGAACGTCCCCGAGATGAAGGCGACGCCCAGCACTATGGCGAGCGAGGTGAGCGCGAGGCGGAGCTTGTGGGCGGCCATGCCCCTGAGGGTGACTTTGCCCATTTCCCTCAGCTCCTCTTTGCCCCGAGCGCCCGCACCCGGTCGAGGACCGCGGCAGCGGTCGGCCCCTCGAGCTCGTCGACGACCTTGCCATCGGCAAGGAAGACGACCCGGTCCGCGTGGGCAGCGGCTCCCGGGTCGTGGGTCACCATGACGATCGACTGGCCAAGCTCGTCCACTGAGGCTCGCAGGATCCCGAGCAGCTCGGCCGAGGCGACCGAGTCCAAGTTGCCGGTCGGCTCGTCGGCGAAGATGAGCTGCGGCCTGTTGACGAGCGCCCTCGCACAGGCGACGCGCTGCTGCTGGCCCCCCGACATCTCGCTCGGGCGGTGAGAGAGGATGCTGGCCAGGCCGAGCTGACCCACGGTGTAGCCGAACCACTCCTTGTCGACCTTTCTGCCGGCGAGGTCGGCGGGGAGGGTGATGTTCTCGGCGGCCGACAGCGTCGGTACGAGGTTGAAGGACTGGAACACGAAGCCGACCTGGTCCCGGCGCAGCTCGGTGAGCGCTGTGTCGTCGAGGGCGGCGATATCGCGCCCACCTATGTAGGACTTGCCGGAGGTCGGCCGGTCGAGACCGGCCATGCAGTGCATCAGGGTCGACTTGCCCGAGCCCGACGGGCCCATCACGGCGGTGAAGGCTCCGCGGCCGAAGCTTACGCTCACGCCCGACAGCGCCTCGACTACTGCCTGGCCCGTGCCGTAGGTCTTTTTCAGTTCGATTGCCTGCGCCGCCGGCCTGACCTCCGCCTCGCCAGCCGGTGTCTCAGGTGGCCTTGTCGTCATGCGTCATCTTGCGCGCCCGACGGCCCCTTGCCGGTAGTAAGGTGCGTCACGATTCTCTACTGACATTTGTCACTGTCCAGTCGGCCGCTGCAAACGGTGGTCCGGGCCTCCGCAAGCCTAAGGGTAAGCTCGGCGGCGAGTACCCAAGCTCTCACCTGAGCAACGGGGCGAGCTTGTGCGAATGGCCGCGAGCCTCTGCTCCGTTGGTCCGAGGCATCAACAGAAACGGTTTATCGTGCAGGTGAGTTTCGGGTGATGCGCGTAGACGGTTCTTGCGGTAGCGACGGTTCTTTCGTCTGGCCCGGCGTCGAGGTCCGCCACTCTGCGCAAGCAGTGGGGCCACTCCGACTTGTCGCGGTGCGGCTAGGCAAACCGTCATTCTCACCTCCCCAGACGTTGGAGCGGCAAACCTGGAAGCACTCGGCAAAGTAGCAGGTGCCATAGGGCGTTGGTACGTCGAAACGTTGTGAACCATCGTTGGAGAACCACCACGGACTGAAGCCACGGCGGTGGATGCGGAACACCCTCTCTCCCGCGCACAGAGTAAAGCCCGGGAAGTCCCGGACGTCAAGACCGGAACGGGGTGTCGCGACACGCCGTTTGCCCCTCGTTGCCCGCCTCGAAAGGCCCCGCTTCTCGGGCACGAGCGGAGCACGAAGAGGAAGCCCACTGCAGTAAGCGGATATCGGGACGGGGGTTCTTGTTGTGGCCGTAGGACTCCTCATGATGAAACTCCGGTCACATTCCCATGTTCGTCAGTGTCGTAGGTGCCCTTTGAGCAGTCGAGGAGCACAAGGCGATTGCCGAATGGATCTGCAACTACAGTCAGACGCCCGATAGGGATGTCACTGGGTTCGCTAACCACACGTCCACCGTTGTTGCGGAACGCTTCGGCGGCCTTGTCCGCTGAGGCAACTTTCCAGTCAGGTTCGTATTTTATCCCTTTAGTTACAAGAACAATCTCGGTGCGAGTATCAGGCATGGCCAATCCCGCTTGACCGACATCGTCTTTCCGCCACAACAACCGATGCCCTAATCGGTCTCGGTAGAAGGCAAGGCCTTCATCGAGTGATGGCACGGGGATGGTGATGGCATCTATCATCCTAAGAAGTGGAGCGTTCATATTGAGGTCCCCAGAAATAGTAGGCACGGTTTACGCGGCTTGTTGCTTGAGGGCCAAGGTTAGTTCGTAGCGGACCGGTCGGGTGCCGGCGCCATCGTAACGGCGAGGGTGTTTGGTTTCCGGGACGATGCCTTGTGGAATGGCCATGTCCACGGGGCCTGCTCGTTCGTCGTAGTAGCGGTCACCCGCCGCGTGGCGCACGGGCCAATCGAAGACGAACAAGACAGGAGGAAGACGGTGGAAAGCGTTGTGGCTAGCCCCCTACCTTTGCTGGGCCGAGGACGAGCTGAGGACCGATCACAGGCCCCTGGCTCCCAAGCGGCCCCGCCGACCGGCGGGTGCCCGTTGGTGGCGAGCCTTCCTTGGACGGCCGGTGGAGTTGGCGCCCGTGCCAACCAAGCGGGAGCCGGCTTTGTGAAGGGCAGGTGTGGCAGGCGTGGGCCTCGAAATGTCCTTGACCAATGAGGCCGAGGTGGTCCCACGGGGACCCCGAGGACAATGGCCATTTGGGCTGGCCGTGGCAGAGCGCCGGCGCGGTCCTAGGCTCAGCGCATGATCGCCGAGTCCGAGGTGGTGACGAGCGATGGCCCGAGGGTGCACGTCTCTGACTCCGGTGGGCCTAACGGCAGCCTGGCCGTGGTATGGCATCACGGGATACCGAACGTCGGTGAGCCTCCCGCTCCATTGCTGCCTGCCGCGGTCGCACATGGGCTTCGGTTCGTGTCCTATGACCGGCCCGGCTACGGGAGTTCTACGCCGCCGCCGGGCCGAGACGTGGCTGCCGCCGCCGCAGACGCCGCCGCACCGAGTACCTCCCGGGGCACAGCACCGCCAAGAGATCGCGCTGGTCAAGATCACGACATGCAATACATATCGCGCACAAATGACAAGGGGCGATGTCTCCGCCAGGATAATTAGAAGGCTTCTTCGGGCGCCTCGGTTATCGAGCACTCCAAGCTCAGCCCAGATTTTCCGCCCACGGGTGACCAGGTTGTCATCGCGCGCCAGCGGGCATCTATGTGCCGATCCCGCGGCCTGGGCAAGCCGCCAAAGGGCAAGCCGTGGTGCCATGGAGCCCCGGTGCATCCGGCGGGTTCGGCCAGCCCCTCATGAGGGAGGGTGTCGCACCCGTTGAGTGCAGGTAGAGCAGGTCTTGGAGCCCGGGAGGAGGATTGAACTCCTGTCGCCTGATTACAAGGCAGGTGCTCTACCACTGAGCTACCCGGGCAGGGGCGGTCTCACGGCAAGCCCCACAGGGTGGAGAGCTTACCCAACGCCCTTCATGCCATGGCGTGGGTGAGCGCCGTCTAACCTTCGCGCCGGGTGCAAGGCACGGCCCCGTTCCGACACGACCAGGCTTAGGAAAGCGGACGGATTATCGATTTCCGGAACGGGCTTCGTGGCGAGATGTTTGGCTATGCCGGCAATATGTACGCGGGGTTCGCGGCTGCGATTGTCCATGATGCGCCCCGACCTCGCGGGCCGGGCAACCTTGGCGGCAGCCTTCTCGCGGTTCGTGGAGCCCGGCTTGGCCCGGTTCGGTCCCCTGCGGCCCCCAGTTCGGTGCGCTGAAATGGCAGCTCAACTACCTGGTCGGGACCAGTCGAAGAGCCGAACCACCGCGCCAGCACTCGACCCAGGCCAGCTACCGGGCTACCAAGCGATTAGGCGGACAAGTTCTTCGCCGCTTGTCCGCAGGAGTGCGCTCCCCTGGACCGCAGCGTAGCGGTCCCCCTCAAGCGCAAAGATGTCAACGCGCTGCTGCTGGCGGTCGACGACCCAGACCTCATCAACGCCGTGGGTTGCATAGAACGGGAGCTTTTCGTATGTCTCATCGTCGGGAGAAACGATCTCCACTACGACGGCGGCGGTTGGCACAAACGTGGCATGTGGATCGGCCCGCAAGACGGCCCGGTCGGGCACCCGGTAGTCCTCTGGGCCGCCGATGTTGAGTGGCCCCCAGACGACCATCCCGACCGCCTTTGCCAGTGGCACCAGGAGGAGAGCCAACTCGGTGTCGAGCCTGCCATGGTCGGAGTGCGGGGCCGGCGCCATGTGGTAGCTGCCCTCCCATACCTCGTCATAGGTGTCGAGGCCCAAGCGCCGACGACGGTTTATCAGCTCCTCGATCTCCGACGGCCGAGGGCCTAGCACCACCGTCTTCATGTCTTCATCCTAGGGAAAGGCCCTGGTCGGGCGCCACCCACCCGCGAAGCGCTCCAGCTTGCGCACCTCTCCTTCCTATGCGTACTTCGTTCCCTCCTTCCTTCCCTCCTTCCTTCCTTCCCTCCCTCCTTCCTTATGCGCACTTCCTGCGCGCCAGGACGCTCTGGAGGACGCGCCCATCGACTGG
>JAJYMM010000248.1 GCA_021787035.1 Actinomycetes bacterium
CCCCGCCGGCCGCAACCGCCCCCGCCAGCCCCGCCCGCCAGCCCCGCCAGCCCCGCCCGCCAGCCCCGCCGGCCGCCCCGCCGGCCGCCCCCGGCCCTCGGGCCACCACGCTCCCGACCAGTCCGGCGACTGAGACTACGCTCGCGCTCCCGACCGGCGCCGCCGGGCTGGAGCCGCTGCCCGACGCACTGGTGAGCGGTGGCCAGGGACCAGCCAGGTTGGCCGTCGAGCAGGCAGCGTCCGTCTTGGCTTCGTCGCAGCACCCAGCGGCTCCCGCCCCGCCAGCGGGCGGTGCTGTTGCCCTGCGAAGTCCTCGCCTGGCCGGCTGCCTAAGTAGCCGAGGTGTTCACCACGACGGTGGCCTCCGTGAACAGCGCCCTGCAGCGTGCTCGGGCCCCCCTGTTGCCGAGCAGCCTATGGGGTTTGGATGGTAACGTCCAGGCCAGACAGCGTGGGCTAAGTGTGAGGCTCACGGAGGAGTTGCAGGTTGGTTGGCCTTGTGCAAATGTCCTAAGTCGTTTAGCCACGATGAGGGTATTTGCGAGTGACTTGGGAGGATGTCATGAGTGACGAAGTGCGAGCCGCCCGAGGGCTTCGTGGGAAAGAGCGGCGGCAAAGGCGTCGGCGCGCCGCGGTGTCGGTCGCCGCTGCTGGCTTGTCCCTGGGGGCGCTCGTTTCGGCGGGCGCGCCGGCGTCGGCCGCGTCGCGCCCGGTGACCATTAGCTTCTGGAACGAGATGACTGGGCCCTACGGGGTCGCCTTGGCGGCCGAGATCAAGCAGTTTGAGCGCGCGAACCCCGGCGTCACGGTAGACAGCGTGACCATCCCCAACGATGCGGCGCTGGAACCCAAGCTGCTCGCCGCCATAGTAGGCCACCAAGAACCGACCCTTTCCCAGATGAACCCGCCGTGGGGCACCGGGTTCATCCATACGGGGAGCCTGGTGAACTTGACCCCGTACATGGCCAAGGCCCGAGGCATGTCGTCGAACTTCTACGCGAGCCTGCTCGAGGGAGGGCGCTGGCCCGACGGCCGCCAGTACTTGCTCCCCTTCAACGTGACGACCGCAATCATGTTCTACAACCAGACAGCTTTTTCCAAGGCCGGCATCACCGCGCCACCGAAGACCTGGCAGCAGTTCAGTGCCGACGCGGCCAAGATGTCGGGGGGCTCGCGCAGCGCGTTCGCGATCACCCTGGTCCACTCCTACCCCTGGCTCGCCTTTTTCTATCAAGCTGGCGGTAATTTCATACTTCGCAACGGCAAGCCAAACCCCGCGGCGTTCGCGCCGAACGGGCCGGCGGACAAGGCGCTTTCGCTATGGGCCACCATGGTGAAGCACCACCAGGCGGTCCTCACCCAGGGTTACGCTTCCCAGACCGATTTTGCCGATGGCACGAGCTCGATATTGGTCGGGACTAGTGCTTTTTACCCCTACCTCGCTCAGGCGGTCGGGAACAAGTTCACGATCGGCGTGGCACCCCTACCAAACAACGTCCAAGAAGCGACCAGCATCTTTGGCGGGTACCTAGGGATGTTCAGCCAAGCGACCGACGCCGAACGCAGCGCCGCCTTCAAGTTCATCGAGTACCTCACTTCAGTCCAGGGAACGACGTACTGGGCCAACCACAGTGAGGGTTACCTGCCAGTGCGACCTTCTGTGGTGAAGTCCGACGCGCCGTTCCTGGCGACGCACCCCGCTCAGCGCGTCGCCCTCGAAGCCCTCTCGACCGGGAAGAACCCGCCCAAGGTCGCCTGGTGGGACCAGTTTTCTCACCAGGTGCTGCTAAACGCTGTAACCGCAGTGCTGATTGGAAAGGAGACCCCGGCGGCTGCCCTGCGCTCGGCCTACCACCAGGCCGTCCAGCTAGCTGACCGCGACGGCACCTACCAGTAGCGCCAGTAGCGCGATGGGAGGCGACCTTCGCCCGGTTCGGGCACTGGCATGCCTGGGGTAACGGATGGGCGTCCTCGACGAAGCAACCGGGTGAAGGTTCCTTGGCGGGGTGGTAGCCGCCGACCGGCCAAGGGCGGGTGGGGGCCCACATCTCTATGGCAGAGCCTTTCTGGGGTGCTGTTCATGGCCCCGGCGCTGGTTGTGCTGCTGGTGTTCTGGCTGGTCCCACTCGTCTTGGTGGTGGCATTCAGCCTCTTCCACTGGGACTACGGGACCAACCCCCAGTTCGTAGGTACCCAGCAGTACCACATCGTCTTCTCCGACCCGCTGTTCGGCCAAGCCGTCGTCACCACGGTGCTTTTCGCGGCCATCGTTGTCGCAGTTGGGACCGCCTTCTCGCTCTTGGTAGCGGTCGTCCTCTATGGAGAGGTGCAGGCACGTGGGCTCTTCCGCTCGCTTGTGTTCCTCCCTTATGTGATGCCGATGGTGGCCACCTCCACGATCTGGCTCTGGATGTTCCAGCCCGGCTCGGGCGTCGTCGACCGGCTCATGCATGCCGTTGGCTTGCCGGGGCAAGTCGCCTGGCTGAACAGTTCGACGCTCGCCCTGGCCGCTCTTTGCGTCTATACCATCTGGTACGGGTTCGGGTTCACCACCCTCTTGTTCACCGCAGGCCTCACGGCGATCCCCTCGGAGTTATTGAACGCTGGGCTGGTGGACGGAGCAGGCGCATGGCAGCGGTTCCGATACCTCGTATGGCCGCTGCTGACGCCGACCACCTTGTTCGTTGTAGTGGTGAACACGATCTCGGCGTTCCAGGCCTTCACCCAGATCTATGCCCTCACGAGAGGAGGGCCGGTGAACGCCACGACAACGCTCACCTATTACATCTACGAGACTGCGTTCACTTATTTCCACTTTGGTGCAGCGTCGGCGTCGGCGGTCGTATTGTTCGTCTTCGTTGTGGTCTTGACTGCCACGCAGTTCCTCGTATCGCGCCGCTATGTGTTCTACGACGAGGCGACGACATGAGGGCCGGGCGCCGCCGCGGCGCCAGCCGCGTCGTCTCGTACGCCGTCCTGGTCGTAGCCGCGCTCTTCGCAGTGTTCCCGATCTGGTGGATCGCCTCGACATCGCTTGAGTCCCCTTCTCGCGCCTACTCGTTCCCCGCTGCGCTCGTCCCACAGTGGACCGGTTCCAATTACGCGGCAGCCTGGCGGCAGGGCCCCTGGGGCCGGTTCTTATTGAACTCCCTCGGTATCGGTTTCGCCACGACCGGTTTCGTGCTGGTTACCGGGGTAGCGGCCGCGTATGCGATCGTTTTCCTGCCAAGCCGCTGGACGCGGGCAGCTTTCCCCCTCGTGCTCGCCACGATGATGGTACCGTTTTATGCGATTTTGGTCCCCGACTACTTGATCGTGCGTGACCTCGGGTGGTTGAACACCTACATCTCCCAAGTGGTGCCCTTCGCGGCCAGCGGCTTTGCCATTTTCCTGCTGGTGCAGTTCATGCGCGGCTTCCCGAGGGCTTTGCGCGACGCCGCCCGGATGGACGGCGCAGGCGAGCTGCGCTTCTTGTGGTCCGTCGTGGTGCCCAACTTGGTACCGGCGCTCGTAACGGTCGGCGTCTACACGTTGCTTCAGAGCTGGAACGCTTTCCTGTGGCCCTTGATCGTCACGACGTCGAGCGGGGTGCAGCCGATCCAGGTCGGCCTAGCCAATTTCTTGTCTACGGCCAATGGCACGAACTGGACCGTGCTCGCGGCCGCCGCAGCCATCACTGCGGCACCCATGCTGCTGTTGTACGTGCTGGCACAACGCAAAGTCGTGGAGTCTGTGAGCCGGACTGGCCTGAAGGGTTAGCGTTGGCCGCGCTAACCGCCTCGAGGCGGGCGCCTGGTGGGTGAGGGCCCGCCTGCTGGTGCGCCAGACGAAGGTGGCACCAACGGGCCGTTTGGCAAGCGGCTCCCAGGGCCCGTCTTCTATGGTCTCGCAATCGCCTCGGTCGGAGGGCCACTCGGGCTGGTCGCGGTGTTCGTGCCCGGCACACTCCCAGGCGCCAGCTCCTCTTCGGGGTTGATAGTCCTCGTCGGGGGCTTACTTTTCGCGTTCCCCGTGGTGGCCTGGTACCGCTACGCGAGAAAGATAGCTTCGCACGGGGGGCTCTATAGCTTTGTCGAGGCGGCCGCCGGCGTCTGGCCAGCACGGCTCCACGGCGCCTTGTGGGTGGTGAGCTACTTCCTGTACCTCCCATCGACGATGGCCTACGTCTTGTGGGACGTGCTGCCGGTCGCGTTCCCCGACATCGGTCCCTACCGTGCCGTCTTGGAGGTCGCGGTGCCCATCGCAATGGTGGTCGGGCTCGTGAGGTGGAAGACGGGCCTCCTAGCTGTGACCGCGGCCATTGGAGCTGCGCAGGTCGTGCTGGCAGGCGTGCTCTCGGGGCTCGAGATAGCTGGCGGCGGCGGGGTGGAGAAGGGATTCGGGCTCCACGTGCCGGCGGCGACCGGGGCCCAGTACGCCGCGTCGATCTCGCTACTTTTCATATGCGGCAGCCTCCCGCTTTACTTCGGTTCGGAACTGCGGAACGCAACGGCGATCACCTCGCGCGCCCTGCCCCTGTCCATCGGCATCGGTGCAGCCTGCGCCCTTGCTGGAGCCGTCGCCCTCGGCCATTTCCACGCTTTGCTCGGGACCACCGTGCCTGGGTGGGGGATAGCGAAGTCGCTTGGAGGGCGGCCTCTCGGGGTTGCCGTCGTCGTCGGCGCGGCCCTCTCCGCTCTCACCCTCGTCTTGCTCGAGTACGCAGCGCTCACCCGGCTGCTCCCCGCCATGTTGCCCATGGCGCCTAGGACGGCCGAGCTTGGTGTGGGCGGGGCTTTCGTCGCCTCTGCGCTTCTTGCCCTGCTCGGCCCGAACGCCGCTTACTGGCAGTTGCTGAAGCCGTCCCTCGTGGCCCTGTACGCGTCCGAGATGGTCGTCCTCGCCGTATATCCCCGCTTCGAGCGGGCGGGCGGGCGCTGGCGGCTACAGGACTTTGTTGTGGCCGCCGTTTCCTGCGCGCTCATGGCTTATGGCTTGTACAACCTCTTGGTCCCTGGGGCCGGCTGAGCGCACAGCCGGCCCACCCTGGTTGCCGCCCCGACCTCAAGCCCAGTGAGACGCCGGCTTGGTCGTAGACGTCTTCGTCTTGGCCGTAGATGTCTTCGTCTTGGCCGTAGATGTCTTCGTCTTGGCAGTACCCGAGGCGATGGCTGCGATCTGAGCCACCTTCCAGGTGCCGTCTTGGACGATGCCCTCGCCGAGTACCTTGCCCTTGGAGTCCCGGACGAAGCTGTAGAGGGGCTTGCCGTGCCAGGTCACCTGCTCTCCCGAAGGGCCCTTGACGACACCCAGGCCGGTGACACCCTTGCCCGCTACCGGCTTCGATTGGCCCTTGCTCAACAGGAGCGGTGGCCAAACGGTCAGGCACGCACCCTTGCAGGGCCAGTCCTTGGGTGGCTTGTTGGCCGTGTCGACATAGAGTGCCAGGCCGTTTTGGTCGACCAGGACCTTCCCGTACTTGGAAACCGAGGCCATGTCCACGACTACCTGGTCCTTCGCGTGTACAACCTTGGCATGCTTTTGCGCGGCGAACGCCGTCCCACCAGCTGCGCCCAGTACCGACAGGGCCAGCAAGCTAGCCCCTGCGCCCGCTGCCAGCCGCCCCAGCGCGCCTTGGCGCCGGGTCAAACCACCTGAACCCGCACGGGCCGGCCCGGGGCCCGCCGCGATCTCGGCCGAAGTCCGCATACGTGTTTCCTCCTTGTCTCAGAGAAGCTGTCAGGAGTGCTTACGGTGAAGAGCCGCCGACGGATGCCCGAGTGCCGTGTTGGGCGGAACGTTACGTCCCCGAGCACCAGGCGCCCCGAGCACCAGGCGCCCCGAGCACCAGGCGCCCCGAGCACCAGGCGTTAGGTGTCAACGCCGGCTGGCGAGGCCTCGCCGGCTACGCCGTCTTCGCGACGGCACCTTCGTGGAGGACGGGGCCTCTGGCTGCCCCCGCTAAAGTCACCCCCGTGGCAGAAGACGCGATCACGACTGTCGGCTGGGTGGGTACTGGCGTCATGGGCGCCCCGATGTGCGGGCACCTAATAGACGCCGGCTACGACGTCAGGGTCACGAACCGCACCAAGGAGAGGGCGCACTCCCTGGTGGAACGGGGTGCGAAGTGGTGTGCCACGCCTCGCGAAGTGGCCGCTCAGGCTGACGTCGTCGTGACCATCGTCGGCTACCCTCCTGACGTCCGCGAGGTCACGCTCGGGGCTGAGGGGGCGCTGGGCGCGCTCCGTCCCGGGTCCCTCGTTGTGGACATGACCACGAGCGAGCCACAGCTGGCAAAGGAGATCTTCGAGGCAGCGGCCGCCAAGGGGGTGGGTTCGCTCGACGCGCCCGTTTCGGGGGGCGACGTGGGCGCGAGGAACGCGACCCTCGTGGTCATGGCCGGCGGGCGGGAGGAAGATTTCGAACGGGCGCTACCGGTCTTCCAGTGCCTCGGCAAGACGGTGACCTTGGAGGGTGGGCCCGGCGCCGGCCAGCACACGAAGATGGCGAACCAGATCGCTATCGCGTCGGGGATGGTAGGCGTATGCGAAGCGCTGCTTTACGCCTCTCGGGCCGGCCTCGACGTGGCCAGGGTCATCGATACCATCGGCCCCGGTGCCGCCGGCTCGTGGTCGCTCTCCAACTATGGCCCGCGTGCCCTCCGGGGCGATTTCGAGCCGGGCTTCAAGGTCGACCACTTCATAAAGGACTTGGGCATCGCGCTCGCCGAGGCGCGCCGGATGAGGGTGGCACTGCCCGGCCTCGCTCTCGCTGAACAGCTTTACGTGGCAACAAGCGCTCGGGGGCTCGGCGAAAAAGGGACGCACTCCCTATTGCTCGCGCTCGCAGAACTGGCTGGTGCGCCATGGGGGGCCTCGGGTGCGCGCGGCCCCGATCAGGTGCCAGGGAAATAGGGAGGCTGGACCCGGAGCACTGGAACGTCCAACCCGGCACCGGCTACGGCCACGTCTAGGCCCGGCAGGTCGTCCACTGCCAGCACGATCCTTTCGCCACGGCCGAGCAGCGCGCGGAGATGGTGCACCTTGAACTCTCGGGGGTCAGCGGGGGCCCCGTCAACCCCGCCGAGGATCAGTTCGTCGAAGGGGACGCGGTGGCGCAGGAGCCATCGGCTAGTGAGCTCGCGCGAAGCCTCGTCGCGCCTCGAAAGCACGACTATCCGGTGGTCCCGAGACAGGATCCGCACCAGCTGGCACGCCCCTTCGATCGGCTTGTCCTCCTCGCAGGCGAGCGAGTAGGCCACCCAGTCGGTGCCGTCGCGCTGGTCTCCGGGAAGGACCATGTGGTGGCGATGGCTGGTATCTGCGAGCGTCGAATCGAGGTCCACGCACACCGTCGCGCGCTTAGGGGCGTCATCGCTGCGCGCGCTCGCAGGTGGCGTAGAGATCGAGGGCCCCCTCAAACCGACGGGGTAGCGCCGGCCGTACTCTGGCAACACGCGCCGCGTGCCCGGAGGAGGGGCGAGGCGGTAGGGGTCGGCCGTGTGGACCGGGTACAGCGCCGATGGGGCGACAAGGCCTACAAATAGGTCCAGATCTGCCGGCGAGAGATGGCCGCCAGTCCCGAGCGAGTACCACGGTACGTGGAGGTGGCGCAGCCAACCCTGCAGCAGATCCCAACCGGGCTGATGGAACGGGCCCAAGGGTTCGCCATTGGCGTGCACGAAGATTGACCCGGGGCCGAGGGGCAACGCGAGGAGCCGGTCGAGCTCTGTGACTGCTACCTGGACGGCGAAGCTCGCCGGCGACGACCGTGCGTCGGCGACCGCCTCGTCATCAAGCGCTCGAACGCCTGGTACGCCGTAGGCGGCGAGCAACCTGGCCGGCCGCTCGGGCCAGAGCACCTGGCGCCCGTGGGCGCGAGCGATCTCCGTAAAGGCCAGGATGCGTTCGATGTCGCGGGAGTAGAGGGTCTGGAGCACAAGGCCAGGCGTCTCTTCGAGCACCTTGTCGTAGGCAAGGTCGACCGAAGCCTCGCTCACCGGGGCGTGCGCCGGGTCGCCGGAGAGCGTCGTCCCTTCGACCACCAAGGCGGCGGCTCCAGCGGCGCGGGACGCGAAGCGCATGGTGCGCTCAGGATGGCGCCCATGGAGGCGCATGTCGCCGCTGTAGGCCACCACTCCTTGGTCGGTGCTCACCAGGTAGCCCGACGCCCCGGGGACGTCGTGGTCGACGGCGATGCGTTCTACTCGCATCGGCCCTACCTCGACCACTTCATCTTCGTCCATGGAACGCACCTCGGGCGCCCCGCCCTCGAGGCCGAGCCCGGCCGTCTCGAGCGCCTGGACGAGACGGACCGACTCCGGGGAGGCGTAGATCGGGACGCCCGAGTCAACCCAGCCGACGAGGCCCATATGGTCTATGTGGCAGTGGCTTATGAAAAGGGCTGTGCGCCCGTCAGAGCCTCCCTCCAAGTCGAGGCCGCCCAGGGCGCCGGCGCGGTAGAGGTAGGGGATGCGGGGCACCTCGCCGAGGCGGAGGCGGGTGGCCAGTTCGCTGCCCGGCCTGAGCCTGAGCGACGGTTGGAGCAGCTGGTGCTGGTCGGGTACGAGGAGCCCAAGGTCGAACAGGGCCCGCCACCCGTCCTGCTCGACGCACACCTTGGTGGACCCGATCCTGCCGACCCCGCCGTAAAAGCAAATTTGGGCCATCTCACAGGCCCTGCGCCGGCGGCGTGACCGGCGCCAGCGCTGGCAGGGGGTCACCGGCAGCAGCAGCGACCCAACCCTGTAATTCGGGGAGCATGGCTTCGAGCACAGGGCCCTCGAAGTCGGCCGCGCCGGCCGGCCCCGCACCGTATGCGTTGATATAGGCGCCGGCGGCGCCGGCGGCGAGGGCGGGCGCCACGTCATTGCCGAAGTGGTCCCCGACGCAGAGCACGGCGCCCATCTCTAGGCCGTAGACGGCGGCCGCGCCAGAGAGCCGCGCTGGCAAGAGCGCTGGCTTGGCAGCCTCGCAGACCACCTCGTCGAAGCACCCGGCGACCCCGAGGCGTTGGAGCAGCCCGTAGACACCGAAGGAGGGCGTGTTCGTCACGAGGACGTGCCTGGACACCGGGCGCATGCGGGAGATCGCATCGGGCAAGCCGGCCGGCACCTCGAGGGGGCACGCGCCACCCTCCAGGTACTCGCGGGCCCGGCGGAACTCCTCGTGCCACCGGCCCTGGCCGAGAGCCTGCCCCTCCTTGCTGGTAGCCCTCGCGCTGGTACCGTTCCCAGGCTCCCCGCCCCTCTCGTCCTCCCCCTCGGGAGGGCTATGGGCGGCCAAGGAGTACTGGGCGGCTAACTCAGCCGCGGCCTCCCAACCGTCTGGGGCGCCGATACCACCTCGGCCCGACAGGTACTGGTCAAGCCTCGCCAAGTACTCGCCCCTGTCCGCGGGCCGCAAAGAACGGGAGATCTCCTCTCCGTAGCGCCGGCACCCCGCCGGCGCGCGGTAGACGGTGCCGTCGAAGTCCCAGAACACCACGGCGGCGACGGGCCTCCGCCGGATGTGGGGCGTGGCCGGTGCGGAGGCCGGTGGCTGGGCTTTCATGGCCTCACCGGGACTGCGCCGGCGAAGGCTCCCTCGCGGGCGGCCTATGCCAAGTCAAAGGAGCCGAACTCCGAGACCCGTCCGGTGTCGTCAGCAAAAGGGTGGGCTTCCAGGTGCATAAGGAGCTCGGAAAGGCTCGCCTCAGCAACGCAAACGACGCTGTCAGCACCTCCGTAGTAGAGGTGGATGGTGTCGCCGTCGTCGCGAAGGACCCACCCGCAGGGGAACACGACGCCGCCGACGTCACCGTAAGACTCGTAGGGTTCCTTTGGCCCGAAGACCCACTCGTTCCCCCGGGCGAGCACCTTGGTCGGGTCGTCCCGGTCGAGCAGCGCCAAGCCGAGGCGGTAGAGGGAACCAGAAGCCGTGGTCCTGACGGCGTGGTAGCAGATGAGCCAGCCGTCGCGGGTGAGGAGCGGGGGAGGGCCGAGGCCGACCTTGTTGGCGTCCCACCAGCCACCCCGCCGGGCGGCGAGGAGTACCCGCGAGTCGCCCCAGTGGCGGAGGTCCGGGCTGAAGGAGATCCACACATGGGCGCCGAAGCTCGCCCCAGCGGGCGCCGGACGGTGTACGAGCGCCCAACGGTCCCCGAAGCGCTCTGGGAAGAGAGCGGCGTCCTTGTCCTCGGGTGGCTGGAGCACGCCGCGTCGCTCGAAAGTCACAAAATCTCGCGTCTGGCTCAGGCAGACGAGCGGCCCCGCCTGCGAGTACCCGACGTACACGACCAGGTAGTCCTCGCCGACTTTGGTGATCCGGGGGTCTTCGACCCCCCAGTACTCGGGGAAGTAGCCCGGCAAGGGGTCGCAACCTCGGAAGGAGTCGATCTCCCAGCCGGTAAGCCCGTCGGCGCTCGTGGCCACTACGAGCGAGGAGAGCCCCGTGCGGTGCTCTACCCGAAGGAGCAACAGCGTGCGGTCGCCGACGACGGTCGCCCCGGGGTTGAACACCGCGTTGACCATGCGCGGGAAATGGGCGGCCGTGATGATAGGGTTTGCGGCGAAACGGCGGAAGAGTTCGCGAGGGTTAGCGCTGGGGCTCATTCCATCCTCAACATAGATTTCGGCTCAGCATAGGCACGGAGGTGACGACACCAACGATATGCGCACTTGGAGCGATGGCGACGCTGGTGATGGTGTCACTGGTGATGGTGTCGCTGGTCGGGTCGGCGGTCCGGTCACACGTATTGCTCAGCGGCCGGTGGCGGAGGCGAGGTTGGCCCCCGGCTACGGCGCGATGTTCAACGCCGGCGTCGTGCACCATGAGGGTGAGTTCCACCTGTTCACCAGGGCAGCCCGTTCGGGGTACCGCCGCAACACTGGGCCTGGGGACCGTTTCGTAGACTACGTCTCAGACGTAGTCGTCCTTACTTCTCGAGACGGCCTGACGTACCGCTTCGGCTACGTGCTGGCTAGCGCCGGGACCGACGGTGCGCACTGCTTCGAGGACCCCCGCGTACAGCGGGTCACCGACCACTCCGGCGAGCAGATCATAATGACCTACACCTGGCTCCCCCGCCCAGGCAGCGGGCTCCCCTGGCGGGTGGGAGCCCACCGTCTTAGCTGGGGCGGTGGGAGGTTTTGGTTGGAGGAGAAAAGCGGGCGGCTCCTCGGGCCTGAGGGGGTCGCCGACAAGGACGCCGTCGTCTTTTCCCTCACCGACGGGCGCGTGGCGCTTGTCCACCGCATCCACCCAAACATGCAGCTTGCCGTCTTCGACGACCTCGACCAGCTCTGGGACCCGCGGCCCGGTTACTGGGACGATTACATGGCCGACCTCCCTTCGCACACTCTGATCGCACCGAGCCCGGGGGCGCTCGGGGTCGGCGCGGGAGCACCACCCGTGGAGACAGAAGCCGGCTTGCTCATGTTTTTCCATGAGCAGCGTGCCGACGGTGTCTACACGATGAACGTGGCGCTCCTCGACCCGGCGACTGGAGAGGTCCTCTCGCGCCTCCCCGCCGCTGTCCTCGAGCCGGAGCTCGACTGGGAGCGGCATGGCGACGTGGACGAGGTGGTGTTCGTGCAGGGCGCCCACCGCGACGGCGACAACATATACCTCACTTATGGGGCGGCGGACCGTTACGTCGGCGCCGCGACCGCCTCGGTCTCGGACCTGCTCGACGCCCTTGCCGCGTGCGCCTGAGCGAGCACCATCGCCGATACAAAGGCGATCGTCGACTCGGCTCCCTCATTTGTGTTGACGCCCTCTCGGAGGAGCCCGTCGTAGCCACCCCCGCTTTCGGGGTCCCACATCAACACACCGCTGTCGTTCAACCCAAGCCACCAATCCACAGCTTCCCCGAGCGGCACTTCCCAACGAGCGTCTCCTGAGGCCCTGAGGGCGAGCGAGCAGGCGTATGCCATCGCCGCAGGCTCGATCGGCTGTTGGTCCCAAGCGGGCTTCGGCCCGCCCGGGCCTCGCCCGCCCACGGGTGTAAAGCTGAAATGCCCGTCGAGCGACTCCGTCGCGACCAGCCAGGCAAGCCATGTGAGCCCGGTGGCAACCAGCTCCTCGCGCCCGAGTGCTTCCCCGGCCGCCAAGCAAGCGGCGGGAAGGAGCGCGTTGGCGTATGCGAGGCGCGCTTCGGGCCAGGCCCATTCGGCCAGGCTCGGCCTGGCGTTGGGCTGGGACCCGATCTGCGTGGCACCGGCCAGGAGGAGGTCGCGGGCATCCAGGCGCAGCTGGCGGCCCACGGCGCCGGCTCGGGCCACCATGGCGGCAGCGATTGTGGCGTAAGCGCCAGCCCGGGGCCAAGAAGACCGGAAGCATGCGGCCGCTGCGAACAGGCTCGCTGCCCGTTCTCGCACGGTGCCCCAGGGGGCGGTAGCTGCCGCCACGCCGAGCCCGAGGAGCGCACGACCGGTCGCGTCGTCGCTAGGCGGGTCGGGCGTCCAGTCCCCTCCGGGCCCTAGCCGGAGGCGGAAGTGGCAGCCGCCGGTGTGGGCGCGTTCCAGGAACCCAAGGGAGAGGAGAGCAAGCTCCTCGGCAAAAGGATCGCCGGGCAGCCGGCAGGCGAGGGCGAGAGCGCGGCCGTTGTCGTCGGTGCAGTAACCGTTCCCTCGGCGCGGCTCCCGCCCGAGGGCGTGCTCGAACAGCCCGAAGGGGCCCGAGAGCTCGTGCAGGTGCCGCAGTGATGGCACTGGCCGGGCACGAGACCCGGTGGAGCGGGCCCCGACGGGCGCGCCTCGCTCAGGAGTAGCGCTCACGCTCGTCAAAGAAAAGCACCCTCTTTCGCCAGGACCTCCTCGACCAGAGCCCGGTAGGCTGCCCCGACTGAGGGCCACAAGAGCGCCTGGGCCTCCCGCCGGGCCGCCGACGCCATCCGTTGCGCAACACCGGGCTCGAACAGCACATGGGCCAGGGCATCTGCCATTGCCATTGCGTCCCCGTGCGGCACGGTCACGCCGGCGCCGCGCGCAAGTAGCTCCTCGGCGTGGGGGAAGCGCGTCGCCACGACCGGTTTGGCCGAAGCCACCGCCTCTACGAGCACGCCGCTCGAGACCTGGTCCCTCGAGTCGTAAGGCAGGACGACGACGTCCGCCGCGCGGACGAGCGCCCTCAGGGAGCCCCAGTCGCGGTACGCGCCGTCGAAACTTACAAGGTCTTCCACGCCCAATTCCCGCGCAAGGTCCTCCAGCGAGCGACGGTAGCCCTCGCCGGCATAGGAGCGGACCTTGGGATGGGTCTGGCCCGCTACGAGGTAGCCGACGTCCCTGCCCCGGCGGCGAAGCGCTGCGATTGCCCTTATCGCGTGTTCGACGCCCTTGCCCGGCCCGAGAAGACCCCAAGTGAGGGCTGTCGGGACGGCTCGGGGGGCTCGGAACGGGGCGAAGTTCGCAGCCGCGCCATGAGGCACCACGGTGACGCGGGCGCGGTCGATCCCGTATACCGCGAAAAGCCGTGAGCGGGCGGCTTCGCTTTGGACGACTATGGCCGCCGCAGAGCCGGCCAGGTGCTCAAGGATTTTGCGTTCGTTGGGGTTTGGCTCGAGCAACACCGTGTGCAGGACAGCGACCAGCGGCACCTCAAGCGCGTAGGCCAGCGCGAGCACCTCCTCCCCGTCCGGGCCACCAAAGAGGCCGTACTCGTGCTGGAGGACCACCGCATCGTAGATCGACATCGTGTCGATAGACGCGCTGAGGGACGAGAAGTCCCCCCTTACCCATTCGCCCACGACGGGAGCGCTCATTGGCACGCGCCGGTCCACCAGGCGGACGACATCGGCCTGCCAAGCATGCTCAGGGGAGCCGATGGCAGCCCGAAGGTTGGAGGTAAAGGTTGCAAGCCCGCAAGCCGTCGGCGGGTAGGTCCCTACGAGCACGACCTTCCTAGGGCCCCCGCGTGGTCCCGGTGGCCGCGAGAAGCCTTCGAGCATGTTCCCGCCAAAGCCGAGCAGTTCGCTGGCGCGTATGTTGAGCGCCGGCTCCAGGCGCGCTGGCCGGGATGCTTGCCGGGCCGGCCGCCCATGGGTCAGTTCCGTTTCGTTGAAGACCATCTGACCTCCACGTCGTGACGCCGGAAATGCCCCGGCGATGCCACGGGGTTTTCGCATTTCCTTCTTGCCCAACGCTCCCCGGCGCAAACCTCCCGTCCGAGCAGCGCCGGCAAGCCTCTTCTCCGGAGCGTGCCGGCAAGCGAGCGCCTCTCGACCTCGCTGCAAGCGCACCGGCTGGCCGGCGCCAGTTGGACGAAGCCTACGGCCTCCGCCCCCCTCTCCGGCAGGAGCTTAAGGCACTACTGGCGGGCAACGCCGAGGGTGGCTGCGGCCGTTCCGTTGCGCCGGCCGCGGCGAGGGACTTTCACAGAACTGGTGGACGCGAAAAGGAGTACCTGCGGATCCGTCAGTTCCATGGCCCACAACTCGTCTTGTGCCTTATGAAAGCGCGTTCGCCGGGACTACATTCAGAAGCTTTATGGAGCTCCTACTGCCAAGGAGCCCCGTAGCACTGCCGGCGGGCGCTACCGGGGTGCCCCGCGGGCGCCACCGGTGTGCCGGTGCTAGCAGCCCAGGAAGGTCTTCGCCCGGAACAGAAGGCGGCTCCCGAGGCGGGGCCTTTGACCTCAAAGCCTAGGCTTGCGCCGGCAGGCACTTTTCAGCCGAACCTCGCGAAAAAGGGAGGCGACAACATGAAAGCTTGGGTGGTGCACGAACCCGGGCCCGTCGACGGAGGCCCGCTCAGGCTGGCCGAACGAGAGACACCGGCGCCAGGGCCAGGGGAAATCCGGGTGAAGGTTAGCGTCTGCGGGGTTTGCCGGACCGACTTGCACGTGGCAGAGGGTGACCTCCCGGTCCACAAGCCGGGGGTAGTACCAGGCCACGAAGTCGTGGGGACGGTCGATGCGATGGGGGAGGGCGCAACGCGTTTCGCCCTCGGGGACCGGGTGGGCGTGGCGTGGCTCAGGCACACGTGCGGTGCCTGCCGCTTTTGCCGAACTGGCCGGGAAAACCTGTGCCTTTCGCCGCGTTTCACCGGTTGGGACGAGGATGGCGGTTACGCCGAGCGCGCCGTGGTCGACGAAAACTACGCCTACCGCCTCCCGCCAGACTTCCCCGATGTCCAGGCCGCCCCGCTGCTCTGCGCCGGGATCATCGGTTACCGGGCCCTTCGGCGGGCTAACCTGCCACACTTCGGTCGCCTTGGCATCTACGGCTTCGGCGCCTCGGCCCACATTGCCGCGCAGGTGGCCATTGCTGAGGGAGCGGTCGTTCACGTGCTGACGCGCTCGGAGGAGGCACGGCAGCTCGCCATGTCGCTCGGCGCGGCGTCCGCCGGCGACGCCTACGGCCGACCTCCGGAGCCATTGGACTCGGCCATCCTCTTCGCCCCCGTTGGCGACCTCGTACCGGTGGCCATGGAGGCGCTCGACCGGGGAGGGACGCTGGCCGTCGCCGGAATCCACCTGAGCGACATCCCCGTGCTCGGCTACGAGCGCTACCTGTTCCAGGAGAAAGTACTTACCAGCGTGACCGCCAACACTCGCGCTGACGGAGAGGAAATGCTGGCGGCGGCCAGCCGCCTCCACGTCGAGGTCACGACCACGCCATACCCGCTCGAGGCGGCGGACCGGGCACTTTCCGACCTCGCCCACGACAGGGTGCGAGGTGCCGCGGTCCTCCTTGCCGGCCATGCCTGAGCTGGCTCGGCCACCGAGGCGCCCCGTCTCTTCGGCAAAGGGACAGGGCCTCGTGGCCCAGCCGCCGCCGATTGCCAGCCGCCGCCGATTGCCAGCCGCCGCCGATTGCCAGCCGCCGCCGATTGAAGGCGTGGCGAGCGGTGCTACGTCCCGCCAGCGCTCGGGCTAGTGCTACAGGCATAGTCGTTGTCGACGGGGACTGCCCCGGGCGCGTAGGGGTACTGCGCGAGCCAGGGGGTGCCACCGGCAAAGCCGATGGCTGCGGAAGCAAGAGTGGAGGGGTCGCCTGGTGAGAGCGCTCGCTGGCAGTAGGACTGGGCGCTGTAGTAGCCATTGCCGAGGCTGGTTGCGCCGGCCACCCAGATGGGCACTGGCGCGGGTGGGACGTAAGAGCCCGTTATCTGGCCCCATTGGTACCAGGTGCAATAGATCCCAGCGGTCCTGCCGCCGCCGTTCAGGGCGTCGAGAGCCCCTTGGACGACCGCGGCGTTCACCGGTTGTTCTGCCGCCGAGGTCACCCATCCCTCGGCCGTCTCGACGTCCACCCACCAGATCCGGGGAGCGACGCCTTGGGCGCTGACGAAAGACAAGTCGGCCTCGGCGTAGTTGTAGCCCCAGTCATAACCAGCGCACTGCTGGTCGGTGGAGGCGCAGGACGACTTCGGCCCCGACATCTCAAGGGCGGCCTGGCTCCCCGAGGGCGCAGGTTGGAGCACGATGTAGACAGACAGGCCCTGTCCCGCCCATGCTGCTTCTGCCGCGAAGCAGCTGTTGAAGGTGCCGATGGTCCCGTTATTTACGCCCACCACGGCAAAGGTTGGAGCGTCTGGGAGCGCCTTTACGAGCGCGGAGCCCGGGGCCTGGCACTGCGGCCAAGAAACGTCGTAGCCGCTTGAGCCTGGAACGTACTGGTTGGGCAGCGGTGGAGGGGGCAAGGGAGCGACACGCGGCGCCAGGGACACGTAAAAGCGCCCGACGAAAGACAGGCTGAAGTTCCGCGCCACCAGGGCGAAGGCCACCGTGCGCTCCACCGGGCTCGGGTTGGCCCCGATCAGTACGTGGGCCGAGAAGGACCCGTCCTGGCAAGCGGTGGTGGGGTTGTGGGAGTAGACGACGGGGAACGACTGGGCGGAGAGCAGCTCCAGCTGGCAGGAGAGGGCATTGTGCACCTTGGCCGTCACGGTCACCTCGCCCCCGGCTGGGCCGAGGCGGCTCGGGGTGGCGAAAGCAGATATAACCGAGGGCGCCAAGCGCGGCGCCAGGGACACATAGAAGCGCCCGACGAAAGACAGGCTGCCGTTCCGCGCCACCAGGGCGAAGGCCACCGTGCGCTTTACGGGGCTCGGGTTGGCCCCGATCAGTACGTGGGCCGAGAAGGACCCGTCCTGGCAAGCGGTGGTGGGGTTGTGGGAGTAGACGACGGGGAACGACTGGGCGGAGAGCAGCTCCAGCTGGCAGGAGAGGGCATTGTGCACCTTGGCCGTCACGGTCACCTCGCCCCCGGCCGGGCCGAGGCTGCTCGGGGTCGCGAAAGCAGATAGGACCGAAGGGGCCTTGCCGACTAGGCCCGAGGCGCTCGCCGGGGTCGCCAGCACCATCGCGCCCCCAAGTACAATCGCAGCCAACCAGAACGCGAATTTCTTTAGATGAACCTCTGTCAATGTGACCTCGTCGAAGGGCGATATGTCCCCACGACGGGCCAGGGGGACGACTTGGCTCTAACATAGGCCACGGCAGGCGGGTGCGCAGGTACCCACCGGTCGCGGTTGCTCGAGGGCTGGCTGGGAGCGGTCGAGGAGGCCTCTTATCTCGCGACCTTCTCTAGGACGATCTCGGGTCCGCTGCCCTGGGCCGGTGTTGGCACCTTGGACGTCTCCGCGGCGCTGGCGGTGTCGGTGGTCCGGTATCGGTAAAGCGTGGTGTTGTCGACTACGGCGTATGTGTCGGCTGCGCCCTCACCCGCACCGGTGCAGTGCAGCACCGGGCACTCCAGGCGCGCTGCGACCTGCATCAACCCGCCGAAGGACGACATCTCGACCGGGACCACCGACGGGAAGTCAGGCAGGCTCTCTACCTTTAGGAGCGAGGAGCCGTACCTGGTGGCGATGCGGACCGCCTCGTCTTGGGAGGTTGCGTCTCGGAGCACGCGCCCGGCAGAGGCGCCGCCGGCCACGAACGCGAGCGCCAGAAGGACCAGTGACCCCGTTCGGGCGAGGGGGACCCCCAAGCCCCTGAACCACAACGTAGCTGTTTGAGCGCGAGGCACCGTCACTGAACCCGATGAGCTCGTAGCCCATGAAGGACCAGCCCCTTGCCCCGTCGCCGGCGCTGCGCCGGCTCCGGTCCCACTTGCGGTCCCAACCCCTGCGCTGGTCCCGGTCCCGCCGGCCGTTGCGCCGGCAGCGTTCCCGGATGGGCCGCCTGCAGGGACGAGGGCACCGCCGCTGTAGGTGAAGCTCCACTGCGGGTCGAACGAGGCGGCTACGTGCGAGCCTCCAAGGAGGCCCTCTACCGCGACCAAGGGGTAGAGGGTCACGGCGTAGCTCCCGAGCGAGGAGCCTCCCCCTGCCCGAGCGAAGGCAGCGGCTACTGCCTCCAGTGAGGGGAGGCTGAGAGTGGCGGCCGCGTCGAAGCGCGTCCCGCGGAAGGTCTTTTCTGAGCCCAGCACAAAGCTTCGGGTTATCCCCTGGCCGTTGCCTATGGCAGCCACGACCTTCTCCGTCCCTCGGAGGTTGGTGGCCGCGGAGGCGTCGAAGTGGTAGGAGAAGCCAAGCCGGAGCTCCTTCACGAGGCTTGTGTAGACCGGCTCACCGGTGGTGAGGCCCGAAGGACCGTACACCGACCCAGCAGGAACACGAGCCCCATAGCTGAGCTGCCCGGACTGCGTATAGGCGAGCACCGAGGAGGTCATGGTGGGCCGGCTCCAAGCGAAGCCCGCCACGACGGCTGCAACGAGTGCCAGAGCGCCGCAGGCGAGGGAAAAACCCAGACTGGCTTGACCAGCCGAGTGCGCCGGAGCGTGGCGTTTGTGGTTAGGACCTTCAGTGAGCATGACGGCGCCTCCTTTTTTGTCGCCTACTGGCTCGCCGCGGTGCGAACGAGGCCAGCCAGAGGATCCCCAGTGCGATGGCGGCGACCACTGGGTCCCTCAGTTTTTGGACGTACTTGCCAACCCCGCCGATGTCTGCCCACTCGGCGCCGACTATCTCGGCCTTGGTGGGCTGGAACTGGTCGACGAAGTTGTTGTTGTCCCCCTTGAACTCGTAGTGGCCATCGCGTTTCCCGATGATCCTGTGCATGACCACGACACCGAGCTGAAGATTGTGGTAAGCGGCGACCTCACCGACGTGGTAGCTCTTGTCCTTGCGCAATATCACGAGGTCGCCGGCATGGAACCGGGGAAGCATGCTCACCCCGTCAGTGATCACGTACGAGGTCCGCCCACCAAGGGCCGGCGGGGCGAGGAACACCCACCACGCGACAAGGGCCAATGCCGCGCCGAGGACAACAGGGGCCCGGCCGAAACCCATGGGCCGCCGGCCGGCTTTTGCGACCCGGCCGGCCGCCCACGTGGGCGTAGACGCCCCGATGCTCACGTTGAGATCCTTGCGTCCAGCTAGCGCGTCGCCTGCCTACTGTGCTGCTGAGACTATGAGGTAGCCGGGGTCCAAGAAGCTGGCGTAAGGCCCTGACGTCGGGTTCTGGCAGTCCCACTGCTCGGCGCCGGTGGTGGTGTTGAGGGTATTGCTGAGCGCGTCACAGGCGTAATAGCCGCTAACCATGTCGTTGCTGTTGGGCTGCACGCCAGGGCTCTTGTCGAACCAGGCGAGCACATTGCCCAAACCGGCGGGGTTGTTGGTGTTCTCGGGCGTTAGCGTGAAGGTCACCTCCGCTATGAACGGCCCTTGGTCGTCGGTCGCGGGGTTGAGGCCGTGGTAGTGGCCGCCGATCGTGCAGCCGTAGGGGCTCTGGCTGTTGTTGCACGGGAAGGCGTAAGGGTCGGTACGGTTGGCGAGGTTGTAAGTAACCCCCGACACCGTGTAACCGGAAATCTGGCCTTGGCCGACGCCGGCGTTTGTCTGCGCAACCGAATTGCTCGCCATATAGGCGAAGCCACCGGCTGCGATGGCCGCCGCCCCTCCGAGAAAGAGGAGACGACGAGGTAGTATCCTCATTGCCTTGTGGTTCCTTTCTGGGACCTGCCCGCCGGCTTGCCTGGGATTGCTAAGCCGGCGGGCGTATCTCTATTGGCGGTCCTGTTGTACACCCAGCTCCGGACGCCGGCGAAACCAAGAAGGCAGGAGGAGGTGGCCGCTCGACACAAGGAAGGGCCGCCACCACGACCAGCGCGTATGGTTTTCGTGTTGTTCAGCAATTTCCGTTTCCGCCCGTCCGCAGCCCCGTCCCTAGCTCCGGGCCACATTCAGGCGTGATACCAAGAAAGGGTGCCAAACGGAAGTGTTTTCCCGCCAAAAGCTCCTCTTACCCCCACTGGGAGAGCCGTGCCATGACCAGGGGATGGCCCCGGCTACTGATAGGAGTCGCAACGGCCGTCACGGCTTGCTCCGGCGCCGCTTACACGGCATCCAACACGGTGGAGCCGACCAACGCCGGCGAGACGGCCGTTAGGGTCGTGACGCCCCTCCTGGCCGCGCCGGGGAGCGGGCTTTGCAGCGAGGCGGGCGCCGGGACCAAGGCCCGATCGCCGTCCCCAACACTTACTGGGACCGCCTCCACGTTGGCTCCAAACTGCTGAAGCCTTTGCTGTGGCCTGCCCGCAGCATGGGCCCGCCAGCACCGGGGCGCCGCTCTCGCGCCCCGTACGCTTGGCGTTTGAATCCGCGTGCTACTAGTGGACGGCTTCGACGTCAATGAACGCGATCTGGCTGACCGCTGCGCCGGTGCCGGCTCCAAAGGCACTGGCGCCCGATGTGTAGACAGTGGTACCAGTTATGTTGTGGGCCCAGAGGTCGCTCGCCTCTGTGCGCTTGGTACGCCGGGCAGAGGGAAGGGCAAGGCGAGCGTCGTCCGCTACCGCCGTGGCCTGGTCGTGCTGTCCCCGGCGGGCGGTAAAACGGTGCCGGTGATCGCCCAGCTCATCCAGTGCCGGTGATCGCCCAGCTCATCCAGACCTCAACTCAGGGCGCCTTTGGTCTCCCAGATGGTGAGCCTCACACGAGGGGCAGGCATAGACGGTGACGGTCCGCCGTGGCCGGCGCGCGGGGAGGCTCGGTGCCTCGAAGGAGGGTTGGTGGCCCCGGCGGTGGGCGGCCTGGCGGCACTTGCCCCTGCTTCTATTGGGCCCGACGACAATACTCGGCCACCGCCAGGCCTACGTCTGTCATCAGGCGGTGCCGGTCATGTGGCCCCCCCTTCCCGGTGACGGCAATCCCGTCGCGCGCGAGTCGATATCGTCGAGGCTCAAGCTGGCGATCTCTTTGGCTCGCAACCGAGACGCGCCAGCACCGTCAAGATGGCGAAGCCCGCCGCCCAGCGGGGCTCCGGCGGTCACAGCTGGCTAACCGATGCAGCCTGCCTGGCTCCAAGCCCCGCGACCTGCCGCTTCCCCGCCAGGCGGAGCCGCCGGGACGCAGCCTGCCAACGCCGAGCCTATAGCCGCGGAAGTACAAGAAGCCCAAGAGCGACCGCAGTGCCTTCACGACGTTGGCCGCCGACCCACGGCTGAGCCGGGCGCACTCGGCCAGGACGGAGACGTCGTTGTCGCCGGCGCCCAGGTTCCCCGCTCGCCAACCGGCTTTGGCCGCGCTGAGCGCGCAGCTAGTCAGGAATGCCTCAGCGCCGCGTCGGTAACCTCGGATTGTCTCGTACGCCAGCCCGCACTCGTCCACCAGGTAACCAGCGAACTCCTCCAGCAAGAGGCCCACAGGGCCTTGCGGTCTCGGCATCACCGTCTCAGGGACGGCTTCCAGCCTTCGTAGGTAGCCCAACATTGGGCGAGGCCAAAACCAGACCAAAACCAGAGAGGTGCTCCAGCCCGGGGCTGCGCGCGCGACGGTGTGCCAAGAACTGTTCAACCCTGCCAGACCAAGCTCACTGGCTTCGAGGTGACGCTCGCCCAGCCATCTGCTCAGGTTGGCCATCACCCGCACACGATCCAACGCCCTGCTGGCTGAATAGCTCAGTCGCGTGAGGTCGCTTGATAGCCGGCCGCGTAGACCGCAAAAGGCCCGTCCACATTCGGCAATGAGCGCCGCTTTTCCATGCTTGACCTCTTCCTCTTCCGGAGCTCCTTGCCCCAAGAAGTAAAGCGTGGCTCCCCGCTCCTCGCTGGGCACCAGGATTGCCGAGCCGCTCAACACTCACTTGCCCTCCCACCAGCCCTTCCTTGCCTCAGGCTCGCCCGCGCGGCATCGTGCGCTCGGCATAAGCGGGCGAAGATCCACGAGCGCCGCCGCCAGCGCTTTGTGGCGTCCTCGCTGAGCCAGCGGCAGACCGTCTCGCCTGAGATCTCAGCCACGATGCCCCTACTTACAGCTTCGCTCGCGATATCAGGCACGTGCAGGCTGGACAGAGGGACCTACAGCCGGCTTGGCAGCCAGGCGAGGGCCTTCACGGCTATCACAGCCAGGGCCGTCCCGAGTGGCCGAAGCAATACCACCGAGCGTGCCCGCACGCAAGTGCCGCACCTCGACCGTCTCGCTTCGTGATGATGCGCGCGCTATCAGTTCAACGGCCGGCATCGACTCTGTACCAATGGTCCATTTTAAGACCTCTGTAAAGTACTAGGAGCTCCGGGACCCTCGGGAAGGACTACCGTACCTTGCGCGAAGCGTTGATCCGCGACGGCCGCGAGCTGGTCGCCTAGGCGTCGCGGGGAGCCAATGGCGAAACCGGCGCGCCCAAGAACCTGCATAGAAAGGATCAAGATGAACCTCACCCAAGGCATCTGGGCCAAAGCCGCCGCAGTTGCCGTGGCCGGTGGGACCGCCTTCGCGCTATTCGGTGGCGGCGCGGTCCACACACAGTTCTCTGCAAGCACCCAGGGGAACGCAAGGGTACAGGGCGCTAGCGTCGCCCTGCAGATCACCAGCAATGCCGGAACGGACGTTACAAGCGATAATGGCCGCGGCAACTTCATATGCAGTGACCTCGTACCCGGCGCTACCAGCAACGCACCCTTTGACACTGCAAATAATGTCGCCGGTTACTGCACTGAGACGTTGACCATCACAAATACTGGCAACGTAACCGAAGATTTGACGATCACTCTGTCCAATCTGGTCGTCAACAATGGAGGTGTCGAGGGGACCACCAATCTCTTGGCTAACCTCGACCAGGTCAACTTCGCCGCTACTGCGAACAACACGACCGTCGGCACGGGTACGCTCGCTGAGTACTATAATTCCAGTGGGGCCGCAGTGGGTCAACCAATTAAGGTTGGCTATATCGGTGCCGGGCAGTCGCTTCCTGCTGTCATAACCCTGACGCTGGCAGCGAGCGATACCGGCACGGCCACGACCGACAACGCCTGGAACGGCGCCGATGTCAGCATTCCCTTCACCGTCACGGCAACTGCCGGTAGCTAGTAGCGCCACCCGTTGTTTGGCCAGCGGGGCGGTTCGCCGCCCCGCCCCACCAGTTTTGTGAACCTTACACATGAAAACAGTTACCGAAAATCCGAACCCCAGCGAGGCCCTCGGCCATAAGCAGACCCACCTCCGCGCCGCGCCACGAGCGCGCCACCGTTTTCGCCATGCCCTCGCCTCGGTCATTATCCTTGTCGCCGGCGCGGGCTTTGCCATTTTCTTCACGAGCAATCACGCGTACATCTACACACCCTCGATGTACCCGACCATCCCTCCTGGCTCAATGGTCTTCATCCAGCCCCAGAAGCACTATCACGTCGGCGAAGTGATCGAGTTTCGCGGCAATGGACTGCTCTGGGTTCACCGCCTGATCCAGATCAAGCCCAATGGGGACTATGTGACCAAGGGCGACAACCCCGAGAACAGGCCCGATATTTTTGTGCCGGCCACTACACAAAAGGACGTCATCGGGTCTGTCGTGCTGGCGGTCCGCTACCTCGGCTTCCCAGAACTGATCGCCGAGCATCCGGGCTACGGGCTTGCATGGCTCCGGGCCGAGCTCGGTTTCCGGGGCAAGCTCGCCGTGGCCATCTTGGTAGAAAGTGGGTGTGCGCTATACCTCCTCCGGCGACGTAAGCCAGTGGCCGGCAAAGGCGCGACGGGCGACAACGTCCCGGCCACCGGCACCCTCACCTGAACGGCGTTTAAGGCACCGGGAAGCCGTACGGCGCCGGGTCGCGGTTACCCGAAAAGTGCGCTCCCCAGGGGCTGGCCGGAAACAGCGCCTTCCAAGGGCGCCCGGCGTCATTGACCGCCTTGGGTGATCGATTTGGAACTTCGGGTAGCACACGAGGTGTTGTTGGTGACCTTGCGCACGGTCACCAACAAGCAGACAGGGCCACGAGTGCAAACGTCTAGCGTGACTTAGCACGCCCTCAGGCGCCGGTGAGTGCATTGGCACGTGGGCGTGCCCGCTCCAGGCACGAGGCACAACCGGGCGCTCCGCCGGCACCGTCCCATCCGATGTGAGCCAAGGGGGCTCACCGTCCAGCCGAAGGTGTGCCCAACCCGGAGGAAGCTCGTGGGGAGGAACACGGTGGCGATGATGGTGAGCTGTTTCATCACTACGTTGAGGCGATCGCGAGCTGTGACCAGATTGGCAAACGTGCCCGTCAGGGGGCTTTCCGTCTCGCCTTCTTCCAGGCTGGCCACGTCCAGCCAGGAGTCCGTGGACGAAGAGCCCCTGGATGCTCGCTTCGGACAGCTCCCGGCCCCCTTGGGTGCCATCCTCGTCGCTCGTCCCCGCCCCGGTCGGCATTGACAACGCCCTCACCTCTCATAACCAAACAAGAACGGGCGATGAGGACATGTGTTGCATAACCGCGTCCACCCCGGGCCCGCGAGGTCGGGCAGGGCAGCCGGCCCGGCGCCGGAGGTACCGCCCCCGGTGAGCGACAGGCGCGTCGCCCTCGGTCGGGCCGCCATATTGGCCACCGTTGCTGCTTGGGCTGCGTACACGGTGACTTGGGTGTTCTCGGCCTTGTTCGGCAAGGGCATGGGTTCGGCAACATCGCGCGCCGAGTCGGTCGTCTACCTCTTGGTCGTCACGTTGCTGACGGCATCGACGGTCGCCTACCTGCTCAGCCGGCTGGGCTTTTTTTACAGGGCCAAGGCGCACCGCAGGGCCTCCAGGGCCGTCTTGGAGGACTTCTGGGACGCAGCCGCCCCTCCCGAGGTGACCGTGCTCGTGCCCGCATTCCGCGAGGAGGCGCGGGTCGTGCGCGACACGATCCTTTCGGCCGCCCTACAGGAGTACCCCCTCGAGCTCGTCCTCCTGCTCGACGACCCGCCAGTGCCCTCCGGTGCTGCCGAGGCCCGCCTGCTCGCAGAGGCGCGAGCCCTCCCCGCGGAGCTCACCTCGCTGCTCGACCCGCAGGGACGCAGGTGGCAAGGTGCGCTCCAGCGTTTCGAGGACAGCTACGACGACGATTCGGCTGCCCTTCCTCGCGCCGCCGTCGTGCAGCTGGCCGACGACTACACCTCTGCCGCGGGTTGGTTGGCCTCGTTGGCCGGAAGCCGGAGGGCGGGCGACCACGCAGAAGCTTTTTTCGTTGAACAAGTGCTGGGGAGGCTCGAACGCGACCTCCGCGAGGTCGCCGGCGCCCTCGGCAGGGCCGCCCTGTCGCGCGCGAGCCTCCCCGCGAGCAAGGGGCGCCAGCTCTACCGCCGGCTGGCCTGGATATTTACCGCCCAGGTCTCGGTCTTCGAGCGCAAGCGTTACTGCTCGCTCTCGCGAGAGCCGAACAAGGCCATGAACCTCAACTCCTACATCGGCCTCATGGGAGGCCGGTGGAAGGAGGAGTGGACACCGACCGGGCTGGCCCTCGTGCCTGCCATGGACACAGAGCAGGCCGACCTTTCCGTGCCCAACCCGGCGTACGTGCTCACCCTGGACGCGGACTCCGTCCTGCTGCCCGAGTACTGCCTCCGGCTCGTGCACCTGATGGAGCAGGCAGAGCACCAGCACACCGCCATCGCCCAGACCCCTTACTCGTCGTTCCCGGGGGCGACCTCCCGCATCGAACGAGTCGCCGGCGCCACGACGGACCTCCAGCACCTCGTGCACCAGGGCCTCACGTACTTTGGGGCCACGTTCTGGGTCGGGGCCAACGCTCTCATCCGCAAGGCCGTGCTCGACTCGATCAAGCGGGTGAGCTACGAGGGTGACTGGGACGTCCCGAGCTTCATCTCCGACCGGACCGTGATCGAGGACACGGAGTCCACCATCGACCTGGCGACGGCCGGATGGCAGCTGTTCAACTACCCAGAGCGGCTCAGCTACTCGGCTACCCCGCCCGACTTCGGGTCGCTTTGCATCCAGCGGCGGCGGTGGGCGACAGGTGGGCTGCTGATCCTGCCCCGCCTCCGCGCCCAGCGCCAGGCCCGGCGCGAACGCGGCGAGCGGACCCGCTTTGGCGAGACCTTCCTGCGCTCCAATTACATGGCCTCGATCACTTGGTCGTCGCTCGGCCTGCTCGTGCTGCTCGCCTTCCCCTTCAGCTCCTCCTTGGTGAGCCCTCTCCTCGGACTGGTCGCCCTCCCGTACTTCTTGGCAATGGCCTCTGACCTCAGGTACTGCGGTTACCGGCGCAGGGACGTCCTCCAGCTTTACGGCTTCAACCTCTTGTTGCTGCCCGTGAACCTGGCGGGGACGGTCGCCACCGTGGTGCAGGCGATCACTGCCTCCAAAGTGCCCTTCGCGCGCACGCCAAAGGTGAAGGACCGCACCGTCGTCCCCCCTTTGTTCGTCGTGACGCCCTGGGCGGTGCTCGGCTTCGCGATCGCTACAACGGCCTACTCCTGGGAACGCCACCACTTGGTCAACGTGGGCTATGGCGCCCTCAATGCGCTGCTCTTGGCCTACGCGCTGGTGGCCTTCGTCGGCGTGCGCAACTCCATTGCGGATGCTTCGGTCCATGCATGGAAGTTCTTTCACGTGCCAGCGGTCCTGCCGTCCCCCAAGGGCGCCCCGACGCCGGCCCTCTCGTCGGCGGGTGAGGCCGACTGGCGCTCCGTGCTCGGCCTCGGGCCGTCACGGCCTCTAGTCGCTGGGCTCGCGGCGCGGACGGTTTTCCAGCCGGTTGTCAACCTCCGCACCGGGAAGGTCGAGGGCTTCGAGGCGCTGGCCCGCTTCGCCGACGGGGTCCCGGTTCCACTCAAGCTCGTGAGCACCGGGGCCGAGGACGCCGCGACGGTGGAGCGCGGCCTCGTGGAGAACGCTTTGCGCTCCGCTACCGACGTCCCCGAGGGCTGCTGGGTTGCCGTGAAGGCGTCTGGCGACCTGCTCGCCTCGGGCGGGGCGTGGCTGAGGGAAGCCGCGGGACGGCTGGGCAGGCCGGTAGTGGTCGAGGTACCCATGCCAACTGGCGGAAGTCTCGGGGCTTGGCCCGCCGGTTCGCCCCTTTTTGACGATGCGGTCGGTTCCCTTGGCCCTCACCTCCAGCTCGCGCTCGACAACTGCGCCCTTACGCAGGCCACCGCGGCCACCGTTGCAGCCCTGCGCCCGGCATGGGCCAAGCTCGACGTCGCTGCAGTGAGCGGGATCGCCGGCGATGCCTCTCGCCAAGCGGCCCTTAGTGGCCTGCTGTCAGTGGCTGCGCTCCACGGCTGCACGGTGGTTGCGGGCGGGGTTGAGACAGAAGAGGACCGGGCAGCGCTGGCTGCGCTTGGTGTCACCCACGCGCAGGGCTTCCTGCTCGGCGCCCCCATGGAGATGGCCGGGGCGCGGCCCGAATGGCGGGCGCCGGCGCCTTCGTCGCCGGTTGCCCCGGCCGCGAGGCGGATGCGGATCTCCCTCACGCGCGTCACTGCCGCACTGGCCTCGGCAGCCATCATGGCGTGGGGGGTCGCGTACGAAGCCGTCCCGCGCGTGCTCGCCGCGTCCACGCCTCGTACGGGGCAATGGTTCGCCCCCTATGTGGACGTGACCGTCACACCGACCTACCAGTTCCAAGACGTCTCGGCTGAGCCGGCACGCCAGGTAGTGCTCGGCTTCGTGGTCGCCGACCCTTCCAGTCCGTGCCAACCAAGCTGGGGCGGCTCCTACACGCTCGCCCAAGCGGGCCAGCAGCTGAACATGGCCTCTCGGATCGCACAACTGGAAGACGAGGGTGTTGGCGTCGGCGTATCCTTCGGCGGCCAGGCCAACACGGAGCTGGCGGCAGCCTGCACGGACGCGGCCAAAGTTGCAACTGCCTACGAATCGGTGCTTACGCACTACCACGTGCACGTAATGGACCTCGACGTGGAGGGGGCGTCCCTCACGGGCTCGGAGTCAGGTCGCCGGAGGGCAGCCGCCGTCAGCCTGGTCGAACGTTGGGCAAAGCGTAAACATTGGGGGCTTTCGGTGTGGCTCACGCTCCCCACCACCTCCGACGGGATGGACGCGACGGGCGAGGCACAAGTGTCGGACTTCCTGCGTGCCCGAGTGGGCCTCGCCGGGGTCAACCTCATGACCATGGACATGGGGGCAGCACCATTGGGCATGACGGTTCAGGTTGAGGGAGCCCTGAACGAGGCTCACGCCCAGCTGGCGGGTCTCTTCCGGAGCTGGGGCCTGCACATGTCGGGCGACCAGGTCTGGCAGCACATGGGCGCCACCGTCATGATCGGGCAGAACAACGACGCTGGCGAGGTGTTCACCACTGGTGACGCCACAAGATTGGAAAGCTTCGCCAGCCGGGTCGACCTCAAGCGGATCTCCATGTGGTCGCTCAACCGGGACTCCCAGTGCGGGACGGCGTTTTCGATAAACACCCTTTCCAACGTTTGCTCGGGGACTCCCGAACAAGCGTTCCAGTTCTCCACGATCTTCGGCTCGATCGGGGCCGCTTGGGGTGCCGCCCAACCAGGAGGTTCCCAGTCCCAACAGGTGACACCCCCGAGGCCCGACCTCAACCCCGCCAACGCTCCCTACCCGCTGTGGAACCCGACGACCCCATACCAGATGGGCTACAAGGTCGTACGCGAGGGTTACATCTACCAAGCCAAGTGGTACAGCACCGGCGTAGACCCGAGCGCGCAGGTCCAGTTCCCCTGGGAGACCCCGTGGGAACTGATAGGGCCGGTGCTCCCGAGCGACCGAGCGCCCAAGCTGGCCACGCTGGCACCGGGGACCTACCCCGCATGGGCCGCCACCGCCACATATACACCTGGCGACGAGGTGCTCTACGACGGCCTGCCCTACACGGCCAAATGGCAAAACGAGGGTTCCTCGCCCGGTGCGGCCGCCACCAACCCCTACGCCAGCCCCTGGCAGCCGGACTACAAGATCCCCGGAGAGCCGCCAGCCTGACCAGCCCGCTCAACTAGCGCGCCGGCCCACCCACCAGAGCCCGACCAGGCTGGCGAGGCTCGCCGCCCACAGCTCGGGGTACCAGGCGAAGCCCTCGTAGCGGAACGCCACATCGTGCACACCCTTTGGCACCCGCACCCCGACGAGTGCCGGCGCCAGCATCTCGACCGGCCTCGGCCGGCCGTCGACCCAGGCGTGCCAACCAGGTACGTATGAAGCCGAGAGGAGGAGCGACCCGGCTCGTGTCATCCGAACCTCGGCCGTGGCCCTCCCACGCGCCAAGTCGGCGTGCAGGCTCAGTACTTTGCCCGGTGGCCCCACCGGCACCGGCGTGTGCCCGGCTGGCACTTGCGCTCTGCCGGCACCGGGCTCCGGCGTGGTACCGCCACCACCAGACCGGCCCGACCCGCGCCAACCAACAGAAGCGTCCCGGCCCGGTAGGAGGGATTCCAGCAGGCCGAGCGACTTCGCGCCAACGTTGGCGCGGTCGGCCACGATCCTCCCCTCGACCGAGACCGGCTCGACGTAGTGCACCGACGGTACTTCCCAGAGGGAATAGACGTCGCGTGCCATGACGAAGTTGGCCTTCACGGGCGGGCCTTCGCCCGTGGGGAGGATCAGGTACCTGACCCCGAACAGAGCGTAATCAGCGGGGACCGTTTCGGCGAACTCCGCTTCGGGAACGAGCATCAGCGAAAGCGAGGGGACCACATAGGCCATCTCGTCGACGTTTTCTTGGAGGAGGTACTTGTACACCGGGACGACGCCGACCATGAAGTCATTGCCCCAGTTGCTTGAGAGGCCGGCATAGACACGCCCACCGCCGTGGCGCCTGACATAGGCGAGCAGGGGAGCGAGGTCGCCTCCTGAGGTGGCGTCGGCCTCTCGCTGCGAGCTGATCGCCGCCGCGTCCTGCTGGTCGTAGCGGTAGAGCTGGCGGGCCGCGGGGTAGAGCCAAGCGGCGAAGCATAAGGACGCAGCCCCGGCGACCAGGGCGCTGACGAGCCCGCCGCGACCATGTGCCAAACGGCGCTCCGAGAGGGGCCCTAGGCCCTCCAGCCAGTGCCACGCCCACGTGACCGCGGTCCCAGCCAAGTAGAGCCCTGCGAGCTGGGTGCCCATCGTGAAGCGCCGGAAATAGAGGCTGCCGTGAGCAGGTACAAGGTCCGCAAAGGGCCCGAAGGTAGTCGAGCCGAAGCTAAGGACAAACGACGCCGCGAACAGCGCCAGCAGGCTGCGCTCGAGGGGGCCCCTGCGCCAGCGCCAGAGAGCGAGGAGCGCGCCTGCCCCTACGAGCACGCTGATGACGGGGACCGTCCGGCGAGCGTCGAAAATCTGGCCTGTGAAGAGCCACTGCAGTTCCTTGCGGGCCCCATACCCGCGGGCGTACACGGTAGGGGCCAGGAACTCGTCGATCGCGGACCATTTGGAACCGAGCATGAGCGGGACCACGACCCAACTGGCTGAGGCGAGGGAGCCAGCCAAGAGGGCGGCTCCGGACAAGAGCCGGCGGAGCAGCCGGCCCGGGCCAGTGAGCGCCATGACCATTACCCCAAGGAGCGCGAGGTAGCCGCATTCGTAATGGAAAGCAATGGTCAGTCCGCTGAGGCCCGCTCCCAACCACAAGTAGCGAGGTTCCCGGAACGCCCTCCATGATGTCGCCCACGCGAACACGAGCGTCCAGCTGCCAAACAGCTGGGTCCAAACCTCGGCGCCGCCCGTATATGAGTACGCGTTTTGCTCGAAGCCGATCCCCGTAAAGCTCACCACGAACTGCGCCAGCACTGCCGCCGCTGCGCTCGTCCCGCGCGAGAGGCCCATCACCCTGCCCCCCCCATAGACGGCGAAGGGCCAAAGCGCTACCAGCAGGTAGAGGGACCACCGGTAGGCGGCCCCGGCGCCTACCACGGTGCCGGCGAGGCCGGTCACGACCGAGGCGAGGCTCTGGTACTCGCTGAACTGCGGGGAGCCGAGGCCCGTGAAGGGGAACCACGACGTGAAGGGCAGGTGCCCGGCCTTGAAGGCGGCCGTTGCCGCTCGCGTCATCTCCTGGTGCACTGCCCCGTCGTAGAGGTACGCGACGCGCAGGCGCTCAGCCCTCCAGGTCCACAGCTGCCAGACCGCCGCGGCGCCGACCGCCCAGAGCTGTGGGCTCCGAGGGCTTGGCCAGCGGCGTACGGGCATGGCCCGCGACTTTAAGCGGGGACCAGGGCGCCGACCACTCGCGCCGGCGCTGGCTCGCTAGTCCGCCGGCGCCAGGGAGGGTTGAGCGCCGGCCATTGGCTCGGGCGCTAAGGCCCCTTGGCGAGCGGCGACGGCGCTGTTGAGGCCCGGCACTCTCTTCGTGAGCACCAGGCAGATAACGACGAAGAGGGCACCTGGCGCGGCGAGGACGAGCCCAGCAGATGTGAGCCCCACAAGCGCGCCCCAGCCGATGCTGGCGAGGCCCATCGCGCCCGTCGTGCTCGAGAGCTGGATGCTCGCGACACGGCCGCGCAACGAGTCCACGGCGCAACTCTGCACAACGGCATAGATCATCGCCATGAACACCGACTGGCCTATGCCTGCCACGCCTTCCATGGCCACGGCCAACCACTCGACGTGCGTAAAGCCCACGACCATCAAAGGGGCGCCTGACAGGACGCCAGTGACCCACAACGTGGCACCCGTCTGCGCTCCGCCCCCAAGGCCCATCATTATTAGCGGCCCAAGGATCGACCCGGCGCCGAACGCCGTGAGCAACAACCCATACGCACCGGCGGCACCGCCAAAATTGACGCTCGCGATGGTGGGGAGGATCCCGAACGTCGCCATGGTCAGGCTGCAATGGCATGTCACCCAAACGAACAGCAAGCCAAGCGGAGAGGTGGAGCGCAGGTAGGAGAAACCCTTCTTCACCTCGTGCAGGATCTTCGTCGCCCGCGTGCGTGGCGTGGGCCGTACGCGGCTACGAACGCCGATCAGCAGCGGGACACCCGTGGCGTAGAAGGCGGCGCAGGTGATAAAAGTCCACCCAGGCCCGAGCGTCGTAAGCACAGCCGTGCCGATCGCGGGACCGACGAGTTCCGAGCCCTGCTGCGCTATCCGAGTCGAAAGTGCGGCGCTCACGAGCTGGTCGCGCCGGACGATATTCGGCACGAGGGCCTGCCATGCCGGGCCTTGGATGCTGTTCGCCACACCGACCAGCCCGGCTGCGCCGAGCGTCGTCTCGAGGGACGCCACGTGAGCGAAGACGCAGACTCCAGCGCCGACCGCAGCCAGGGCGGCAATGCCCTGGCCCGTGGCGGCCTGCTTGGCACGGTTGACGCGGTCTGCCAGGCTCCCCGAAGCGAGCCCCAACACCATTGTCGGCACGAGAATGAGGAAACTGACCATGCTCGGCCAGAGAGCCGAGTGATGCCCTTGGCGGAAGGCCTCCCAACCGGCGACCAAGATCACAGCGAACCGGCCTGAGTTGCCCGAGAGCGCGGCGACCCAGACCGAGCGGAACGCCCTGACCGAAAACGGTGCCAAAGCCGACCGGAGCGTCTCCTTCGCCATAAACTGCCTCGACATTATATTCACGCCCGCGGGACGCGGCCCGTCATCGCCTGTTCCTTTTCGATTGTGTTAACTCTCTCCTAGAGCGTTGACTTCCTCCACGCCGTGTAGTAGATGTTGATTCTATGTTGAATGGGTGCTGCGGGCATCTGTGAAGGTCTTCACGTAGACCAATGACCTACGAGACCAATAACGGAGAGGAGAGGGCAGACACATGTCGCAATCGACGGGGTCCGCGGTGAAGAACCGTCGGTCGGTTGGCCGAGCGCGGGCTTCGGGGTGCAGAGCCGGCTTCAGTATGCTAGCAATAGCATCGATCGTTACGATGCCGGGGGTTTCCCCAGCATCAGCCGCGCCGGCCCACCAGGCCTCGCAGGCCTCGGGACCGCGCTACAACACCAGGGCCAACCCAGCCACAAATACCGAGGTGCCCGGGTGCCCGTCGAAGGGCGGGACCCTTAACGTCGACCTCGACGAGGACGTTCTCGCAGACTTGGACCCGAGCTACGAACCGGCCGCCGTCGCCTACCGGGTGGACAGAGGAGTCTTCGACTCGCTTGTGTACGAGGACTCCGCGGGCAAGTACTCTCCCTGGTTGGCCAGCAGTTGGACGGTTTCGCCAAACAAAGAGCATTACACCTTTGTCATCCGCAAGGGTGCAACGTTCTCAGACGGCACCCCGGTCAACGCGGCGGCCGTGAAGTTCACCTTCGACCGGATCGAAAACCCCAACGAAGGGTCGCTTTTCGCGATCAGCCTCCTTGGGCCCTACCAAGGTTCGGTACTTCTACCGGGCGGAAAGGTAGAGGTCAATTTCACCAGGCCCTATCCCGATTTCTTGGAAGCAGCGAGCCAAGCGTTCCTCGGGATCGTGTCGCCGACCGCCGTCAACAAGGCGGTAGCGGCCGCGCACGGTAACCAACGAGTGGGCTACGCCAACTTCGGCCTGAAGCCCGTGGGTAGCGGCCCATTCGAGATCACCTCCAACGTGGTCAACCAGCAAATCGTCGAAGTCGCCCGGCCCGCCTACAACTGGGGCCCTGCCGGCCTAACCCACAAGGGCCCGGCGTGCCTCGGCAAGATCGTGTTCGCCGAGGTACCTGAGCTGAGCACGCGGGTTGGCCAACTGATGTCCGGCCAGGTTGGGGCGGCCGAGACCATCCTGCCGCCTGACTACCAGGAGGTCCAGAGCAACCCGTCGCTCAACCTTTACGTAGTCCCTGGGGCCGGCGCCGGCTACCAGATGCTCATCAACACCCAGGAGGCGCCGTGGAACAGCGTGGCCATGCGCAAGGCGTTTCGAGAAGCAATCGACCTCCCTGCCATCTTGCAGGCCGTCTATCAGGGAGAATACATCCAAGCCTGGGGTCCCATCATGCCGCACACGGCCTATTACGACCCAGGCGTGGAAAACAGCTGGAAATACGACGCCAAGGCTGCAGACGCGACCTTCAAGTCCCTTGGGTGGAAGGTCGGCAGGGGCGGTTACCGTTACAAGGACGGGAAAGAGCTGACCATGACCTTCGCTGGTCTTTCGCCCGACCGGGAGCTGCGCCAAGAGGTGAGTGACTACGTGCAGTCCTACGAGAAAAAGGTCGGCGTGAATTTCTCGATCACCAACTACAGTGTCGACACTGCCTTGAGCGTGCTCGAGAAGGGCGACTACGGCTCGACCGCCACCTCGTTCATAACGGCCTCTCCCTCGATAATGTACGACTTCTTCAACTCCGCTGAGATCCCGCATGGGCCCGTGTTCGGTCAGAACCTGGCCCGTCTAGACGTGCCTCAGATCAACACCTGGACGGCAGAGGCCAACCAAGCGACAACTGCTGCACTGGAAAGGGCGCTCTGGGACAAGGTGCAGACCTACGTAGTCGCCAACGCTGTGACAATCCCCGTCACTATCGAGCCTTACATACTCGGCCTGCGCAACAACGTCCACGGGCTCGTATTCGACCGGCGCGATTACCCGATGTGGTATGGCGTCTGGCTGGGCAAGTAAAGGACGGCTCCCACGCTCCACGTACTAGGTCGCCGCCTGGTAGTCAGCATCCCAGTGCTAGTCGGTGTGACCGCGCTGATCTTCTTTGTACTGCGTGCCCTGCCGGGTAACCCTGTGGTCCTCCTGACCCAAGGAGACCCCGGCATCACGCAGGCGCAAATACGCCATATTGAGGACAACTACGGGCTCAACAAGCCACTCCTCGTGCAGTATGGGACCTTCATTTGGCATGCGCTCCAAGGCAACTTCGGCGTCTCGTACCTGACGAAGGAGCCCGTCATGTCCTCGATCGGCGCCCAAGCGGGTGCCACAGTAGAACTGACCGCGGCGGCCGTAGTGCTCACTGGGGTCATAGGCATCGGAGGCGGGTTGCTGGCCGCTATGTTCCGTGACACCTGGGTAGACTCGTCGCTCCGTGTGCTAAGTCTTTTCGGAAGCGCCATGCCACTGTTTTGGACAGGCGTCCTCCTGATCCTCGTGTTCTCCTTCACATGGAGGCTGTTCCCGTCGAGCGGGAGCGGAACGTTTTCGGAGCTCGTCCTGCCGGCCTTCTCCCTGGCCCTCGCGGGCTCAGGTCTGCTCGTTCGCTTAGTCAGGAACTCGATGCTCGACGTCATGGGCCAGGAGTTCGTGACCGCCCTCAGGGCAAAGGGTCTTCCCGAGTACCAGGTCCTCGTCCGCCATGTGCTGCGCAATGCGCTCGTGCCCGCAGTGACGGTGCTCGGCGTGCAGATAGGAGCGCTGCTGGCGGGGGCGGTTGTAACCGAGACGGTGTTCACTCGCCAAGGGCTCGGGAGCATGCTCGTCCAGGCGGTACAAAACAAGGACTACCCGACCGTCCAAGCCCTCGTGCTCATAATTGCGACGGTTTACGTCATAGTGAACATTTTGGTCGACATCTCCTATGCGTACCTCGACCCACGAGTGCGCACGACACTGACGAAATGAGGGACTGACGATATGGGTGCGCGCCTATGAGCCTCGGGCAAACGAGTATCGCTTATCCAAACCGGGAGGACGGGGCCCTCGCCAGCGAGGCGGTCTCGCCCCTCGGGGGGGACCTAAACGAGCGATCGAGTCCTTGGTGGTTTCGTCGGAGAGCCCTGCGACGCCAGATCTTCCACCCAAATAACTTTATCCTCGGCCTGTCTTGCGCCGTGCTCGCCATCGTCTTTCTCTGGGCTGCAGTGCCCTCGCTTTTCAGCCCGGACACTGCCGTCGGCGCGTACCCGACCCAGGTCCTGCAGCCACCCCTCGGGAAGTTCTTCCTAGGTACCGACCAATATGGCCGGAGTATCTATGCGGAGCTCGTCTACGGGGCGCGCTCCGCTGTCTTGATCGGGGTATTGGCGACGGCCGGTTCGGCCATCGTGGGTTCGTTGATGGGGATCGCTGCCGGTTACATCGGCGGGGCGACCGACATGGTGATAATGCGGGTCGTCGACGTCCTGCTCGCGCTCCCCGGCCTCTTCCTCGCCCTCATTTTCGTGGCCGCCCTCCCACCGAACTTGATGAACTTGATAATAGCGGTCGGCGTACAGGGCATACCCGCCTACGCCAGGGTGCTGCGCGCTCAGGCCCTTCAAGTCCGGGGCCGGCTTTACGTGGACGCGGCCACTGTCCTCGGCGTGGCGCGATGGAAAATCCTCGCGCGCCACATCGTGCCGAACTGCTTGGCGCCCGTCCTTGTGCTGGCGGCGATCGGCTTCGGATTCGCCATAATCATTGGGGCGACGCTCGCCTTCCTCGGCCTCGGCCCGACCACTCCGCCGCTCAATTGGGGCGCCTTGATAGCAAGCGGGCAAGGTTACGTCAACCAGGACTGGTGGATCACGACGTTCCCTGGCCTCATGATCACTGCAGTCGTGATCGCTGTGAACGTGCTCGGGGACTGGTTGCGCGACCACATGGAGCCGACAAGCCGGTGACAGAACTACTGGAAGTAGAAGGTCTCACCGTCAAGTTCGAAAGCGCCGCCCACCACCTCGAGCTGGTGCGCGACGCCAGCTTCGAAATAGGGACCGGCGAGGTCGTGGCCATGGTGGGCGAGTCTGGCAGTGGCAAGAGCATAACGGCGCGCGCGATCCTCGGTCTGTTGCGGCGGAACCACCGCATGACGGTGGAGGGCAACGCCAGGCTCGCTGGGCGAGAGCTGCTCGCGCTGGCCGAGGCAGAGATGCGCGAGGTGCGTGGCCGTCGGGTTTCCATGATCTTCCAGGATCCCGTGGGGGCACTCGACCCGGTGGTGAGCATTGGTGCCCAGGTGCTCGAGGCGGTCCGCCGCCGACGTTCAGGCACCCGGCCGGAGCAGCGCCGGCGTGTCATCGAGTTGCTCGCGAGTGTCGGGATCACCGACCCCGAGCTCCGGGCGAAGCAGTTCCCCCACGAGGTCTCCGGTGGCATGTGCCAGCGGGCGCTGATCGCGATCGCACTCGCGGGTAGCCCCGAACTGTTGATCGCAGACGAGCCAACCACGGCGCTCGACGTGACTGTGCAGGCCCAGGTACTTGACCTGTTGAAACGTCTCCGCGACGAGCGACAGATGTCAGTGCTTTTGATAACCCACGACATGGGCGTGGCCGCGCAAACCGCTGACCGCGTACTTATCATGTACGCCGGATCTCTCGTCGAACAGGGCCCGACTGCCGACATATTCGGCCACCCCTGCCACCCCTATACCGGTGGGCTCATATCGGCGGTTCCCCGGGTCGACGCGCCGCGCTCCCGACGGTTGGTCGCCATCCCAGGCTCCGTCCCAGAGGCTGCAGACCGGCCGGCAGGTTGCGCTTTCCACCCTCGGTGCCCACTGGCCGACGACCGCTGTGCGACGGCCATGCCGGGCCCCCGCCGCCTGGGCAACCAGATCGCCGCGTGCCACCGGGCCGAAGAGGCACGCGACAGCCAGGTCCACCGTTGGCAGGCAGGTCCAGGAGGCGGAGGCGCAGGGCGCCTCCCTGAAGAGAGGGCGGCGCTTTGATGCCCCCGAACCAGGCAGCACCTCTTGCCCGCGAAGAAGACCGCCACGGTGGGCAACGAGAGGGCCTCCGGGACGGTCCTCGTGAAGCAAGGGCCCAGCGGGACGGGGCCCTGCTCGAAGTATGGGACCTCGTATGCCATTTTAAGCTGCGGCGCAAGTGGTGGAAGGGTGGGCCGGCACCGGTCGTGAGGGCAGTGGACGGTGTCTCCTTGTCGGTCGGCCGACAGGAGACCTACGCGCTGGTTGGCGAGTCGGGTTGCGGGAAAAGTACCCTCGGGCGGCTCATCTTGCGCCTCGAGCGGCCCACCTCTGGCGCGGTCCGCTTCGAGGGTAGGGACTGGCTCGCGCTCCGAGGCGACCACTTGCGCCAAGCACGAAGGGAAGTGCAGGCGATCTTTCAGGATCCCCTAGGCGCGCTCGACCCGAGGAGGACCGTCGGCAAGTCTGTCGAGGAGGCGCTCGACGCGCACAACCTCGCAAAGGGACAGGCAGCGCGACGGCGCGTCGCCGAGCTGTTGGAGAGCGTCGGGCTCCGTCCCGCACTCGCGGCCCGGTACCCACACGAGCTCTCCGGCGGGCAGCGTCAGCGGGTGACGGTGGCCAGGGCGATCGCAGGCGGCCCGAAGTTCATCGTCGCCGACGAGGCCGTATCAGCGCTAGACGTCTCCGTGCAGGCCCAGGTGATCAACTTGCTGGCCGACCTGCAGGAATCGCTCGGTGTGAGCTATTTGTTCATAAGCCACGGCCTGGCCACCGTACGTCATATGGCCGACCGAGTAGGGGTCATGTACCTCGGCAGGCTGGTCGAGGAGGCCCCAGCAGAGGAGCTCTTCTCGGCACCGGCGCACCCATATACCAAAGCGCTCCTTTCGGCTGCGCCTGCTCCCGACCCGACCACGGCGAGCAAGGGGGTAGAACTGCGTGGGGAGGTCCCGAGCGCGGCCAGCCTGCCCTCGGGGTGCAGGTTCCGTACCCGTTGCCCCAAGGCCAAGGAGATCTGCCGGGAGGCGGAGCCGGTGTTGCTCGCCGTCGCCAAAGGCCGCTCAGTGGCCTGCCATTTCCCAGAAAGCTAGAGGAGGAGCCACAGCAATGAAACTACTTAGGGCGCCAAAGTTGCTCACGGGGCGGCCCGACGAGGTCATCCTCGACGCCGAGGTGCTGGTCGATGGGGTGCTCATAAAGGGCGTCGGCCCGAGAGGGAGCCAGGACGCGAGCGGAGCTGAGGTGGTCGAGCTAGAGGGCTGCACGCTGATGCCGGGGATGGTAGACGCCCACGTACACCTCGGCTTCGACAGGGACGTCAACCCAACCACCAAGAAGAGCACCGAGACAGACAGCCACCTTCTGCTCAGGATGGCGGAAAACGCCCGGAAGCTCCTCTCGGCCGGCGTCACCACTGCGAGGGACCTAGGGGGGCGGGACTTCCTCGAAGTCGAGCTGCGAGACGCCATCGACGCCGGCCTCGCCGTCGGGCCTCATCTGGTGGTGGCGACGCGCCCGATCACCAATACCGGCGGCCATTGCTGGTACATGGGCGGTGAGGCCGACGACGCCGACGGGATAAGGCGGGTGGCACGAGAGAACCTGCGGGCGGGTGCAGACTGCCTGAAGGTCATGGCCACCGGCGGTGCCATGACACCCGTCGGCCCTCCCGCCTGGCGGGCCCAGTGGACCTCCACAGAAATCCTGGCCGCTGTGGAAGAGGCAGCCACGCGGGGAAAGTTCGTAGCAGCCCACGCGCACGGCACGGAGGGCATAAAGAACGCCGCCCTGGCGGGCGTGAGGACCATCGAGCACTGTTCCTTCGCCGTCGAGGGCGCCGGCAGCCCCTTTGCACGCGAAGTGGACATGGAGGTCGTAGCGCTAATTGCCGAGCGCGGAGTGTACGTTTGCCCCACGGTCAACGCTGTTGTGTGGCAAATGGACGAGCGCTTTGGGCCAGGGGTGTTCGGCAACTTGGTGGACAGGTTGGCCAAGATGCGGGCAGCGGGTGTGAAGCTGATTGCTGGCACCGATTGCGGCTTCGGGATGCGGGGGATCGAAAACCGCATGGACGGGTACTTGCGAGGCCTCGAGGTCTTCGCAGCGGCTGGGTGGGACAATGCTTCGGTCATCGAGGCCGCGACTACCCTTGCCGCCGAAGCGATCGGGGTGGGAGAACTAACCGGGTCCCTCGACGCCGGCAAGCAGGCCGACCTGATCGCCCTCCGAGGCGACCCCCTGGCACGCCTGGGAGACCTGTGCAACCTCGAGCTCGTCATGGTCTCGGGCCGTTGCGTGACCCAGAGCCATGTCGAGACCACCAACGCTTCGGTTTGGGTACCGTAGCGAGAGCCTGGCCTACGAAAGGAGCTCGATAATGGCGAAACTTGACACCACAAAGATCCGCGAGCAGTTGCCCGCCACGACGGCCAATGTGTACCTGAACACGGGGACTTACGGCCCGATGTCCCGGCATGCCTTTGCGGCCATCGCTGAGCGTGCCACCGAAGACCTGCAAGACGGCCGCCTCCACGGGGGGATGCAGGCCTTTCAGGCTTATGCCGGACGATTGGCCGACCTCCGCAGCGACCTGGCTTGTGTGGTCGGGGCCGATGCCAACGAGATAGCACTGACACGTTCCACGACCGAAGGGGTCAACCTCGGGATCTGGGGGCGGACCTGGTCAGAAGGAGACGAGGTCGTCACGACCTCCCAAGAGCACCCCGGGATTCTCTTCCCCCTTGCCCTCCTTCGCAGGCGTTACGGGGTGAAGATAACCTTCGCTGACGTAGGCCATGGCGACAGCGCCCGTGCGCTCCAGGCCTTCGCGGACGTTCTCCACCCGGGCGTGAGGATGGTGGCGCTCTCCCATGTCCTCTACACGACCGGGGCAGTCCTACCGCTTCGGGAGATAACTGACATGGCACACTCTTTCGGCGCCGTCGTGCACGTAGACGGTGCCCAATCGGTCGGTGCCATCCCGGTAGACATGCACGCTCTCGGCATCGACTACTACGCCTTCTCGGGCCAGAAGTGGCTCTGCGGGCCTGATGGCTCAGGAGGGCTGTTCGTCCGGGCCGACAAGCTCGCCTCTCTGGAACCGAGCTTCGCTTCCTTTACAACAGTGGATTACAGGACATTCGACGCGAAGGATCCGCAGACGTTCGTCCTTCGCCCCGAAGCGTCGTGCCTGGAGACGGGCACGGTCTACCGCCCTGCAGTGTTCGGCTTTGGGGCGGCAGTCGCTTGGCTCAAAAACGAGGTGGGATTGGACGCTGCCCATGCAGACATCTCCCTCCTCTCGGGCTACTGCAGGGACAGGGCCGCTGGTATCCCCGGCGCCACGGTCCTGTCGCCTCCCGGCCAGCCATCGGGACTGGTGGCGCTCCATATCGGAGATGTCGATACTACGCTCGCCGTCGATTACCTACGGGAGTCCGGCGTGCTGATCCGCAACATCCACGAGAACAACGCCCTTCGGATATCGACTGGCTTTTACAACACAGAAGAAGAGGTGGACCTGGCTCTAGAGAAGATCTTTGAGTTCATGAGACGTTAAAATGGGCTGTTGAAGCCCATGTGTTTATGTTGACGCAAAGAGGTACGCTCCGGTAGGCTAAGACCAAAGAGATTTCCCGCCACACGTCGTTCGCTCACGAGGTCAGGTCCTCGGTCGGTGGAGCGGGGAAGGCACGGGGGACATTTGACGACCACCTCCAAGAAATACAGCACCGCGAAAAGGGACCAGGAGAGGGACCGCCAGATAGCGATGGTGGCTTCAATGTTGGCGTCCCTCCAGCAAGCCCTCGGGCCAGGCACCGAGCTCGCGCTCCACGACCTGCGCAAGCTCGACCATTCCCTGGTCGCCCTTGCGGGCGGGCTGACCAAGCGCAAGCCCGGTGCCCCGATCACTGGGCTCGTGCTTGAGCGGCTGCAGGCAGGCCAGACAAGTGACCTCTTCCGGTACCCCGCGCGCACCAACGATGGAAAGGAGCTGTGTTCCTCCACGATCTTCTTACGCGACGCCGCGGGCGAGGCCTTTGCGTGCTTGTGCCTGAACACCGACGTGAGCCTCTGGAGCGAGGTGGCACGTGCGCTACCGGCCATGCTCCCAGAGGCGGCGGCCGCGAGCGGCGCGAGCGGCGCGAGCGAGGAGGAATTCGTCCCCCACGTGGCCGACCTGGCCGCGAGCGCAGTGAGCCGGGCTATTGGCGAGGTCGGTGTGCCGGTTGAGCTGATGCGCAAGGAGCACCGGGCACAGGTGGTGAAAAATCTGGACGCGTCTGGGTTTTTTCTCGTACAGAGCTCGGTCGGTTACGTCGCAAAGGCACTCGGCGTCAGCCGTTTCAGTGTTTACAACTATCTGCGCGAGCTTGGGGTGACCGCTCTCAGCATCGGGCCGGCCCATGAGCCCAGGCGCGCGCCGTCTGGCCGCGGACGAGGCCGACAGGTGCCGGCGCCAACGAAAGCGCCGCGGCCCGCAAGGCCGAGGGGCGCGAAAGGAGGAGGGCACAATGGCGGGTAGGGGTTCACCAGCCGGTGGGCTGGAAGGGGCGTCGCCGGCCGGTAACAGTGCGCGAGCAGATGGTGCTGGAGACGTGCTCTCGGCCGTGACGACGAAGTCTGCGCCTGCCGCCATCGGGCCCTATGTCCAGGGGATGAGCGTCACCGGCGGGTGCCGGTTGATCTTCACCTCGGGGCAGCTCCCCCTCGACCCAGCATCGGGCGCCTTTGTGGGCGGAGGTATCGCTGAAGAGGCTCGCCAGGCGCTCGGCAACGCGCTCGCCATCTTGGCTGGCGCTGGGGCACGAACTGAAGACGTGGTGCGCTCGACGATCTACCTCGTAGACATGACGACCTACCCGACCGTCAACGAGGTCTACGAGCACGTCTTCGAAGGCCACCTCCCGGCGAGGACTGTCGTCGGGGTGAGCGCCTTGCCGAGGGGCGCGAACTTGGAGGTCGAGCTCGTGGCCGCTGTTAGAGTGTAGCAGCGGTAACGGCCCACTGCCTGGGGGCTGACGGTGCCTCCCGACCGGTGTGCCGAGCGAAGGGGGACACGGAGAAGGACTCTTTCCGCTCGGCACGCCTTGTCACGCCGTTTGGCCTACCGGTGTTTTTTGGCTAGTGCTGGGGGACCGGGGTAGCACCGATGGGTCTCGCCTGCTGGCTGGGCAGCCTGGCCGGGCCGCCCCAAAGAGGTGTGCCCACGGGTAGGAACGGGCGCTCGGTCATCGAGTTGATGACGCCTGCCGCCGATGCGTACCAGGCGGATGCTGCCGTAACGATGCCGGCGTAACCGGCCACGTGGATTATGTCCGTACCGGCTACGTAGCCATGGCCAGCAAGGAAGTTGCCAGCCGCGAGGAGAAGCTCGGTGACCTCCAGCGTGAAGAACACTGCGAACACAGCCTTGTTTAGCCTCATGCTCCAAAACATCATGTACGTGTTGAAGATGGCAAAGCTTGCTACGAACCAGCCGCCCGCGTTGTCGATATTGACCGTGGCCGGGACGGCATGGGCGAGGATCATGACGACGAAGCTGGCGTAGGCCAGCCAGAAGGCCCCGTACGTGCTAAAGGCCGTGGCTCCGAAGGTGTTTTTATTGCGGAACTCGTGCATGCCGGCCAGTAACTGCGCCAAACCCCCGTAAAAAAGGGCTATCCCGACCCATATCAGGTCGGGTGCCCAGTTCGCGTTGTGCGCCGACAGGATAAACGTGGTGAGAGCGAAGCCGGCGAGGCCCAGGGGCGCGGGGTCGGCGGTCGCGATGCTGATAGGCGTGGTGGGCCAGCTGGTTGGTGTCTGTTGCTCTGACATTTTACAGCTCCTTTCAGCTGCTCAGATTGTCAGGCGTTCCCGAAGGAACGGATCTCCTCCATCTCTTTTTCTGTCAGCTGCCGTGGTACGTCCCCACGCTGCAGCTTCTGGCTCTGCACGTGATGGCGGATCCCCTCCACTACGTCGGGGTTGGCCAGTGTGGTTATGTCGCCGACATCGGCAAAATTGGAGATGCTCGCGATGACTCGCCGCATGATCTTGCCTGAACGGGTCTTGGGCATGTCGGGTACGATCCAGACGTTACGCGGCCGGGCAACCTTGCCGATCTCCGTCTCGATCGCCGCCTTGGCCTTGTCTTCGAGCTCAGGGCTCGCGCTGATACCAGGCTTTAGCGACACGTACATTTCGACCACCCGGCCGCGCAGCTCGTCGATCACGGGCACGGCGGCGGCCTCGGCAACCTCGGGCACGGTCAGTACGGCCGACTCGAGCTCTTTCGTGCCAAGGCGGTGACCGGCGACGTTGATCACGTCGTCGATCCGGCCGAGGATCCTGTAATAGCCGTCGAGGGCTTGGACGGCGCCGTCACCGCAGAGGAACGGCCAGTCGTGCCAGTCCTTGGACGCGCTGTCATGGTTGTACTTCGCGTAGTAGGTCTGCACGAAGCGCTCGGGCTGTCCCCAGATCGTCTGCATGATGCCGGGCCAGGGGTTGCGGATGCAGATGTTGCCGGCCCGGCCCGTACCGGCATCGACGGCCTTGCCCTCCTCGTCATAGATCGCGGGGTAGATGCCGAGCGCTGCAGGGCCGCAGCTGCCCGGCTTCATCGCCTTGATGGCCGGGAGAGTGGCGCCGAGGAAGCCCCCCGTCTCGGTCATCCACCAGGTGTCCACTACTACGGCCTCGTCCTTGCCGACCGTGTCGTAATACCAGCGCCACACTTCAGGCTCGATGGGCTCACCAACGGTGACCATGAGCTTGAAGTGGAAGTCGTGCTTGGCCGGCAGCTCCGGCCCGGCCTTGCGTAACATCCTGATCGTTGTCGGGGCTGTGTGGAATATGTTCACGCCGAGACGCTCGGCAATCCGCCAGGGGCGGCTCGCGTCCGGGAACGCCGGTGCACCCTCGTAGATGACGGTCGTAGTACCGAGTGAGAGGGGGCCGTAGACGATATAGGAATGCCCCGTGATCCAGCCGATGTCGGCAAAGCACCAGTAGGTGTCATCGGGGTGGATGTCCAAGAAGTACTTACATGTGCCGGCGACATAGGAGAGGTAGCCCCCAGTCGAGTGCTGAGCGCCCTTCGGGCGCCCGGTGGTCCCGCTCGTGTACATAAGGAAGAGAGGGGCCTCGGCCGGCATGGAGACCGGAGCCACCTTCTTGCCGGCGTAATCGCGCATGACCTCGTCGACAAAGTAGTCGCGGCCTTGCACCATCGGGCTGGCGGAATGGTACTCGTCTGGCCTCCTCCTAAAGACGAGGACCTTGTCGACTTCGCGGCCTTCCTTCCTCGCCGCCTCGACCGCCTCGTCGGCCTTTACCTTGTGGTCGAGGACCTTGCCGTCCCGGTAGTAGGAATCCATCGTTATGAGGACCTTGCTCCCCGAGTCGGCGATCCGGCCCCCGCAGGCCGTGCCCGAGAAGCCGGCGAAGACCTCCGAATGGATCACGCCGAGGCGAGCACAGGCGAGCATTACCACTGGCAGCTCGGGTACCATGGGCATGTGGAGGGTCACCCGGTCTCCTGGCCCTAGCCCGCAGAAACCCTCGAGCAACGCCGCCATCTCATTAACGCGCCTGTACAGCTCCTGGTAGGTTATGGCCTGCGTCGCCTCCTCCTCAGGCTCTGGCACCCAGATAATTGCAGCCTTGTTGGGGGACTTTTCCATGTGGCGGTCCACGCAGTTGTAACTCGCGTTGAGCCGGCCACCGACGAACCACTTCCAAAACGGAGGGTCCGTCGTGTCCAAAGTCGTGTGCCAGTACCGGTCCCAGTCGAGCAGGTCGGCGTACTCCCTGAAACACTCCGGGAAATGCTCTTCGCTGAAGCGCTCGTAAATGCGCGGGTCCGCGGCGTTGGCCTGGGCAATGAAGCGCGCCGACGGGTAGTAGTACTCCTCCTCCCGCCAGTGCACCGCGATCTGGGCCTCGCTCACCAAGGCCGCAGTCTCCTCTGTGTTTGTCATGGACCACCTCCTCCTTGCTTGTGTAGGAGCGCCCAGGGCGATCCTACACATCTGTGTTAGCTATGTCAGGCGACCGTGTTGCTTCTGTCAATTTGGCAGTTGCCGGCGCGCCAGCACTCATAGCGTCACCTGCACACTCCCCGCGGTCGACATCCTGGCGCGCGGGCCCGGTCCGACCGGTTTCAACGAAGTGCTGGCGCCCGGCCCAAAAGACCGGCGACGGGTCGGGGACAGCCCGCCCGTCGACCGACAGGTAGCGGACACCTCCCTCCCCGAGCCGCCGGCGCATCACCCCGAGAGCTTCCGGGTTGTCGTCCACCATGACAAAGCGCCGGCCGAGCTGGCGGGCGACGGCCCCAGTAGTGCCACTGCCAGCGAAAAAGTCAAGCACCCAGGCCCCGGGCTCCGACGACGCCTGCAAGGCGCGCCTCAGGATCCCCTCGGGCTTCTGGTTCGGGTAGCCGGTCTTTTCGGTGCCGCTCGTCGGGACGATCGTGTGCCACCAGACGTCGGTCGGGACCTTGCCCCGTTTGGCCTTCTCCGGCCCGACAAGGCCCGGCGCCATGTACGGTATGCGCTCGATGGCGTCTTGGTCGAAGTAATAAGTCCTCGGGTCGCGTACGTAGACCAGTATCGTGTCGTGCTTTGACGGCCAGCGACGCTTGGGGCGGCCACCGTAGTCGTAGGCCCAGATCACCTCGTTCAGGAAGCATTCACGGCCGAATATCTCGTCGAGCAGCACCTTGCAGTAGTGGGCTTCCCGGTAGTCGATGTGGAAATAGAGGGTGCCATCGAGGCGCAACAGCCTCCGAGCTTCGTCCAGGCGAGGCGCGAGGAAGGCAAGGTAGTCGTCGAAGCGGTCGCTGTAGGACTTCTCTCCCGCCACCTCGGCCGAGTAGGTTCGCCCCCCGAAGCCCTTGCGGGTCGAGCCGGCGGACGCTGTGGTCCGCAGGGTCAGGCGGACTTGGGACCTACCGGTGTTGAACGGCGGATCTATGTATATGAGCTGGAACCACCCTCGCGGGAGGGCAGGGAGTACGTCGGCGTTGTCGCCCAGCACTACACAGTCTGGCCCGTCGTCGCTGAGCTGGAGCACTCGCAGGGAGCCTAGTTATCTTGGCACGCGCGTACGAGTTTGGCCCCAGGCGATGGCAAAGGGGCGATCGACGAGCTCGCCCGCGCCGGTGCGGCTACTGACGGCGCTCGGCGGCCTGGGTGGCCGCGACCGCCGTCGCAACGTCGCGAGGGTAGCGGTGGGCCGCGAAAAAGAGGTAGACGGCGCTCGCTGACAGCGGTGCCAGCATGAGGAGGAAGGTCCAAAAGAGGCCGGTGTGGCCCCCTCCGAAGACATACTCCGAGACGGCACCGAAAACGACCGGGGCGAGAGCTTGGGCCCCGGTGCGCACGAAGGTCCTTACCCCCTCGGCACGTCCCCACAGCCACGACGGGACGATGTCCAGGCGGGCCGCGTCTATTGGCGGGTTCTGAGCCATCAGGCACCCCGCGCCGAGTGCGATGTAGGGGAGGGCGCCGAGCGCGTCGCGGGTGAGGAACGCCGGCACGAGGAGGACGACGGCCGCTGACGCCGACACGGCTGCCACTATGACGCGGCCCGAGGCTCGCCCTCTTTGAAGGAGGCGGTCGCCGAGGGGCCCCGCCACCGCCACCCCGGCCACCGCACCGGCCCCGACGACCAAGAGCAACAAGTTGGCCACGACCTGGGTCACGTGGTACTGGCGGGTCACGAACTCCACGCCGAATGTCTCGACCCCGGCGAGGAAGTAGTAACCGAGTGCGCCAGAGACGATGAGGGCCACGTTGGTGCGCACCGAGAGCACGTAGCGCACCGTCTCGAAGAAGCCCATCCCCGGTCTGGCACGAGCCGCCAGCGCGGCATCGGGGCGCGTACCCTGCTCGAACACGAGCTGCTGCGCGTCGGTGAGCTGGCTTGCTCGCTCGGCGCCACGTGGCGGCGACGGCCTCCTCCCCGGTGCGGTGACCCCGTCGGCGAAGGCGTTGGCGCCCCGAGCCTCACGAGGCGCGCCATTGCGCTCGGGCGCGAGCACGCCGGCGCCTCCCCGGCGCGGCTCGGGCAGGTGGAACACCGCCCACGCCAGAGGGAAGGCCGGCAGGGCAAGGACGACAAAGGCAACCCGCCAGGAGAGCGCCGCGATGTCCCCCGTGATGGCGAAGCCGACCCCGGCACCGAGGAGCTCTCCAGTAAGGACGAAGCTGTAGATCTGCCCACGCTCGCTAGCGAGGAACCAGTCGCCTATCAAAGAAGCCGTCACCGGCCCGGCGGCAGCGCTCACGGCGCCGAGGGCCAAGCGGGCGTAGAGGAGCTCGCCGAAAGAGGAGGCTGTCGCGCTCCAGACCATGGCGACCGTCCAGGCGAGGACCGTGAGGCCCAGAAGGTACGTACGGCGCACACGGTCGGCGAGGGCGCCGAACGGCAGCGAAAACACGGCAGCCACGACCGCGGTCACCCCAACGAGCAGCCCGATATCGGTGTTGCCTATGTCCAGCGCACGGCGCAGCTGGATCGCGGCCGCGCCAACTGTGGCCGTGTCGGCGCTCGACAGGGCAAGGACGCAGGCGAGCACGACGACGACCCGCGTCCTTTGCGGCCCCCCGAGGAGCGGCACCAAGCGCCGGCGGGCCATGGTGAAGCCCTTTTTGGTCACCCTGGCCACGGGGTGGGCCGGCTGTGGCTCCTGGCCCGCTCTTTGCACGGCTCCATCCTCGCTCGCCAAAGGGGCGGGCCGGCGCCTCTGCCCTTACGAATGCATCACACAGGCGTCACGTCAGCACACCCTTTGCGCGCCGACGAGCGCTATCAGTGGCCGGCTACCCAGTGGGGCTCGTAAGGCTCCTCGAGCTGCTCCACTTCTTGTGATGTCAGCTCGACTCCGAGCGCCCCAAGCAGGTCGCCTAGCTGCTCGGGCCGCGTCACTCCGACTATGGGCGCGCTGACGGAGGGCTTTGCGAGCAGCCATGCGAGGGCTACTTGCGCGCGGGTCGCGCCCCTCTTTGCCGCGACGGCGGCCACGGCCTCGACGATGGCCCGGTCAGCCTCAGCATAGAGCCGCTTACCAAACTCGTCGGTCTGGCTCCGAGCCGTGGTTGCGTCCCAGTCCCGGGTCAAGCGGCCCCTGGCGAGCGGGCTCCAGGGGATGACCCCGATGCCCTGGTCCTCGCAGAGGGGCAGCATCTCGCGCTCTTCTTCGCGATAGAGCAGGTTGTAGTGGTCCTGCATGGTCACGAAGCGGGCCCAGCCATTGCGCTCGGACGCGTGGAGCATCTTGGCGAACTGCCACGCGTACATCGACGAGGCCCCCACATAGCGGGCCTTGCCGGCCTTCACCACGTCGTGGAGCGCCTCCATGGTCTCCTCGATCGGCGTCGTCGGGTCGAAGCGATGGATTTGGTAGAGGTCGACGTAGTCCATGCCGAGCCGGCGGAGGCTGTTGTCGATCTCGGCCATGATGGACTTGCGCGAAAGGCCGGCGCCGTTGGGGCCCTCGTGCATCCGGCCGTTGACCTTGGTGGCGAGGACGACCTCGTCGCGCCGACCGAGCTCACGGAGCACCTTGCCGACGATCTCCTCGCTCGAGCCGTCCGAGTAGACGTTCGCCGTGTCGAAGAAGTTGATGCCTTGCTCAAAGGCCATACGGATGATCGGCCTGGCGCTGTCTTCGCCGAGGCTCCAGGGGTGCCCGCCCCTCCCCGGCTCGCCGAAGCTCATGCAGCCCAAGCAGATCCGTGAGACCTCGAGCCCGGTACTCCCCAGTTTCGTGTACTCCAACGCTGCCTCCTCGTCGTAGGGGCCGTAAACCGATCGGTCCGCAGTACAAACCTAGGTGAACCTTACGCGGAGCCGCCCACCCAGGTGCTGGTAACGCCGCCTACCCGCCGGCACCATCGCCAGTTGGGCCTTCGGTCAGCGCCTCGCGGAGGCGTTCCAGGTCACCGGCGACCATCCCCGCCGGCCCGAGCAGGTACGCCTCCGTCCCCCCGTAACGGCGGTCGAGCTCTTCGAGCGCGTGGGCCATGGGCGTCGCTGGTGCCCCGAGGACGAAGTCTGCGGCCTCGGGCGCCATGCCGGCGGCTGCCAGGGCTGTGCGAAGTGCCGCGACATCCGTGGCACTCACCTCGCCGGTGAGCTCGTAGTCGTAAAGGATCGTCGCCCTGTCCACCCCCAGGGCACCGAGGATCAGCGCCGCGGCGATGCCAGTGCGGTCCTTCCCGGCCGTGCAGTGGAAAACGGCGGGGAGGTTGTCCTGGTCGGCGAGGCTCTTCAGCAACCCGCCGTAGACGCCGGCGCGCCGGGAAAGCATGCCGATATAGATGCGCTCCACCGCCGCCACGGCCTCATCCAGGCTCTTGGCCCGCACTATGTCGAGGCCTTCTTGGCTTGCGAGCTCGTCGAGCACGGGAAGGTGCACCGAGGGGAAGGGGTTGGGCTGGAGGCCGCGCTCCGTGTCACCCCTCAGGTCAAAGACTCCCCTCACCCTCAGCCGGCCGAAGGCTGCGAGATCCGCTTCGGTCAGGTTGTGGAGAGAGCCGGACCTGTAGACGAGGCCCCAGCGCGTCCACCTCCCGCCGGCTGCAGGGTACCCGCCGAGGTCACGGAAGTTCCTCGCCCCTTCGAAGGGGAGCCGGCGCTCACCTTCTCCCTGGCCCCTTGGCCTCTGTCCTGCCACAGTGCTCCTTCCGGCCCTATGCGCCGAACTGCCTATTGCGACTCGACGACCCTGGCGCCGGCCGGAGCGGGACGGAGCCGAAGGATCTCGACGCCGGCGACACCCTCCACCTGCTCGACCATCTTGGCCAATTCACGCGGCTCCTCTGGCCCGAGAAGGGTCACGGTGCCCCCTGGGCCTCCGGCACCGTTCACCTTCCAGCCGAGCGCCCCGGCCCCGGCCGCAGCGGCGATCACCTCTCGGGCGAGCGGGTTGACGAGGCTCGGGTGGAGACCTGCCTGGGCGTCGGTGTTGGCGACCATCGCCTCGCCGTAAGCGCCCAGGTCGCCGGCGGCGAGAGCCTTGGCTGCCCGTTGTGCGGCCTGTCGCATCGGCTCGAGGAGGCGTTCCGCGGTGGCGCTGTCGCCCTCTAGGTGTGCGATGACGGTCTCGTGGACCGCGCTCGAATCGTGGAACGCGCCGAGATAGGCGGTCACGACCCTCTCCCCGAGGGCTCCCAGGGTGGCCGGCTCGACCCGCACTGCCTCGACGTCGAAGGCGGGATACGGCCTCACGCTCACCAAGCTGGCGCCCCCGAAGGCCGCAGCCACCTGGTCTTGCACCCCGCTCTGGCGCCCCAGATCCTTTGTCTCGATGTCGTGAGCGGCACGGGCCAGCTCGGCTGACACCACGGGCTCGCCTCCGAGCGCGCGGAGGGCGGCGATCAGGGCGACCGCCACCGACGCCGACGTACCCAGGCTCGAGCCGGCCGGCACCGCGGAGCTCACGCTTACTTCCAGGCTCGCCCCAGGCGGGGCCCACCGCACCAGTGCAGCCTCCAATAACGGGTGCAGGCCCGGGCGCTCGTCAAGGAAGAACGTGTAGCTGTCGCCGAAGTCTGGGACCTTCAGCGAGACGTGAGGCTTGGTCCTTGGCCCCTTTGGGAGGAACCTTGCGGACACCTCTGCGCCCGGTTCAACGGCGAGGTGGCACACCAAGCCGTGACTGGCAAACCACGTGTCCGTCCACCCACCCGCGTCTAGGACCCGGACTGGCGCCTGTACGTGCACCCAAGAGACCACGCCCTTAGTCTTGCCGCTCCGAGCCGGGCGCACGAATGGGCGCAGGGATGGGCGCAGGGATGGGCGCGCGGGCCAGCTTTTTCCTGGCGGTTGAAACGCCGGCAACTGTGCCACTCACAGTCAGGCAACATGGCTGGGAGAGGAGTGGCTCGGGCGTGCAGCACGGAGACACCTTGGGCCGCTCGGGGAGCGGCGAGAAGCAGCTCCTTGTCGCTGCCGCGGCCGGAGAGCCTGCAGCCGTGCGCTGGCTGCTCGACGAGGTAGCCCCGGTCGTGTACGGCTTCGTCTTCGCTCGTGTAGCCGGTGACCAGGCTGTCGCCGAGGATCTCCTGCAAGAGACGCTGGTCGAGGCGGTGCGCTCGGCTGGTGGCTTCCGGGGCGAATCGGCGCTTTCCACATGGATGTGCGCGATTGCCAGGCGTCGCCTCGCCCGCCATTACGAACGTGAGCGCAGGGCCGAGGTCACCCGCCGTTCTTTCCACCTGGTAGGCAACTCCACCGCGGCCACTGCGGAGAGCGCCGAAGCCGACTTCGAGCGCCAGGATGAGGTAGTGAGAGCCCTCGGCCACTTACCAGCGCTCCAGCGCCAGGTACTCGTCTTCAAGTACCTGGAGGACATGTCAGTCCAGGAGATCGCTGAGCGCGTGAACCGTAGCCGCGTCCAGGTCCAGTCGCTCCTCCAGCGGGGGCGAGACGGTCTCCGCCGGCAACTGCTCGGAGGTGAAGGTGCCTGAGCTCCCCCCTTCGCGCCTCGGCGAGTGGGAACAACCCGAGCGTTTCCTGGCCGGCTCGGACCGGCCTCGTGCACTGCCGCCGGCTCTTCGTGGCCGGCTCGAAGACGCGCTCCTCTCCGTTCCGGCCAAGGCTGCGACGAGCGGCCCGGTCACCGGTCCCCCTACGGGCCTTCCAGCGGCCCTGCCTACTTCGACCCGCACCAGACTGGAGAACCAGCTGCTCGGCCGGTCCCGACGGCGCAAGTGGCAAGCACTGGCAGCCCTGGGTACCGCCGCAGCTGCCGTGGCCGCCCTTATAGCGCTCGTGGCCCCTAGTGGGCCAAGGCGCCAGCCCGTGGCCGCCCATTCGGGCCCCGCCTTCGCCGCCCCCCTGGCACACCCCTCCGCCAACAGCTTCGCGTCGGCCGGTGCGGCCAGCCGGAAGCCCGCGGCGCGCCGGAGCGGGTCGCCAGCGTCGGGAGCACCTCTCGCTCAGCTCACGAAAAGCGCCTTACCGGCCATATCGTCGCTCAGCCCAGCAAGCGGCCCCTCCGCCGGGGGCAACTGGGTCACCCTTCGGGGGAGGGCTCTCGGCGACGTCCGCTCCGTCTACTTCGGCACGGCCAAAGCGACGACGATCCAACAGATCTCCGCTGGTGAGCTGCGTGCGGTCGCGCCGGCGCACGCGCCTGGTGCCGTGCCCGTCTCCGTGGTGTCCCCGGCCGGGAGGAGCCCTGCCGGTATAGGCGACCGCTACACCTTCAGCGCCGCAGCTAAAGCCAGGGGTGCCGGTGCGGCGCGTACGGGCAGCGCAAGCACTACTCGCTGACCTGGAGCACGACCTTCACGTCGTCGGGCTGGCGCTGGTAGGCCTCTTGCCAGGAGCTGAGCGGCACGCGGCGAGATATGAGCCGTCCGAGCCAGGCGGGGTCGGCCTTCGCGAGTGCCTGTGCGCCCGCCTGGTAGTGCGCGCGGTTGGCGTTGACCGAGCCGAACACGACGTCGTTCTCGAGCACCATGTGCCTGTTGAGCTCGCCCGCGTCGATGCCGAGCGAGCGCCCCTTGGACGACACACCTGTCAGGCAGAGGACACCGTTGGGGGCCATCATGTCCATCGCGTCGAAGACGAGCTGGCCGACGCCGGTGCACTCGAGGACTATGTCGGGCGTGACGCCCGAGGAAGCGAGCTGGCCGTGGTGGTAGGTGGCACCCAAAGCAGCAACGAGCTCTGGCTTGATGCCAGAAGAGACCTGGTCGAGCACGTGTACATCGAGGTCCTTTTGCCGCCCGAGGAGCGCCGCGAGCAGGCCGATCGGGCCGGCGCCGGTGACCAGGACGACACGAGGTTGCCACATGGCACGGTTGCCGATGCGTTCGATGTGGTCCCAGGCCTTGGCGACGACGGTGGTGGGCTCGAGCAGCACGCCGAGGTCACCGAGAGAGGGGTCGACCTTGACGAGGAAGTCAGGGGTAATCCGGTACCGCTCCCGGGCGTAGCCGTGGTGCGCCTTGATGCCCCACTCGGTGTACTCCCCATTGCGGCACATGTCCCACTGGCCCGCGGCGCAGTTGGCGCAGGGCACTGGGTCGGGCCTGCGGACGATGCCCACCACCAGGTCTCCGGGCGAGAAGCCCGAGCGCGCCGGAGCTTCCAGCACCTCGCCAAGGGACTCGTGGCCGAGCGCGAGCCGTTCCTCGCCCGGAGGGGCCCAGCCGTACTCGCCCGCGATGATCTCTTCGTCGGTGCCGCAAACCCCGATGGCCCTGGTCTTCACGATGACCGGCCCGTCCTCCTCGGGTGGCTCGGGGAGCTCGGTGAGCTCGGCGGAATTGGCTTTCAATGGAACGACGGTGACCGCGCGCATGGTAAGCACCGTATACCGCGCATGGTTAAGCGCGCGTACGAGCGATGATGGGGGGGTGAGCGACGTGCTCGGCCTCTCACAAGGCAGGTTGCTGGTGGCCACTCCGCACCTGGCCGACCCGAATTTCTCGCGGACCGTGGTCCTCTTGCTCGCCCATGGCGACCAGGGCGCCCTCGGCCTCGTGCTCAACCGCCCTACATCTACGTCCTTGTCCTCACCGCTCCCCCAATGGGAGGGCCTCGCGTCCGGCCCAGGGGTTGTCTTCGTCGGCGGCCCAGTGACCGGAGGCACGATATGCCTGGCCAGGGTCCGCTCCGAGATCGCGGTGCCCGACGACGCTTACCTCCCGCTCCAAGGGCGGCTCGGCACGATCGACCTCGAGGCAGACCCCTCCTTCGTAGCGCCCTGGGTGGAAGAGCTGCGGGTCTTCGCTGGCTACGCCGGATGGGGCGCGGGCCAGCTGGAAGGGGAGGTGGACGAAGGAGCGTGGTGGGTGCTCGACGCGCTCCCCGACGATGCCTTCAGCGACCAACCTGACGGGCTTTGGAAACGTGTGCTCAGGCGCCAGGGGGGAAAGCTTGCGCTGTCTTCCTACCTTCCAGCGGATCCCTCGCTCAACTGAGGTTCGAGACGAGCGGCCGCCGGCAACTCCATCGCAGCTACTCCTTCGAGCCCTTGGCCCGGGAGCGGATGCGCCCGCGGTCGGCCTGGGCGAGGACAGTCTTTCGAAGTCGCACCGACGCCGGGGTGACCTCTGCACATTCGTCCTCACGGATCCATTCGAGTGCCTGCTCGAGGGAGAGGACTCGCGCGGGCGTCAGGCGCACCAACTCCTCCGCCGTGGACGAACGCATGTTGGTGAGCTTCTTCTCTTTGGTCGGGTTGACGTCCATGTCGTCGGGGCGAGAGTTTTCCCCGATCACCATGCCTTCGTAGACCTCCGTCCCTGGACCGACGAAGAGGCTGCCCCGCTGCTGGAGGTTGAGAAGGGCGTACGCGGACGCGCGGCCACGGCGGTCAGCGATCAAGGAGCCGGCCTGGCGCGTGCGGATCTCGCCGGCCCATGGCTCCCAACCGTCTAGGACGTGGTGGAGCTGCGCCGTCCCCCTCGTCTCGGTGAGGAGCGACGAGCGCAGGCCGATCAGGCCTCGGGCGGGCACCAGCCACTCCGTGCGCACCCATCCGGCGCCCTGGCCAGCCTCCCCGTGGGCACGCCCACCCGAGACGCCAGGAGACCCGCCGGCGACCAGTGCCGCCCCGGCATCTTCCCCGGCATCTTCTCGGGCATCTTCTGCGGCATCTTCTCCGGCGTCAGAGGCCCCCCCGCTCGCCCCTGTGCTGCCCGACCCCGTACCTCCCGAGCCCGTACCACCCCGAGCGGCAGTCCCGTGCTCGACGTGGACCATCCGCCCCTTGCGCGCGGCAAGCAACTGGGTGATCGTCCCCAGGTGCTCCTCGGGCACCTCAAGGCTTGCCCGCTCGACCGGCTCGTAGAGCTTTCCGTCGATCTCCCTCGTCAGGACCTGGGGCTTGCCGACCGTCAGCTCGAAGCCCTCCCGACGCATGAGCTCGACGAGAATTGCGAGTGCCAGCTCTCCGCGTCCCTGCACCTCCCAGGTGTCTGGGCGTGCAGTCGGGAGGACCCGGACCGAGACGTTGCCGACCAGTTCAGCGTCGAGGCGGCCTTTCACCAACCGGGCCGTGAGCTTGTTGCCCTCTTGGCCCGAGAGCGGCGAGGTGTTGACCCCGAGCGTCATCGATATAGCCGGCTCGTCGACCTTGACTCCGGCGAGCGGCCGCGGGTCCGAGACGTCAGCCAAGGTGTCGCCGATCATCACGTCGGCAATGCCGGCAATGGCGACTATGTCGCCCGGGCCGGCACCCTCCGGGCTGGCGTCTACCCTGTGCAGGCCCTCGGTCATATATAGTTCGGCGACCCTCGCGATGGCGCTCTCGCCGCCGGCGCTTGTCCGCAGCCAGGCGATAGTGTCCCCCTTGCGGACCCACCCCTGCTGGATACGGCAGATCGCCAGCCGGCCGACATAGGGCGAGGCATCGAGGTTGGCGACGAGCGCCTGGAACGGGTGGCCCTCTTCATAGGCCGGAGCCGGGACGTGGGCGAGAAGCAGCTCGAAAAGGACTTTGAGGCCCGGGGCGTCGGGGACCTCCTCTGGAGAACTGGCTGCAAGGCCACGGCGAGCATCGCAGTAACAGACGGGGAAGTCGATCTGGTCGTCGTCCGCCCCGAGGTCGATGAACAGCTCGTAGACCGCGTCGAGCACCTCTTTTGGCCGGGCGTCGCTCCTGTCGATCTTGTTCAGCGCCACGACGACCGGCAGCCGGCGCTCGAGCGACTTGCGCAGCACGAAGCGGGTCTGGGGGAGTGGGCCTTCGGCCGCATCGACCAGCAGCAGGACCCCATCCACCATGGTGAGCGCACGCTCCACCTCTCCGCCGAAGTCCGCGTGCCCGGGCGTGTCGACGATGTTGACCGTCACGTCCCCGTAGGGGACTGCTGTGTTCTTCGCCAGGATCGTGATGCCCTTTTCCCGCTCGAGGTCCATCGAGTCGAGGACGCGATCACCACTGGCGCCGAGCTCGCCCGATTGGCGGAGCATGGCGTCGACAAGGGTCGTCTTGCCGTGGTCAACATGGGCGACTATTGCGAGGTTTCGTATTCCGGCGCGCTTCATCATGAGGTTGGTTGCTTGGGAGCAAACAACAGGCTACCCGGTAACTGCTTAGTGGCGCTCGGAGCGCCGGCGGTGGTCTTCCATGCGCCGGCGTATCAGGTCGCGTCGCGCCATCAGGTCGCGGTAGGTGAGGCTGTCGACATCCTCTGTCACCCCGACAACAGCCCGGACCGCGCCCATGTCCACTGGGTTCACGCGCGGGTCCAGGCCGATGTCGTGCGCTATGCGCTCGCCGTAGCGGCGGGTGAAATAATTAGCCACCTCGGTAACCTCCGCGAACAGGTCGATATCGGGGGCGAGCGTGGCCAGCGAGCCGTCCAGGAACAGGAGGTCCTTCACGAAAAGCATGAGGATCTTCGGGAACTTGGCGCCGTACTCGAGGAGCCGCTTGGTTAGGTCGCGGACCTCCGCCAAGAGGGCTTCGGGCGAGAGCGTGGTCGGGTCCACCACGGGCTTGTCGAAACCAAGGTCCCTATAGAGGGCGTCTATATCGGTGTCGGGCGGTACGGCGCCGAGGTCGCGGAGCGCGGCCAGCTGGAGCCGCTGGTCGTTCATCGTCCCGCCCATCAAGAGGCGCAAGAACGCAACCCTGCGCAGCTCGTCGAGCCTCCCCGTGATCCCGTAGTCGAGCAGGGCAACCGTCCCATCGGGTCGCACGAACAAGTTCCCGCCGTGCAGGTCGCCATGGAAGACCCCGAAGAGGGTCGCACCCTCGAGGAACGACACCAGCAGGGCGTGCACGACAGCCGACGTGTCGATCCCAGCCTTCTTCATGCCGTCGACATCGTCCCAGGAGAACCCCCCGAGGCGTTCCATGACGAGGAGCCGCTTGGTCACCAGTTCAGGGTGGGGGCGCGGGACCACGACCGAGCGGTGCCCGGTCTCCGCCAGCACGGCCGCTATGTCGAGCATGTTGTCCGCCTCGAGGCGGAAGTCCATCTCTTCGACGATCGTCTCTGTGAACAGCTGGACCAGAGCGGGCGGGTTGGCCAGCGACGCCACTGGTATCCGGCCGACCAAGAGCGGGGCGAGCCAGCTCATGGCGGCGATGTCGCGGCGGACCAAGGTGGCGACCTGGGGCCGCTGGACCTTGGCGACGACCTCTTCTCCGGTCTTCAGGCGCGCGGCGTGGACCTGGGCGATCGAAGCCGCGGCGAGCGGGACGGTCTCGAAACGTTCGAACACCGCCTCGAGGGGACGGCCCAGCTCCCCCTCGACAACGCTGCGCACCACGTCGAAGGACTCAGCGGGGACCTGGTCGCGGAGGAGCTTGAACTCGTTCACTAGCTCCGGCGGGAACACGCCCTCACCGGAGGACAGGATCTGGCCGAGCTTTATGTAGGTCGGGCCGAGACGTTCGAAGGCCTTTCGGAGCCGCCGCGACAGGCCGGCGCGCGATATCTCCCTCCGGCCAAGTTTGTCGGCACGGCGCTTCTCGTTGAACCGCCACGCCGCGATCGCCCAACCTAGCCGGACGCTCGTCGCGAACACCCTCTCGCCAGGGGGGAGGCGCCTGCGATGGAGGAGCTGAGGCCCCTCCAGGGCGGTCTCTTGGCGCAAGCGCGCGACCTCTTTCCTCCAGGAGAGCTCCTTGCCAGCTAGGTCCCAGGGCGGGTCGTCGCTGAAGGCGCCCATCTCGAGGTCGGCGGGATGGCGCGGGGCCGGTGCGGGGCTCGTGGTCATGTGGGTGGACCTGACGCTAGCGGCCCGGCGCCTCGAAGGCGGTAGCGCGCTGACTGTATGCTCCCGCGACGACGGGCCTCCACTGGTCCGAAGCGCCTTGGGTGAGTAGCCCCCGAGCGAGCCGTTGATCGCGCCGGGGCACTTCGCCTTCGAGATCATGTCCGCGTTACGAGCCGCCGCCAACCGGCCTGGTCACCCTTTCACAGCTGCCGACCTACGGCAGGCTCTTCAGGACGCCGAGTCCTACGAGATCGCCATCGAGGGGACCCCTTGGACGGACGTGCATCGAGCTTGGGCGCTCTCGGAGCGGTCGCTGCGTTTTGCCGACGCCATTTACGTCGCCGCGGCGGAGCGACATCAGACCTCCCTGCTCACCGCCGACAGCCGGACCGGGCGCTCGGGAGCAGTAGCACGCTGTCAGATCATCACCGTCGTCCCGGCCGAGGAGGCTCTTGGCGACGAGGCAGGCAGCCATGGCTGACAACGACCAACGGCGGCCTTGCTCGCTGCCCGGTCCTCCCAAGGCGCTCTAACATCGCCCCATGCTTCTCAACGTTGGCGACACCGCGCCTGGCTTTTCCCTACCTGACCAGTCCGGCAACATCGTGTCCCTCGCCGGCTTCGCGGGGCGACGGGTCCTCGTCTATTTTTACCCGAAGGCGGACACGCCGGGCTGCACAACACAGGCCTGCGGGCTCCGTGACGTGCTGGGTGAAGTGGGCAGCACGGCCATAGTCGGTATTAGCCCTGACGCACCGAAAAGCCAAGCAGCGTTCGACCAGAAGTACTCGCTTGGGTTCCCACTCCTCTCAGACGAAAAGCACTCCGTCGCCGAGGCATACGGGGTCTGGGTCGAGCGCAGTATGTACGGCCGCAAGTTCATGGGGATTGAGCGCTCGGCGTTCCTCGTCGGGCCCGAGGGCACTCTCGAACAGGTGTGGTACAAGGTGGCGCCCGCAGCAACCGCGAGCAACCTCCTTGCGGCGCTTCGCGATAGCTGAGCCGGCCTGGGGAGGGCCTAGGCACGGGTTGCCCAACCCCCACGCCCAAGCGCGCTCGGCAACCAGCCCCGCCACCTGAGCTGGGACCGCAGAGGTTAGCCGGCTATCCAATGTGGGTATAAACGCCACTGGTGCTTAGGAGGTAAGTGATTGGAGGTAAGAATGAGTACCAAGTTCATTACGAACCTTGCTACAGCCCTGTTTGGTGGTTTCATTGTGGTGGCAAGCCTCACCTTTACCCACACGACGGCCGCTTGGGTGGCATTCGCCTTTGCTATCGCCATCGCGGCCCTGACCCTCGGAGTGCAACTTGACGGGGCACGTGGCTGGGAGCAGAGGGTGATGGACGGCGCCATAATGTTGATCAGCGCGGCGATGATAGTGGTTAGCCTCGTTTTCGCCGGCCTGACCCTGCAATGGCTAGTGTTCGCCCTTGCCCTTGGCTGGATCGCCACCTCGGTGAGCGGACTTGCCCTCCACGAGGTCGGTGCCTGGCGTTCGGAGCACGGCTTGGCCGAGCTTCGCCCCTTCGTGCGAGCCCATAGGCCGCTGCGTTCCACCCAGCCGGCCACTGGCCAGCCGGCCACCGGCCAGGCAGCGCCTGGACAGGCGGTGGGTTCGCGGGTCGCTTGACCACCACCGCGTTAACCACACGCGAGCTCGAGCGAGGAGCCGGGGCGCTTGTCCCCGGCTCTTTTTTGTGTTTGCGCAGGTGCCGTTCCCGAGCGCGACGGGCATAGCGTTGCGGCCATGAAGGCAGCTTTGTACAGAGAGCTCGGGGCCGCGAAAGATGTGTTGCGGGTAGAGGAGCTCGACAGACCGAGCCCCGGCCCCGGCGAGGTGCTCGTCAGGGTGCACGCTTCGGGCGTCAACCCGACGGACTGGAAGGCACGCTCGGGCGCCACACCAATGCAGGTCGACAGCTTCCAGATCCCCCACCATGACGGTGCCGGGGTGATCGAGGGCGTCGGGCCCGGTGTGAGCGAGGCACGGGTGGGCGAGCGCGTTTGGGTATGGTACGCGGCCGCGGGCCGGCGGTGGGGTACCGCCGCCGAGTGGACGGTCGTCCCGTCGCGCCAAGCGGTCACCCTTCCCCCTGGGGCATCCTTCGAGCTGGGCGCCTCGATCGGAGTGCCCGCCATGACGGCGCACCGCTGCCTGTTCGCAGACGGGCCTGTCTCGGGCAAGACGGTCTTGGTTGCTGGCGGCGCCGGTGCAGTCGGCCACTACGCGATCGAGCTGGCAAAGCGCGCGGGGGCACGGGTGGTCGCCACCGTGAGCGGCCCGCAAAAGGCCGAGCTAGCGGCCAAGGCCGGCGCTGACCTCGTCTTGAACTACCACGATCAAGATACGGTCGATCGCCTGAAGGCGTTTGCCCCGGTCGTCGACAGGGTCGTCGAGGTCGCTCTCGGCGCCAACCTGGCCCTCGACCTAGCGGTGTCAGGGCCCTCGACGGTCGTCGTCACCTACGCGGCCGATGGGGACGACCCCGTGCTCCCGGTGCGCGACTGCATGACGGCTAACGTGACACTTCGCTTCGTCCTGCTCTACCGGGTCCCGGCGCCCGCGCTCGACCAGGCGGTCACTGACATCTCGGCTGCTCTTTCTGACGGCGCGCTGAGCGAGCTCCCAGTCCAGCGCTTCGCGCTCGACGAGGTGGCCGCCGCGCACGAAGCAGTCCAAGCGGGCGCCCTCGGCAAAGTCATCGTCACCCCGTAGCGAGGGTAGCTTCCGGCCGCCGCCGTAACCCCGGGCATCCCTTCTCGCTGGCTGCCGGTGGCAGGGCCGCCGCTAGCCGCTAGCGGGACATGGCGTAACGGCGGGCCGTTGCCCCGAGCTCCGAACGGTAGGGCTCGGCCGCCAGGCTGGCTTCCCCCACGGCCCGTCCCGTCCTCGGGCTGTGGAACATCTTTCCCGGGCCGGCAGAGAAGGCCACGTGGTGAGGTTCGTCCCGCGGCCTCGAAAAGAAAAGGAGGTCGCCGGCGACCGCCTCCTTCGCGGCCACCGGGGTGCCGGCGGCGGCCTGGTCGTGGGCGTCTCTCGGGATGACTATGCCGGCGCAGCGGTGGACCAAATGGGCGAGGCCCGAACAGTCCACGCCGTAGCCCGAAAGCCCGCCCCAAAGGTACGGGAGCCCGGAGAAGGCTCGGGCCGACCCGAGCAACGCCGCGCCACTCGCAACCACGGGAGCGAGGGCAGCTTCGGGCACCTCCAAGAGCTCGCCTTTTGGCGACCGGAGGAGAGCCGTCCCGTCGCGGCGCCCCTCGAGGGGGAGCCTGACGCCGTAGGTCAAGACGAGCGGCGCGCCGGGGAGTACACGAGCCAGGACCCCTAGGCGCGATACCGTCTCTTTCGGGGCGACGAGCCAAGGGGCTAGGACGAGGTGCTCGGAACGCACCCATCCCGGGTAGCCCACGGCGTCCTTGCGGCTTGGCTGCTTTGGCAGCCTCACCTCCGCCCAGCCGGCGCGCTCACCCACGACGACGACAGGCTCCCCGAGCAGAGCTTGGGTTTCGAGGCGCCCTTGGAGGCCGAGACGATCGTCATGGGTCATGGCGGCGAGCCAGATTGCAAGGTCGGGCCGAGGTGCCAGCGCCGGGCTGTCCACGCGACGCACCGCCCCCGGCTCCGACCAGACGTTCGCCACCGGGACGGCCACGAGCGCCGTCGTGGCGTTCGAGGCGCTTGGGAACGAGCCCGCGCCAAGCGCAGCCCTTGGGCCGCTTGTGCCAGCCGCAGAAGCGTCGGTCACGGCCACCCAGGTCGCAGGGGCACCGGGCGGGGCCCCGGCCACCAATGCCGGAGCATCGCCGCGCCAACTCGACCGAGCAGCTCCTCCCCCTCGGAGAGCGTGCTCATCGTCGTGTCAGCGAGGTCGTCGGCCATCACTGCATAGGCGAACTCAGATCCGTCCGGGAGAGAGACGACGCCGACCTCCGCACGGCAGCCCGGGACCGAGCCCGTCTTGCTCGCTACGGCGGGCCACTCATCCGGCGCCTGTCCCGGCTCGGCAAGGCCCAAGAAGGCCCTCGGGACCCCACTGTGGTACTGCTGGTGACCGAGCGTACTGAAGATGAGGTCCGATGAGCCCTCGTCGACCACCTTGCCGGCCCGTACGGCGCTCACCAAGCGGAGCAGGGCGGCGGGCGTGGCGGTCGCGAAGCTCCCGGGGTCCTTGGTGAGCGGAGGCCTCACCCCTGCGACGAGCGGTGGCGGAGGGTAGGGGAGCTTGCGATGAAGGGTTATGTCGTCGAAACCAAGCCCGCGGACGACCCGGTTCACTGGATCGACGCCGCCCAAAAGGTCGATCAACATGTTGGTGGCAGTGTTGTCGGAGATGACGACCATGAGCGTGCAGAGGTCGCCCACGGTTGGATCGAGGCCAGGCTGCATCACGGAGAGGACCCCGGAACCCCCGGCCTGGTCGGCTGCCGACAGCGGCACCCGGCGACCGAGGTCCAGGCGCCCCAAGGCGACCTGGGCAAGCACCGCAGCGAAGATCGCGACCTTCACCGTGCTGGCCGTGCGGAACGGGTCCTCGTCGTGCCAATGCACCTCCTCCGCCTGACACCTGCCCCTTCTTGGCGTGACCAGCCGGGCGGCGGCCCCAAGGCGCCCTGTGCAGTTCGAGTCCAGCCGGGCCAGCACCGCCTCCAAGGAGTGGAAAGGTTCCGACCCCACACCCATGACGGTAACCTAGCCACATCCGTGCCCCCGTGGAGCGATGCTTGCCGGCCAGCCCGCCTGGACCTCACCTGCCCCCCGAGACCGGGCCGTTGCGCGAAAGGGGCCTCGCCATGATCTCGCCATGAGCTCCGGCCTCACGCTCACGGGGATCTACTGCAGCCACGGACGCCGGCCGCTTCGAGCGCCCTTTAGGACGGCGTTGCGCGAGGTGCTCGACCTCGACGTGGTCCGCGTCGAGGTCGCCTGGTCGGACGGCTCTCGGACGGCGGCGGAAGTGAGCCCGGTCGCCCCGGTCACCGGGGAGACCATCGGTTCGGTCGTGGCAGCCCTAACCGGCCCACTGGCCGACGCCGTGAAAGGCGTACCCCTCGCCGACCATGAGGATCTGTTGCGGCGCCTCCGACGTGCGCTCCCAGGCAACACCACGGCCAAATGTGCGCTTGACCTTGCCGTTCACGAGGCGCTCGGCAACCTCGTGGCGCGAGCCGTCAGCCAAAACGGCGTGGGCGCCCCGTCGCTCGCAGGTATTGCGACCTACCTCGGGACCAGCCTGCGACCGGTCCGCTCCGACATGACCATAAGCCTCGACAAGCCTGGGACAATGGCTACCGAAGCCTTGGCGCGGACCGCCGAGGGCTTCGACGTCCTGAAGCTGAAGCTTGGTGGCGGGGGCCCCGCCCTCGAGGTCGAGCGCGTCGCATCGGTCGCCCGCGCCGTAGGGCCCGCAGTGACGCTCCGCCTAGACGCCAACCAGGCATGGACCCCCAAAGAAGCGCTCGCCGTGCTCGACGGGCTCGAGAAAGCCGGGGTGCGCCCGGAGCTCCTAGAACAACCCGTGCCCGCACACGACATGGCCGGGATGGCAACCGTCGCCAGGCACGGCTCCGTGCCTGTCCTGGCGGACGAAGCAGTCCACTCGGCAGCAGACGTGGTGTCGGTTGCCGAGGCGGGCGCAGCCGACCTTGTCAACGTCAAGCTGGCCAAGTGTGGTGGCCTCCGGGCCGCGCGCGACGTCATAGCCGTTGCCAACGCCTGCCACCTTGGGGTGGTCGTGGGTTGCATGCTGGAGCCAGCCAGTGCCCTGCGCGCCGGGGCCCTTTTGGCCATGACCCTCCCCGTGAGCTCGGCCCACGACTTGGACGCACTCTGGTGGGTCGAGGGCGAGGACGCGGCCAACCTGGTCCCGCCGATGGTCGCAGTCGCGCCCTAACCGCCGCGACAGGTGCGGGCCGCCGTAAGTGGCTAACATCGCGTGCGCGGGCTAAGTAGAATCTTTTCAGCGAAGAGAGGGGTCGCTAATGAAACGCAATAAGGTAGCCATAGCCGCAGCCGCTGCTTTGGCGTGCTGCGCATCGGGCTTGGTCGCGCCCACAGAGAGCGCGTCCGCCAGTTCCGCGATTTTCACCAGCATCGACGAGACTCACCCAATCACCCTCGGGGCTCCCATGAACCCCTACAATACCAAGGGCAACTCCTTCGACAGCTACGACCAGATGGAGCTCGGGTACAACCAGTACAACGGCGCCCACCCCGACGCCATGTTCCCGGCCCTCGCTGCGACCTGGAAGACCGTGCGTGGCGGCCTGGACGTCTACCTCCAGGCCAAGGCGGACTGGTCCGATGGCGAGCCTGTCACCTCGAGCGATGTCAAGACCTCGGTCGCCAACTCCTTCATCGTGGGCACCCAGGCTTCCAACCTGGCCGGCGTCACGGTGCTCGGGCCGAAGGAGATCCGCTTCAACGAGGAGCCCGGGACCCATAACTCGCTCTTCGCGGCCCAGGTTCTGGAGACAATCATCGTGCCCAATTCGGAGTACGGCGCCTTGTTGCCCTCCGATATTTGGTCGGTGATCTCCGCGTCCGAGGGCAAGGGGGGAGCAGCCCAAAAAGCCAAAGCGACGCTCACCAAGCTCGCTCCGACGGTCGAAGACTACGCGCCAAAGACCGACATATCTGCAGGGCCCTTCTACATCGCTCGCCTCAACGCGGGCGAGGCCTTGCTCGTGAAAAACAAGTACTTCTTCGACGCCTCGAAGATCTCGCCAGAGGAGGTCGTGCTCCGCAACTACACCGGCAACGAGGAGATCTGGAACTACATGGAGGCCGGGCAGCTCGACTTCGCACCGTACACTTCCATGCCGAGCAACGTTCTCCACGACGTCCTGAGGGCCGGCAACAAGGAACTTGTCGCACCGTCGTTCGTGGCCGTCGCCCTCGCCTTCGATGAGGCCAGGTACCCCTATGGGATAGCCGCGGTGCGCAAGGCGCTCGCTTACCTGCTAAACCGGCCAGCGATCACCAAGGTCGGCGAGCCGGTGAGCGGTGCTCCGGCCAAGTGGCAAACGGGGCTCATCGACTCGGTCTCCGCCCAGTGGCTCCCAAGCTCGGAGCTCTCCAAGTTCAACCGTTACAACTACGACCCGGCCAAGGCCACGTCTCTCCTGAAGGCCGTTGGCTTCACTGAACGTTCCGGCCAGTGGCACATGCCAAACGGCAAGGCCTGGAAGATTACCCTGGCCACGCCGAGCGGCTTTTCGGACTGGGACGCAGCAGCCGTTTACATGTCCCACGAGCTCAGCGCTTTCGGCATCCCCACGTCGGTTTCGACGGCACCCGACTACGCCACCTACCTGACCAACATCGCGAACGGCGACTACGCGACAGCGTTTTGGCTCAACGCCCTCGGGCCCGCTGTGTACAACGCCTACGCCCGCGTTTGGGGCAACAACGTCACGTCGAAAGGCAACGAACTGACCACGAAGGGGAGCTTCCTCCACACCCCGGCCACCTTCAAGACCGACGGTTACGGCACGGTCGCCCTGAACACGCTGACCGAGGGCCTGGAGGACAAGACGACTGCGCAGGCCAGGCCCGTGGTCGCGAAACTGGCCGCCGCTTATAACCAGGAACTGCCGATGATCACGATCTGGGACTATGTGCTCGTGGAGTTCGTCACCGACAAGCACTTCACGGACTGGCCGAGCAGCCCAGGGCTTCTCAACAACCCGCCCGGCCTTTGGATGTGGAACGGGTACGTACATGCGAAATGAGCCCTGACAGCCCGCCCTCTGTCAAAGTCACGACAGGTTCCGGGAAGGCCCGCTGGGCGCGGCTGGGCCGCCGGCTAGGCGCCCGTGTCCTAACGGGGGTGGTGATGGTGCTCGCCGTCGCCACCCTCACTTTTTTCCTGGTCCACTCCATGCCAGGGAACCCCATCCAGACCGAGTACCAGACCCTGATCGCTCGGGGGGTGAGCCCGTCTCTGGCCGCCCAGCAGGTGGCCGGCATGTACGGCTTCGTCTCCAGCAAGCCCCTCATCGACCAGTACGGCCAGTACATGTGGCACCTCCTCCAGTTCAATTTGGGCAAGTCCATCACGGCTTCGGGTGAGCCGGTGGTGCACCTTGTGCTATCTGCTGCGCCCTGGACGATCATTCCGGTCCTCTCCGGCCTCATCGTGTCGTTCCTGCTCGGTGTGTCCCTCGGGGCGGTTGCCGCCGTGCGCCGGACCAACCGCCTCGGCAAGGTCCTCTCCGTCTCGGGCTCGCTTTTTCACGGCGTGCCCCAGTTCGTCTGGGCAGTCATGCTTGCCTACCTCTTTACGACGCTCCTGCCGATCTTCCCATTCGGCTCGCCCTATAACATCTTGGACACGCCCGGCTGGAACGGCCCGTTCATCCTCTCGCTCGTCTACAGCGCCATCCTGCCCGTGCTCGCGTACGCGCTTTCCTCTTACGGGGGCTGGCTGCTCACCATGCGCTCCTCCGTGGTCACCGTCTTGGGCGACGACTTCGTCCTCGCAGCAGAACTTCGAGGGCTGCGACCGCTCACCCAGCTCCGCTACGTAGCCCGGAATGCCTTCCTGCCCCTCTTCACGACCCTGCTCCTGTCGGTCGGCTTCATGTTCGGGGGTTCCATTTTTATCGAGGAGGTCTTCGACTACCCAGGCCTCGGGTACCAGCTCGTGAATGCCGTCAATGCCCGCGACTACCCCCTCATGAGCGGCGACTTCCTGTTCATCACGGTGGCCGTGATCGCCGCCAACATACTGGCCGATTTTTTGTACACGTTTATCGACCCCAGGGTGCGGAAGGCGGCCTGATGGCGGTCACGGTGATAGAGCCCGGCTTGGGAGCGACGGGCACCCGCCGGCCCCGGCCACCCGGGCACTGGCAAGCAGCACGGCGGGCGCTCTTGCGAGAGCCCCGCAGGGTCGTGGGCGCGGCGATTGTCGTGATCTTCGTGGTGCTCGCCGTGGTCGGCCCGTTCCTCTACCCCCGCCACCTCGCAGCCAATGCCAACTCCATCTACGCCCCCCCGAGCCTGGTCCACCCCCTTGGGACCGACTTCGAGGGCACGGACGTACTTTCCCTCATGGTGACCGGTGCTCGCTACGTCCTCGTATCGGGCGCCGTCGCCGGCGCCATCGCCGTCGTGCTCGGCGCACTCGTGGGCCTGTTGGCCGGCTACCTCGCGGGGGCCGTCGATTGGTCGCTCTCCCGCATAACCGACTTCGCGCTGACGATACCGCAGTACCCACTCCTGGTAGTGCTGGCCGCTGTGGTGCGCTTCACCTCGCCGGTCCTGATCGGGGTGCTCCTAGGCGTCACGAGCTGGCCCGGGCTCGCCCGGGCGGTCCGGAGCCAGGCCTTTTCCCTGAGAGAGCGGCCGTATATCGAGGCGAGCCGCTCCCTCGGTCTATCGACCCGCCACGTGATCGTGAGGGAGATGCTCCCCAACATCGCGCCCTACGTAGCGATGAACCTGCTTGTCTCGATGATCGGGGCTATTTACGCCGAGACAGGCCTATTTTTCTTGGGCATCCTCCCCACCAGCAACGTCAACAACTGGGGCGCCATGCTCAACCAGGCCGTGTTCTCGGCCGGAGCGATCGGTAGCCCTCAAGCGATCAGCTACCTCCTTTCACCGCTCGTTGCCATATTGCTATTGACGCTTGGGATCGTGTTCGTGCTCGACGCGGTCGACGAGTTTTTCAACCCCAGGTTGCGCGGGTGAGGACCAACAGCGCCAGCCTTTCGTCGCCGACCGCCACCACGGCTCAGTCCGTGACCGTCCCAGGCGAGGTCCCCGGTGCAGAGATCCGGGGCCTAAAAGTCGTTTTCCAGACCCCCGCCGGCCCGATGCCGGCAGTGAACGACGTTGACCTCGACCTACCGCTCGGGACGATAACGGGGCTCGTCGGCGAGTCCGGCTCGGGCAAGTCAACCTTGGCCCTTGCCATGATGAACGCGGTGCCCAAACCGGGCCACATCGCGGCAGGCTCGATCAGGCTCCCGAGCGTCACCGACATGACCAGGCTCCAGGGCAAGGCGCTCCGCCTCGCTCGCGGGACGGCACTGGGCTACGTGTTCCAGGCCTCCCAAAACTCGCTCAACCCGCTAAAGAGGATCGGTGCACAACTCCTCGACCTTGGCCGCGCCCACGGCATGGAGGACAAGGGCGCACTGCTCCGCCACGCTCGCGAACTATGCGAGCGTATGGGCCTCGACCCGGTGCGGACGCTCTCGGCCTACCAACACGAGCTATCGGGTGGGATGCGCCAGCGGGTAGGGATCGTCTTCGCTCTGATACTGAACCCCAGTGTCCTTGTTTTGGACGAACCCACTACGGCGCTCGACATGATAAGCCAGAGGACAGTGCTGGACATCATCCGCTACGTCCAGCGCGAACGCCACCTGGCGACCCTCATCATCACCCACGACATCGCAATCGTGGCCGACCTGGCCGACTATCTGGTAGTGATGTACGGCGGGAGGGTGGTCGAGAAAGGCCCCACGCGCCATGTGCTCCAAAGGGCCGCCCACCCCTACACCGAGGGCTTGATAGCCGCCATACCCCGGATCAGCGGCGACATCGACCGGGCCCAGCCATTGCCGGGACGCCCTCCCGACCTCCTGTCAATCCCTCGTCAAGGCTGCGTTTTCAGGGAACGCTGTGCGTTTGCCATCGACCAGTGCTCGGTGCAAACGCCGGGTCTCATGCCCGTCAGGGTGACGCGTCGCCACGACGCCTTGGAGGAAGATAGCGCTTTGCTCGACGGCCAGGTCGCGGCGTGCCACGTAAGGGCGCCAGCGCCGAGCGCCAAGGTCTCCACATGATCGAGGCAAGGGGCATCACGAAGACCTTTGGGGGACGTGGCGGCCTCTTGGGTACCCAGCCGGTGGCGGCCCTGCGAGGCGTGGACTTCGTCCTGCCTAGCGGGGGCGCGGTGTCGTTCATAGGCGAGTCCGGGTGCGGCAAAACGACCCTCGGGCGGATCCTCTGCGGCATGGAACAAGTCGACTCCGGGCAGCTCCTGGTCGGCGGGACCGACCTCGCCCGATTGCCGCAGCGCGAGCGGGCCGCACTCCTGCGCCGGGTCCAGATGGTCCACCAAGACCCCTACTCGGCCCTGAACCCGACCCGCACGGTGCGCCAGGTCCTAGAAGACCCCCTAGCCCTGCGGGCGCGCCAACTCCGAAGGGGCCGCGACTGGGTGGAAAGCCGTGCCGTGGAACTGCTCGGCCTTGTCGGCTTGGACCCTGCCTACTGCCTATCCCTCTACCCCCACACCCTTTCGGGAGGGATGCGCCAACGTCTCGTGATCGCACGGGCGCTCACTGTTGACCCCGATGTCCTTGTGGCTGACGAGGCCATTGCGATGATCGACGTGTCGCTGAGGCTCGGTATCCTTGCCCTGCTCCGCCAGCTCCGAAGCGAGCTCGGGGTGAGCGTGCTCTTCATCACCCACGACGTCGCGGCAGCCCGCTACGTAGGCGCCGACGGGCAACTGTACGTCTTGTACCGGGGCCAAGTGGTCGAGCACGGGCCCGTGGATGCCGTTATTTCCTCGCCCATGCACCCCTACACCCAGTGCCTGCTCTCGGCGATCCCGGTCCTGCGCGGCCTGGAGGAGCCCGCGGCCGAGCAACTGATGCCGATTGCTGGCCTCGACGCCGGCCATGAGCCACCCGGTTGTCTCTTTGCGGACCGCTGCCCCAACGCCGAAGACGACTGCGCGCTCTCGCGGCCGACCTTGCGCGACGCCAAGGAGCCAGGTCACCGTCACGCCTGCCTCCACCCTCGCCCTCGCCAAGTCGTAGCCGTGCCCCTGGCCCCCGACGCCCGACCATCGGGGCCGCCCTAGAGTGGCCCAGGCCGCAAAAGCCGCTGGCGGCGGCACACTGGAAGTGCCAACAAAAGGTGCCCGCACCAGGTGGCAGCGACCAGGACGTGCCTAGCTTCATTGGTGGCAGTCGCCAGGCGCTGCAACGGGGCCGGCCACGACAAGGAGGCCAAAAATGGGCCTTATGGACAAGGTAAAAAAGGCTAGCGAGCAGGCGCTCAGCAAGGCTCAAGAGGGCGTAAAAGAAGGTAGGGCCAAGCTGGACGAGGTGCAGGCCAAGCGGCAGTGGGACGCCCTCCTCCGCAACCTGGGGGCCGCCGTCTACGCAGAGCGGCGCCAGGGAGGCCCGGTAGCCGCCGTCGACGCCGCCCTGACGGCCCTTGACGGCCACGCCGATACCCACGGTGCCGGGGAAACGGCCGCAACGTCGGTCGACCACGACGACGCTGGCGGGGACGAAGGGGCGAGCCAAGCCTGACCCAAAACCAGGCGCGACCTGGTGGTCGTAGCGGGTCATGGCGAGACGCATGCGGGGCCGGTACCGGCGGGGAGACGGCGCCCCGTGAGCACAGCCATTAGGCTCGCGCTCGCACAGCCGGCAACTACCGCCACGGAGGTTGGATCACTATGGCCCTGCACCCCGCCCGCTCTGCCGGCCGCCAGCACCGGCCACGTCACCCACTACACGGTCTCGCCAACCCGGCACTCGGTGAAGACATCATCGTGCCGACCGAGCGCTTGGCCACCCAGCCCCTCCCAGCCGATACCGCCTACCAGCTCGTCCACGACGAGCTCTTGCTGGACGGCAACGCACAGCTAAACCTGGCCACCTTCGTCACGACCTGGATGGAGCCCGAGGCGGGGCGCCTCATGGCGGGGTGTGCCGAGAAGAACATGATCGACAAGGACGAGTACCCCCAGACGGCCGAGCTCGAGCGGCGCTGCGTGAGCATGCTCGCCCACCTCTGGCATGCCCCCGTACCGGAGCGCGCTGTCGGCTGCTCGACGACCGGCTCCTCCGAGGCGTGCATGCTGGCGGGAATGGCCCTGAAGCGCCGCTGGGTACGCCGGCGCGAGGCCGCGGGCCAGCCTGCCGACCGCCCGAACCTCGTAATGGGAGCCAACGTCCAGGTGTGCTGGGAGAAGTTTTGCAACTACTGGGAGGTCGAGGCGAGGACCGTTCCGATGGAGGGGGAGAGGTTCCACCTTGGCGCCGAGGAGGCCGTTGCGCTTTGCGACGAGCGGACGATCGGAGTGGTCACCGTGCTCGGGTCGACCTTCGACGGTAGCTATGAGCCGGTGGCCGAGGTCGCGGCCGCCCTCGACAAGCTCCAGGCAACGACCGGTATCGACGTCCCCGTCCACGTAGACGGCGCCTCGGGTGCCATGGTCGCCCCGTTCCTCGACCCCGACCTGCTGTGGGACTTCCGCCTCGAGCGGGTCGCCTCGATAAACACCTCCGGGCACAAGTACGGCCTTGTTTACCCTGGCGTCGGCTGGGTGCTCTGGCGGGACCAGGAAGCACTGCCGGCCGAGCTGATCTTCAATGTCAATTACCTAGGCGGCAACATGCCCACCTTCGCTCTCAATTTCTCCCGCCCAGGAGCGCAGGTCGTAGGCCAGTACTACATGTTCTTGAGGCTCGGTTCTCACGGCTTCCAGGCGGTCCACCAGGCGTCACGAGACGTCGCGACCTGGTTGGCCAGCGAGGTAGAGAGAGCCGGGCCGTTCAAGTTGATCACCAAGGGGGACGAGCTGCCAGTGTTCGCGTTCACCACCCTCACTGGCACCAATGCCTTCAACGTCTTCGATGTGTCACGGCGGATGAGGGAGAGGGGCTGGCTCGTGCCGGCGTACACGTTCCCGCCCAACCGGAGCGACCTGAGCGTGCTCAGGGTCGTGGTGCGCAACGGCTTTTCTCGTGACCTGGCGGAGCTTTTCGTCCATGACCTGGCACGCCTCGTACCTGAGCTCCAACGCCAAAGCGGGCCGCTCGAGACTGGGGACGGGGCCGGCTTCCACCACTGAGCGATAGAGCCCCCCTGGCGGCGCGTTCCGGCTGGCTCATGAGGAGGCTCGGGGCAAGCGCCGCGGCCCCTATCCGAGCGGGCTGGCTCCCCACGGGGGGAGGTCGCACCAGCCCGTCCGCCACCGGAAGTGGCCGCCGCCCGAGAGATGGGCCAGCACGCCACGCTGGAGGCGCGTCTTAGCGTGGCCTATATCTGGAGGTACGCCCTGGTTGCGGAACACGAAGGTGAGCACGGAGTCGTCAGCCTCCCCCCATCCCGGCACCAGTTGGAACATTCGCTGGAAGCTCACGATGTTCGACTCGTCGGGGAGGTAAGCCGCCAGCTGGTCGTCGAGCAGCCACGATGAGCACGTCGCGAGCCTCCTCCCCTGAGAAGAGAGGACCTCTCCGAAGAGGTGGTCGAAGAGCTGGCCCGCCCGGCGCATCGAGTCGAGGCAGCTCTGCCTGTCGAGCGGGGCGCCTTCTGGGATGTGGATCCCGAAGCCGAGGTCACCGGGGAGGAAGCCCGGCCCGAGCCGGAGGGCGGCCTCTTCGTCGTACCAGGGGCTTGGGCTCCCGGGCCCTCCCGTGTGGTACGGGGCGTACTGGAGGGCTCCGGTCTCGAATATCGCGCCCCTTACGTGGAGCATCATCCACCAGGGTGCATCGACCCCGGTTTGGCCGCTTATTCGTTCTTCGATCGCCACGTGGCGCCCGAGGTCGGCCAAGGTCGCCCAGGACACGTCGTCTGGCACGCCCCGCGCCGCGTGCCAAGCCCGCACCGCCGGGACAGTTGCCACGAAGACATGGATCGGGAAGCAGCTCCCGGCGAGCGCCAACGTCGCGGGCAAGACCGGCAGCCGCTCGAGCTCGGCGTCGAGGTCACCTATGGCTGCCACGAGGCGGCGGCGGCAGCGCTCGATGAGCCACAACCGTTCTGGGTCACGCTCGGGGTCAGGGAACGTTGCAATGGCGTCTGCCACTGCCTTGCGCCCGCAGCCGAGGCGCTCGAGGAGGCGCGCCGCATCGCCAGCATCAAGGGATGCCTCGGGCCCAGGACCATCAGCGCCCTCTAGGAACCTCAACCATGGCCAGTAGCTTTCACCGAGCCCCAACGCGCCAGCGGCTCGCCGGGCCATCGGGCCCAGGTTCGCGGGCTCCGGCACGTGGGGGCGCCCCCCTGGCAAGGCGGTCGGGCCGGTCGGGCGCGCGGGCATATGGGCACGGTAGCGGGACTGAGCGGGATGCCGGCGGCTCGTCTTAGTGGCCACGCGGGGGAAAGGCCACCAACTACGCTCAGCCCATGCCCGATGACACAGAGCTGCTCGGCAGGACCGCCCTCTTTGCTGGCGTCTCCAAGAGGGATCTCCAGCACCTTGCTAAGGCCGCTCACCACATGACGTTTGAGCCAGGAGCACACCTGACGAACGAGGACGAGGTGGGCGTCACATTTTTCGTTGTGATGAAGGGCGAGGCCGACGTCTCGGTGGGCGGCCAGTCCCGCCGCCGACTGCGCGCGGGCGACTACTTCGGCGAGATGTCGATCATCGACCGGTCGCCACGTTCCGCCGAAGTGGTGGCGGTAACGGAGCTCGAATGTCTCGTCTTCACCCAATGGGAGTTCCGGCCCTTCCTGAAGGACCACCCCGACGTCGCCTGGGCCGTACTGGAGTCCCTCGTCAAACGCCTCCGCGAGGTCGAAAAAACCTTCCTTTCCCAAAGCTAAAGCCTCAGAACACTCTAAGTGGGACCAATAACGTGGTACGAGAGTTTGCTGGCCGAGCTTCGTCCCGCTGTGCCTGTGCGGCGCGAGGGGCAGGTCACGGCTACACCAACGCGGTTTGTGCACGAGCTTATGGCCGGTCCGCGCTCCTGGCTCGGTCGGGCCGGGGGCTGACCGCTTGCGCACCGTAAGGGCCGAACTCGTCGGGGGTGAGCAGGCGGCCTAGTTTTCGCATCTCGCGGCGCACGGCCTCGACTACTAGGTCCATGGTGAGCACGCTCCCAGCGTCGGCAGCGAGGAAACCCGCCGTGACTGCGGCGTTTCGGATGGAACCGCCAGAAAGCTTGAAGAGCTTCGCGAGCAAGTCGAGGTCGAGGTCCTGGCGAGGGGCACCAGCCGGCAGGCTTCGCTCCCAGATACGCCGGCGTTCAGGCTCCTCCGGCATGGGGAAGTCGACACTCACCGCGACCCGGCGCAAGAACGCCGGGTCGATGTTCGTGGCCAGGTTGGTCGCCATCATAACCAAGCCTTCATAACGTTCGAGACGCTGGAGGAGGTAGGCGACCTCGATATTGGCGTAGCGGTCGTGGGCGTCAGACACCTCCGAGCGCTTGGCGAAGAGGGCATCCGCCTCGTCGAAGAAGAGAGCTACGTTGCTCGCTTCTGCGGCGGCGAACACGGCCGAGAGGTTCTTTTCGGTCTCGCCCACCCACTTCGAGACGAGCGCGGCCAGATCTACCTTGTAGAGGTCGAGCCCTAGCTCTCCGGCGATGATCTCCGCGGCGAGCGTCTTCCCGGTCCCAGATGGGCCGGCGAAAAGCGCCACCACCCCAGTCGACGGGAGCGGCGAAAAGCCCCAAGCCCCGAACACGGTCTTTCGGTGCCGGTAGCGGGCGACAGCCTCGCGGAGCCGTTCGGTGCGCAGAGGGTCGAGCACCAAGTCCCCCCAAGAGCGCGACGGGCGGGTGCGGGGCGCGAAAGTGCTGATGTGGCCGGCCGAAAGACGCCGGGCGGCGGCGGCCGGGCCGCCTGTGCCCGGGACTGCCCGGCGGACCAGCTCGAGCTGTTCCGCGCTGAGGGCGAGCCATGGGGCCCCCTCGGCTTGCCCGGCGAGCGCAGCCTCGAGCTCGAGCGCCGTGGCCTGGGCGGGCGCAACGGCTACCTCCCGCCAGGGGATCTGAGGCAAGCAGTCGAGGGGCAGCTCCTCCTGGCTCGCCAGGGCCCAGGAGAGGTGGCTGGCCTTGGCGATACGTTCGCCCGCGTCCTTCGGCAAAGGCCCCGCGAGCTCGACCAGCACGCCGCGCTGTTCGAGCGTCGCCTGGCGCACAAGGGCGTCCCACCCGGCTGGGCCATCGGGGAGGGGAGCGGCGAGAAGCTCCCCGATCGACTCCAGTGCCGCTTGTCTTCTCCGGGCTCGGTCAGGCCCGGGTACGAGGACGAGGCACCGCGCGCCGGCCGCCCGGTGCTTAGGAAGATCGGCCCCGGCTTCCCCTGCTGCCGCGGGACCGAGCGCCTCTACCCCGACCGGGAGCTCCGCGTCACGGGCCCTGTCGCCGGCGAGCCACCACATGACCGTCGGGGAAGGCGCGACCGCTACCGAGCCAAGCGGTCCGGGCTCGGGAGCGGCGACGAGGGCGGCGCGGCGAAGGCCTCCTCCCGGCCCGGCCGCGAGGGTTACGGCGGGGTGTTCGGGAAAGAGGAGGGCAAGCGTAAATAGCGTCACGCGACGCTGGCTCACGTCGTCGTTCAAGTAGCCGACCAAGCGCTGGCGGCGGGGGTCGAGCTCCACCGCGCACGCGACCGCGAAGACTTCGGACTCAAGCGGCGTCAATTGCGCGAAACGGGCAATCGCGAAAAACGCGTCGGTACCAGAAATGTGCGAACGAAATCTTTCACGCGCCGCTTCGATACCCGGGCGCGCCTCTGCGTCTATCGCGTCGATAATCGACCTGTCGGCGCCACCAAGACCCGGGAGCTCGTTTAGTAACCGGCCCAAGTCATCGTCGTCAACCTTCAAGCCGGCCAGAGGGTCCGGCCTGTGGTCCAAGCCAACCCGAGCGACAAGCGCCGCCCGGCGCAACAAGACATCTGCCAGTACGGCCCACGGCGGGCCTTCGCGACATTCGGGTGCATTTAGCCGAGGGACCGAGCTCACCCGTCCAGTCAACCAAGAACGCGTGCCCGGGGTGGCAAGGCCCACGCTAGGATCACCAAAAGTTTTCAGTTTTGGGGCCCTATTGATCCAGTTCGTCGACGAAGCAATCGAAGCTCTATTCCGCCTCGCTGTTCCCCTTCCCGAGGCGGTGGCCGACATCTCGTTTGCCGCGCCCGCCCGGGCCTGGGGAGCAGCCATCACCCGCCCGACGGTCAATATCTTCCTCTGGGACGTCCGCCGCAACCAGGGCCTGTCGAGCACGGGCTTGGGCCAGCAATGGACCGACGGCCAGCGCGTCCTGCGCCGCCCAACGGACCCCGTGGTGGATCTCCGTTACCTGGTGACCGCGTGGGCGGCCGAGGAGCGCGACGAGCACCAACTGCTCGGCAGCGTCCTTCGGTGCGTCCTGTCCAACTCGACCTTCCCCGGAAGCGTGATGCCTTCCGCCCTCGCGGGCGCGCCGTTCGTGAGGCTCGCGCTTGCGAACGAAGAAGCGCGCGTCCCGGGGGAGTTCTGGTCCTCGCTCGACGGGCAGCTCAAGCCGGGCCTGCAGGTGGTGGTGACCCTCCCGGTCGCGGTGTTCGAGTGGCTTCCCGCCGCCCCACCGGCCGAATCCGTATCAGTGGCGGCGAAACCGCTGCTCCGGGAAGGGGAAACCTGGCCCCTGAAGGACAAGGAGCGAGAGGCAGGCGACCTAGCGTTGCTCCGCCGCCGGAGGAGCAACGGGGCCCTCACGATGGAAGGGCGGGCCCCCGCGCCCGGCACTTCGCTGCAACCCGGTGGCGACTAGGGGCAACCTGGCGTGCGCGCAGACCTGGACCAAAGCGAGCTCACGGCTTCGCCGGCGCAGCCGTTCGTACTTTGCGTCGGTCTCGCAAATACATCTCCGGTAATCGACGCCATCTCGGCCACCGTTGCGGGGTTGCCCGGGGCAACGGTCTCCAGCACCCCGGCTTCGCTCTCGCTCTTCCCTGGTACGAGCGGCACCTTGAGCCTGCGTGTCGTGCTGCCAAAGGACTTCCCCGCCGGCCGCCACCAAGCCACCGTCCATCTCCGCTCGGCCGTGCTACCCGAAGACGGCATCGAGCGCCCGGTCCAAATCGACGTCGCAGCTGCGGTATGTGCCTCCTTGACGCTAACGCCATCGACGAGGCGCGGGCACCGCAAAGGCAGCTTCGCGGTCCATTGCGCGAACGAGGGCAACATCGCGCTCGAGGTATCGCTCTCGGCAACCGATCCAGAGCGCGCCCTCCACCTCTCGTTCCATCCGGGCAAGCTCTTCGTAAAGCCCGGGGCCGTGGGCGAGGCCACGCTCAACGTCCGGGCTCCGCGACAGCTCTTCGGCTCTGAACGCGCCCGCCAGGTCAGCGTCTCGGCCAACGTGGCTGGTGCCCCACCACGGGACGCACGGGTCGGCGCCAGGGTCACAGCTATCTCTCGAGAGGCCCAGGCAACCTACACCCAGCACCCAAGGGTGTCGCGCGGCCTCGCGACGGCCTGCATCCTCGCGGCCATCGTCGTGCTTTGGGCCGCCATCTTCTCCTTCGGCCTGAAGTCAGTGCTCGCCGAACAGCCCCTCGCCAAGTCGGCACCCCTCTCGTTCTTCGCGCCCCTTTCCTCGGGCCCGTCTCGAGCCGGCGGTGGCGCGCCCGTCGCGGGCTTCGCGCCGAAGGACTTCGCCCCGCTCGGTGCCGCTGGATCGATAAGCGGCACGGTCACGTCTCCCGGCCAACCAGGCGGCGTCGGCAGGCTCACGGTCCAGGCGGTGGAGCTCGGCCCGGGCGGCGGCGCACCGGCCACGGCCGCCACGCAGGCGAACGGCTCCTATCAAGTCGCCGGCCTGTTCCCCGGGCACTACAAGGTTTCTTTCAGCGCCCCGGGCTTCAAGACCATCTGGTACGGCGGTGCCTCCAGGGAGCGGGCCGCGCGAGTCGTCGAAGTCGGCGCAGAAAGCACGCTGCAAAACGTGGACGTCGTCGTCCACGGCCTTCCCGGCAGCATCAAGGGCCAGGTCATGACCGGCGAGCTCCCGTCGCCACCGGTGCAGGTGACGGCCGTCGCCGTGAGCGCTGTCCCCCCAAGCGCGACTTCGCCCGCCCAGGGGGGCAGCTACGGTGCCATCGCCCGGGGCCATGCAGGTCACGCCCTTTCCGCCAGGGCTGGCGCCAGCGGGACGTTCAGCTTCGCGCACCTCGCCTCACCGGCCACCTACGAGCTCACGTTCCGCTCACGCCAATTCCTGCAGGCCTCTGAACAGGTCTACGTGGGTGGCGGCCAGGCCGCCGTCGCCAACACTGTCCAGCTTCAAGCCAACGCGGGGAAGATCGAGGGCACCGTGAGCGACGGTGGCAAGCCCCTCGGAGGCGTGAACGTGAGCGCGAGCGCTGGCGGCAACAGCTTCAGTGCGATCACTCCGACGGCCGGGCCCGTTGGCACGTTCTCCTTGACCGGCCTACCGACCCCCGCAACTTACCTACTTACCTTCACCAAGGCCGGCTATGGCACCGACACAGAGGCTGTGGACCTCGGCCCTGGTCGTGCGATCACGAAACTGCACGTGGCCTTGGCAGGCGGCGCGGGTACCGTCTCGGGGCGCGTGTTTGGCCCCAACGGTCAGCCACTCGGCGGCGTCGCAGTCACGGTCGGGGGCCAGGCCAACCCTGTCACCACGGAGACGTTGACAGCAGGATACGTCGGCACTTACACCCTTTCTGGTTTGCCAACCCCCGGGACCTACGCGCTCACCTTCTCCCGTCCAGGCTACGCGAGCGAGACGGTGGGGGTAGCGCTCGGTTCCAGAGGCCTCGCAAGAGGGGTCGACGTCACCCTGCCGGGCGCCCTCGGCCAGATCTCCGGCCGTGTCGTAAACGCGAGGACAGGGGGGGACTTGGCGGGCGTCAACGTCGTCATCACCGACGGGCCCACCACGGTCCAGACGACGACTACGCCTGAGGGCAATTACTCCCTCGCCGAGCTGTCGGCGGGCACCTATTCGGTCACCTTTTCCCTTCCCGGCTACACGAGCGAGACCGCCCTCGTCCAGCTGCGCCCCGGCAAAGTTAGCCGCCAGGACGTGTCCCTCAGGACCCGGCCATGACCTACGCCTGCTGCCACGACCCTCGGAAGCTGCACTCGGCCGGTGCCAGTTATGGAAGGCGCCGACCGTGAGGGTGGAGGCGAGCCCGCGTTCTGCCACGGCGACTCCCGGTCAAGCCGTCGTTTTCACGATCCAGGTCTTCAACACCGAAGAACTGATCAGCGGTCACAGCCTGCGGGTCCTAGGGGCGGACAGCCAATGGGCACGCTTGGACAAGGAGAAGCTCTCCCTCTTCCCCGCGTCGACGGGCACCGCCTTACTGGCAGTCAATTTCCCCAAGGGTTCGCCAGCAGGCTCGCGACGTGTGAGCGTCGAAGTGAAGGAGCTGACCGCCCCCTGGTCGGCCCAGATCGTGGACCTCGACTTGGAGGTGCCCGCCCAGCCGGCCATCAGCTTGAAGCTCGACCCTGCGAGCGTCTCGGCGGGCAGGCGGGCCTCTCTCGTCGCCCTCGTGGCCAACGCCGGCAACACGACCGAAGACGTCGAACTTGCAGCTACAGATGACGAGGCCAAAGTGGGCTTCACGTTTTGGCCACCCGTGCTCCACCTCGACCCAGGGGACACGAAGGCCGTCAAGATCGGGCTTTCAGCCGCTCGCCCATGGGTCGGCAGCCCCAAGGTGAGGCCGCTCTCGGTCCAAGTCGTGGGCGGGGCGCGAAACGGCACGAGTGCCCAAAGCTTCGGGTCGTTCGTGCAAAGGCCCTGGCTCACGCGCGGGCACCTGGCGCTCATCGGGTTCTTGGCCGCGGCGACGGTGTTCGCCGCCGTCCTCACCGTTACGCTTTCCCAGCTCGGTACTGCATCGGCCAACGATTCCAACGCGGTGATGCAGGCTCTCCAGGCGAGCACCAGCGCGCAGTCCGGGGCTTCGGGCGGGACCGGCGCCGGCTCGCTCGCTGGTGACATAACCCTGGCGTCGTCCCAGGGGGTCGGCGGCGTGACCGTCGACCTCTACGAGGCGGCGGACTTGACCATGCCGCTCGCGTCAGCGGCGACCAACCAGCAAGGGCACTACAGTTTCGCCGGCTTGGCGCCGGGCCCCTACAAGGTCGAGTTCCAGGGTGCTGGGTTTTCGCCCCTTTGGTACCCCGACAGCTCGACGCCCGGCGGTGCCAGCCCGGTCGTTGTCTCTTCGAGGCAAACGCTGTCGGGTATCGACGCCACCGTCTTCGGCCTTCCGGCCACGATCTCGGGAGTGGTAAGCGGGCCATCGCCGGGCGCGGCGACGGTGCGGGTCGAAAGCGGCGGGCCACAGCCAGCCACGGTTAGCTGGACATCGACCGACGCGGCGGGCAATTTCGTCCTTGCCAACGTTCCCACGCCCGCAAGCTACGAGCTGGTAGTGACCAAACCCGGCTACGCGGCCACAAACGAGCGCGTCACGCTCGCGAGCGGGGAAAACGACACCGGAGTGACCCTTTTCCTACAGCCCGGCGACGGCAGTATCGCCGGCAAGGTCTCGTCGACCTCCGGGCCGCTCGGGAGCGTGACGGTGAGCGCTACGGCAGCAACTGCCGGCGGCCCGATCACCTCCTCGACGGTCTCATTGTCCCGAGGCAGGGTTGGAACGTTCGTGCTCCGCAACCTTCCGACCCCCGGGACCTTCACCATCGTGGTCACTGCGCCCGGCTACGCGAGCCAGACGGTGACGGTCCAGCTAAAAAAGGGCGAGCACTTCCGGGGCCAGTCCGTCGTCCTCATCCCGGCAACCGGGAGCATCAGTGGAAAAGTCGGCCTCGCTGGCGGCGGCCCTGCCGGAGGTGTCAACGTTACGGTCACCGACGGCCAGCTCTCCATCTCAACCACAACCGTGAGCGTCATCGCCGGCAAGGGTGCAGGTGGCAAAGCCGGGAGCATCCCGAGCCACGATGGCTCAGCTCCTCTGGCGCTCGGCAGCTACCAACTAAACGGTCTCGCGGTACCCGGCACCTACCAGGTGACCTTCTCACGTCCCGGCCTCCAGACCGTCACGCGCCAGGTGGTCCTCGGCGCACCGCCACCGAGTGGGGGAGCGCGCCACGCCGCCATCTCGTACGCCGACCCGCTCGACGTGACGATGCAACTCGCGACGGCCGTCGTCTACGGGACGGTCGACGACGCGTCCGGCAACGGTGTCGGCCAGGTCACGGTGTCCCTTGCGTCGGGCACGACGAGCTACACGGTCACTTCGGCAAATATCCCCCAGCCCGGCGCATACGAGGTGGACGGCGTAGCACCTGGTACCTATACCCTGAGCTTCGCTCGTCCCGGCACCATCCCGATAGCCGCCGTCGTAACCCTGAGCGCGGGAGAGCGGCTCCGCTATGACCAGGTTGTAACTAAGCCGGCCTCCTCGACGACTACGACGACCAACGCCCCCCCCAAAAAGCCGACTTCCCCAGCGCGCCCCACCACAACGCTGCCACGGGCCACACCCACACCTACACCCAGTACCAGTACCAGTACCAAACCCACGTCCCGACCTGAGCCGACCACGACCGGCCCACCGGCGACACGTGCTCCCTCCACTACGACATCGCGGGCTGGCTCGACCACAACAGCGGCGACCGCCGCGACGCCCACTTCGACTACTGCCCCCAGCCCCACTACAACGCACCAGGCAACGCCGCCGGCCGTGCCCATCCCCAACACGACTAGCTCTACACCGCCCACGACTACCGCGCCCACGACGACCGCGCCGACGACGACCGCGCCCACGACGACCGCGCCCACGACTACCGCGCCCACGACTACCGCGCCCACGACGACGGCGCCCACGACTTCCGCGCCCACGACTACCGCGCCGACGACGACTGCGCCGACAACGACCGGTTCCACCACAACGGGCACCACGGCTACGACTGCGCCGACGACGACTGCGCCGACGACTACGACTACGACTACGACTACGACTACTACCACCAGTTCCACCACGAGCACTTCCGTCCCGACGTCATGAGCAACTACGTCACCCGGAGCACCACCGACTCGGGCGTAGTCAGAGACCCCGGCTCCCGGCCTGGCGCCAGCTTCGGGACCGGCGCGAGCCAGCCGGTTTCGCTCGAACGCGCGCCAGCGGGGGACTGGCCAGCGCTCGCTCTCGGCTTCGAGCCAACGGTAGAGGTAGTGGCCGGTGAGCCGACGCGATTACCTCTCGCGGTCCGCAACGACTCTCCAGCCTGGGTAAGGGCCAAGGTCGACCTCGCCGGCCTCGCCCCAGGCTGGGTAAGCCTGCCACTGATCGTCGGACCGTTGGCGCCTGGCGAGACGCGAAATGCGAACCTCACGCTCCTGCTGCCAGCGGGCTACCCGCCGTGCCTCATTCCCTTGGCCCTGCGGGCAACTGCCCTGGGCCCCCGAAGTGGGGAACCCGTCGCCAGCCCCGCGTCAGCCCACGTCTACTTACGAATATCCGCTACCGCCACGGTCGTGCTGTCGGCTCCCGACCAGGTCCTCGGCACGAGGCGGGCACGCTTCGATGTCAGCGTCCAAAACCGCACCCGCGAAGCGCAGATAATCGAGCTTTCTGCCTCGAGCCGAGCCGGCGTCCATGCCAGCTTCGCCACTGGGGAACTGAGCCTCCCACCCGGCGCCACGGCTACCGTGCGCGCCCGAGTGGGCCACGCTCGCCCGGTGGCGGGGATACCTCGCCGCTACCCCTTCATCCTGCAAGCGAGGGCTAGCGGCGCGCCGGCTGTCACCCAAGCGACTTTCGTCCAAAGACCTTGGCTGCCAGAGTGGTCAATGAGGGCACTCGCTCTGGTCCTGACCGTACTCGTCTTTGCAGCCTTGGCACTTTTCCTAATAGCCAGGCTCAGCTCTGCGTACGGCCCCAAGGTCCTCCCGGCACCGCTGCTAACGCCTGCGACGTCGGTCCGTCCCAAGGCGCCTTCGGCGCCCCGGACCGAAAGGGCCCTCAGCAGGCCCCCGGCCCTTCAACGGGCTCGGACTTAGCGGCCACCCGGCGCGCCGGCGACGCACCCTGCTGGACGGTGTGGGCCAGCTCGTGGGCCAACAGCGACTGGCCAGAAGGAGTGGAAAACCCAGGAGCGGGACGCCCAAGGAAGATGTCGGAACCGACCGTGAAGGCCAGCGCGCCCACACTTTCGTTCAAGGAGGCTGCCTCTTCGCCTGAGTGCACCCGCACCGCGCTGAAGTCAGCTCCGAACGCCCCTTCCATCGAACGCCGAAGTGCGGGGGGGAGTTGAGAGCCGCCACGCCGAGCGGCGTTGAGCCTCGCTTCTTCGGCGCCTGACAATTCTCCGCCCCCTTCGCCGATTGGCTCACCAAGCGCTCTCGGGCCGCGGCGCGCCATTACCGATACCGGCCCCGCAGCTTGTTCGTCTCCAGCCGCATTGCCGAGGGGAGAGCTCGGGGCACCGGCACCGGCACCCAAGCGCGCGACCACTTCCGCCGCGATGGCGTCTGCCTCGCGCTCGTAGCGGTCCCCGGCCGGGCTCACGGCCAACTTTGCCTGCCCCGCAGAAAGGAGCCGCGTGGTGGCCGCGTTGCCAGCTTTTCGCTGCAGGTCCATCGCCACTCCGGCGAGCCCTCCCGCCAGGCCCATCGGTGCGCGCTGGCGCCCGAGTGCGCCGGCGCGAGGCACCTTATCGCGCTGCTCGCGGGAGAGAGATAGGTCGTTCCCGGTCATCTACCCGACCTCCGTTCCATCTTCGTCAAGCGTAAGCGACCAAGAGCCATGCAACAAGGCCGATGACGACCAAGCAAGCGGCCGCCACCCAAGGCCACCAGTGCCGGCGCTGGGAGGGGACGAGGACCGGCTGGACTGGCACCGGCCGGGGGACGGGCGGGGGTGGCAGGTAGACCGGCGCCGGCGGGCGCGGGTGCAAGTCTGCCCCGCAGCGCACGCAGAAACCTTCGGTTGTGAGGTTCGGTTCAAAGCACCTCGGGCAGACGAGTTGTTCCGATATGGCCCAGCCCTCGGTCCCGGGGAGGCGGCGCCTGCCTCCTTCAGGCAGCTCTGCGGGCGACGCCGCCGGAACGGCACCCGGGCCCGTATGCCGCGGCCGCGCCCAGAACAACGGGTAGTCGCAAGTCTGGCAAAAACAATCCGCGTCGCGCTCTACCTCGTCGAAATGGCCAACCGTATTGCAAGTCGGGCACATGACCTCTATGGCCACCTTCACCACCCCTCCCGCGCTTTTTCGGAAGGCCATAGCTGGCGCTCCCCAACGAAGAGCTCCAGGCTCGCGTTGGCCGGGACTTCGTCCCTCACTACCTCGAGGAGGTCGGCGTCTGAGAGCCAGCCACTGGTCTCGACCCGTACCCGCACCCAAGGAGAGCACTCTTCAGCTCCACCTTGACCGAAGATCCCTCCATTGTCAACGACTTCGACCGCCCCGCCCGTGAGCAGTTCGAGGAGCCCCATGAGCCCCCGGCGAGTACCCCTCCACCACCGGAGCCCCGCTGCTGCCTTTACCAGGCGGCGCTGGTATAGATCATCGAGAGACGGGTCAAGGGAGGGAAGTGCGAGCCAAGAAGCGAGGAACCGCACCATTCCGGGCGGCGCAAGCGCGGGGTCCACAACGTGGCCCAGGTTGTCGATCCCGTCTACGTAGGAGGCGGCCTCCTCCTGGAAGATCGAAGCGAACCGGTAAAAGAAACTGTCGTCGAGCATCCCCACGGGGAGCTGACCAACCAGCCAGTCCGACCGGCGAAGCGCGGCGGGGACCAGGCTCACTTGACCACCACAACGCTGTGGCTCGGCGAGGCCCGGTGTGGCACATTAATCGCCTCGTCTCCTAGGACTGGCGAGGGGCGGGGGGCCGAGAGGAACAAACTGCGTTCGTCGAGGCGCAGCACCTGCTTGGCCTGCCCATAGCGCTCACCGCAACGCAGGTCGCACTCGAAGAGGAGCACTTCGTCCACCCGTTCCACCCCAGGCAGCCGCTCGAGCAGCTCGGTGAGGGATGCGGCGTTCAGGTCAGTGTCCCAGGGCCACCCCTCGCCGTCGAAGCCCCCCACGAGCGGGTTGACCCAGGAGTAAAGGACTTCCAGCGCGTCCGATCGGATCCGCGCCATGACCTGGTCGCTTGCGGTCGGCGAGGCATGGAGGTGGGTAGCCACCGTGACGCCCTGATAGTAGGGAGTCGAGATCTCGACCGTAGCCCCGAGCAACCGGCGTGGCTCGAGGTATTTCGCGACCCGCTCGACGAGGCCGTCGGACAGAGCGAAGTCGTCTATGGCCTGGCTATCGGGGGAGCGGCGGACCCTCGGTACGACGAGGAGGCGAACTGGGCCCCCCACCTTGGCAGGGCCTAGGCAGCGGACCCGGGCGACTTCAGTGGAGGATTCTATGACCAGGCGCTCGAAGTCCCTCGGCGTTACCGCACGTTCGCTCGTCCGCAAGCAAAGCGGGCCCCGCTTTTTTGCCTCCGCTACGGGTTCCGCGTCCGCACCGCCAGAAGCTGGCTCGATATTGGTGACGCGGTCCACAAAGGCGACCGTGCTGCGCAAGCTCGTTAGCGTTCCCGCGCCCACATTGCCTCCCGAACCTCCGCCGTGGCGATAGGTAGGCATTATGACCTCGGCCCCAGCCGGTGGCACCGCTCCATGCTGGCGCCAAGTCCCGTCTGGGTAGCGGACGTTGGGCCCGAAGTGCACGGTCCCCGAGCCGTCCTCCACTACGAAGTGCAGGTCGCCCGGGCCCGACGCGCTGAAGTCGTCCACTTCCTCCCACTCTTCGACGACGTTTGCGTAAGAGACCTGGACGGCCTCACCGTCGCGCCGGGGGAGCACTGGGGGGTGTGCGAGCGAGAAGGACTGACCGGGGATGCCATTCGACCTCCCGAGGCTCTCGGGCCCGTACTCGACCGAGTGCTCGGCACGGGCGGTACCTCCGAGCGCCTCCGCGACGATCGAGCTGACCTCAGGTGACGCCTGGTACGTCGGCTCCCCAGGCGCAGTCCCAGTCATGACGACCCTCGCCCAATAGGCACGCGTATTGCCGAGCGCGAGCGCTTCGTGGGCAAGGGGGAAGAGCAAGACGACCTCACCGTCACGGTTCAAGCCCCCTGTCGTGTCCGTGTACACGGGGACCGTCACCCAAGCCTCCCCCGACCAAGCCTCCCAGGTGAGCGGTGGGCGCGACGGGTAGATGCCGATGCCGGCCGGGTTGGTGGCCCGGAAACGCAGGCGGAGCACCGTGCCGGCGAGGCTCGCGCCGAACCCGAGGTAAAGGGAGTCGCCGGGTTGTGGCTTTGGGAAAGACCTGAAGCAGCGCAGCGCCGAGCCAGGGAACCGTAGGTCGTCCCAGACGTCTTCGAGCGCACTGGTCCCAGCGCCGCCGTGGCCGGCGCGCGCCGCTATCAGTTCCGGCGGGGAGATGACAAGATCTTCAACCGTCTCGAAACAGACTTCGGTCGTGGCACCACCCGAAGCCCCGACCTGCGTGCCCCGCTTGACAGCAACAGGATGGTCGAGCACGGTCGAAAGCCAGAAGGTGAGGTTGGCGCGCGCCGCAGTCGGAGGATAGGGCGCGATGCCCATCAGTTCCAAGAACTTCGCATAAAAGCGCTCGGGTACCTGGTTCATTCGGTAAAGGAGTGCGTCGCTCATCCAGGCGAACAGTTCGATCAAGGCGACGCCAGGGTCCGAAAGGTTGTGGCTCGTCCATTCAGGGCAGTACTTGGGTATGAGGAGCTTGGTCTCGTCGACGATGTCCTGGAAGCGACGGTCGTCCAGATTGGGAGCTTGGAGTGACACCTACCCCTCCCTCGGTATTACGTAAAACGGGTAGACGAGGTTGCGGCGGTCGTTGGTGTCGCGCACGCGGTAGGCGATCCGTATGTGCACGAGGTAGGGGTCCTGGGGATCAGGTGCGCACTCGACCTCAGTCACGTCCACCCGCGGCTCCCACTGCAGGATCGCGTCACGGACAGCTTGGTCCATGAGCCCTAGCGTGTTGAAGTTGACCGGCTCGAAAAGCAGGTCCCAGATCCGGCACCCGAACTGCGGGCGCATCAGGCGCTCGCCGGGGGCCGTCGAGAGTATGACGCGCACCGACGCATCGAGGTTCTCTGTGCCCCGCGTCAGGCCGATGCTCCCGTCTTGGTCAACTCTCATCGGGAAAGAAAACCCGCGCCCCACAAAGGAGGCGAGCGAGGCGGCCCACGGTTCGGTCTGGGCCGGTTGGCGCGCTCCGCCGCTCGGCGCCCGTGCCGGTAGGCGGACCGGTGCGCGAACCGGTGCAAGCCCCCCTTTTTTTACAAGTGCGCTCTCGGTCTCTGGCATGTGTCTTCCCTCGCTTCAGTTGATCTGGACTATCGCGCCCTTGAGGCTGGCCGGCCCCTCGCTTTCCAGCTGCAGCACGGCGCCCTTCATGCTCGCCTGGCTCTGGCCCTGCAGCTGCAGCTGGGCCTGGGCCGAAACATTGACGTCCATGCCATTCAGCTTCAGGCTCTGCTGCGCGTCGATCGTTATGTTCTGGCCCTTTACCGTGACGTCACCACTAGTGGAAAAGGCCACTTGAGTGTCGCCAGCCTTCAGCGTGACTGCCTGGCCGCCCGGCACCGAGAGCGTGGTCTCCTGCTTGCTGATCTTCAGCGTCTGCTCCTGCCCAGCGAGCTGGACCATGAAATACTGGTCAGAGTTGTCCTCACCGTCTGACATCTCGACCAAGTGCCCGAGACGCGAAGTGAACCGTCGCGACTGGACTTTGCCTTCCTTCACCGGCCAATTGGGGATCGTCAGCTTGGAACCAAAGAGCCCTCCGAGGACGACGGGCTGGCGCGGGTCGCCGTGCTCGAAGCCCACCAGCACTTCATCGCCGACCTCGGGGATCACGACGGCACCTCTGTTATTGCCACCCCCGAGGGATAGGACGCGGCCCCAGGCGCTCTCCTGGCTCTGGTCGAGGCCCGGGAACCTGACCTTGACGCGGCCCATCTGGTTCGGGTCGTTCACGCTCGTGACCTCACCCACAACGAGGCCTGGGTGGTAGGTGGCCGGGCCTTGGAGGGCGGGGTAGCGAGAGGGCCCTTGGTTCCTGGCACGGCCAGCCCCTCCTGACCAAAACTTGGTCAGGAAGCCGCGACCTGGCATGTAAGTGTGCTCGACCCGAGTGACCGGGTAGGTGCCAGCGAGCGGCCCGGCGTCGGTTACCTTTACTGAGGTCCCAAGCTTGATGCCGGCCGTAACCTCGGCCAGTCCCGTCGCGCGCACCGAAGTCGAGGCCGCCAGATCGAAAAGCGCCTTGCTCAGCGCCTCGACCTCGTCCTGGCTCTGGCCCGACATGCCGGCGCTGACCAACGTCGCCCGACCGAAGGCCCCATCTGGCCTAGAGACTTTGTCGACGAAGTCCGAGCTGGGCGAGAGGGAACGCGAGCTGGCGGTAGCGCTGAGCTGTTGCTGCTTGTCCCGGTCCCACCCGTAGACCTGGGCGCTCCCAGGCGTGTACCCGGTGGCCTGGACGGAAAAGCACCTGAGCGTGTCCCCGAGCCCCAGTTCGATGGACTGCCCAGCCGCCGGTTGCTTGAAGTATAGGGTCGTTCCCTCGACCCACCAGTTGAAGCCGCTCCGGTCGGCCATTTCGGACAAGAACGTGAGGTCCGAACTAACCTGCAGAACGTACTCGAACGTTGCGCTGGTGGCATCTGTCGACGCGGTCAGGCCATACCCGCTCGCCAGCTGCGAGACTATGGCCGAGTAGGGCACGTTGAGGTATGTCTGCACCTGCGAACCGCGAGCCATGCGGTGGCTCTTGTCGAGCGCCGTCAGCACGAGCTCGGGGTTTTCCCCCTGCCTTTGCTCGACGCCGACTGCGGTCACTTCCGCGCTGATCAGCGTTCCAGCCTGAGGGACCCCCACCACCAGCGCTGCGCCCAGGCGGACTGGGCCAGACTTTGCGAGCACGTAACCGGGATCGCTGAAGCGCAGGGTCGCTCGCCCCGGTGCCTGCACCTCGAGCTCCACTTTGGCCTCAAGCAGTGCATCCTGCCACTTCTCAGAGAGGCCGGACCCGTCGAGGGTGATGTTGGGGGCGAGGGTAAGCGCTGGCATGGTTGGTCGTCCTGAAGGAGCTCAGATGAGCTCGGGGATCGCGAGGACGCGTCCCGGTTTTAGGGCGAGGGGGTCCTCGATCCCGTTAATCTCGGCGATCGCCCTCCAATTGGTTGGGCTCCCGTAGTGCGTTGCGGCTATGCGGTCGAGCGTCTCGCCGGGCTGGACACGGTGGGCACGCTGCGGGTGAGGGGTCCCTGAGGTCGGGTTTTGCGGCCCGAAGACCTTGCCGTCCTCGTACTGGGTAAGCGTAAGGTCCACCGTTGCCCGCAGGGGCGTCCCCTGGCTCGAGAAGTAGGTGAAGCTCACCGACGCCGAGGACACCACTGCCTTGAATGAGTGCATGCTCCCCCAGTTGAACTGCACCCAGGGAGGGCGGGCATTGTTGGTGTTCTCGTTGGTCCCAGGCAGGGAGGAGTCGACCTCCATGAGGCCGAGCAACTGGTCGGTGTAGGTGGTCACGGGATTGCCGTCGTCTGTCGTATCAAAGAAGAGCCGAAGCGTCATCGAGCCCGATTGCGCGCCGGTGTAGTTGAGCGTCGGCACCCCTTTGCCCGGCATCTCAGGGGCGGCCCAAGAGTTGGCACGGCTGAAGCTGAGCTCGGTCGGGTTGAACAGGCATGGGATCTTCTCGCCCTTTTCGGGCTGAAGGAAAGCTTTTTGTGCGTTCGCAGTCATTTCTAGAACACCTCCGCTTGAAGATGGAGGCCGCGCCTCTCGAGGCTGGCTAGGTTGCGCTCGTCCAGGGAGTCGGCAAGTTGGTCAAGTTGCTCTGCCAGTTCAGGGCCAAGAGGGCGAAGGGTACGCGGCCCGGGCCGCGAAGGGCCAGGGCCCTGTGAGGCCCAACTCGTGGCGCCCATCGTCTTGGGCGCTTCACTGGCGGCGAGGCTCATACCCGGCAAGCGCGTAGCAGCCAGTTCCATGCTTGCGCTCCGCTCGAACATCGCCCCGGCGACGGGGGAGGAGGGCGGGGTGGCGCCGAGGGCCTGCCCCCCGGAGAGACCTGAACTGTCCTTGGCAATCTCCATCTTCGGGCGGATCTGCCGTTCTGCCGTGTTGGCCGGCGCTGGCCCGTTGGCAGCGACGGGGAGCCCGGCGGTGCCGAACGTGAGCGTTCCAGCGGTCCGCGATGGTACGCCGATGGGACCAATGGGAGAGGCCACCGAGCGAGGCGATGACGACCTTGGGATGCCGGCACGCCGGAAGGGGAGTCCGGAGGGCTGGACTTTGGTCCCGGAGGGCTTGATGGTAGCGGCCGGCGTGATGGTAGCGACGCCCGGCCGGATGGTGGCACCGGCGGGCCCGCGGCCTGCCAGCATGGCCCTGGAGGGCACCGGGGTGCCCGGGATCTCGGCACGGGCCATGCTGGCAGTGGCCGACCACCTAGCACCACGCGCAATGACTTCGGCCGCGCGGTCCCCGTGAGGGTGTCTCATTGAAACCCGATGGGCCGTGACTGCCGCCTTGCGCGGACCGTCCTCCGGTAGAGCGGAAACCCCAAGCGCCCATCGTGAAACGGCGCCGCCGTATGGAGGCACACCAGCGGAGCGCCGGCGGCGAAGGCCCGGAGGGCTCGCAGGCGAGCGCTTCGGAAACTCTCGTGCCCGCCTGGAACTGCGTGCCAAGGGACGCAGTTCCCCAGCCTGAGCCCCGAAGATGGCTTTTTGCGAGGCGGCCCGCCATAAGGAGATTGCACCGCCGGTCCTCCTGGTTGGCACCGAAGCCTCGCTCGCTCGGGCCTCAACGAACCGAGACGACCGCCGAGCAGGCCTTACTCCGTGACCGGCTGCCAAAGTTAGCGGCCCGACCGCTGAGAGCGAAAGGTGGAAACTTTGGGCGGCCCGCCGCTGAGACATGCGTTGGCCAACCTCCCCTGGCCGAGAACGTGGCCGGCGGGCGGCTTGCCGCGCCAGCCCGTGGCGCTCCAGGTCGCTGCCAGTGGCCGGCAATGCCCGGCCCATCTGCCGAGTAGGCGCCTCCGCCTGCCTGGCACCGGCGTGGGCCACTGACCTTTCGGGCCCGCTCCTCACGCTTACCCCGGCGTGAACCGGGGCAACTAGCGCTGCGGGTTTCGTCAACAAGCGCCCGACCTCAGGGCGAGTGTGAGGAGAGGCAGGTTTCTCAAGGGAGTCGAGCCTCGATGCGCCTGATCGCCGCTCGCGAGCAACCACGTCCCTCGGTTGCCCTTTGGTCCCTGGGTGCCGGGACGACCCTCTCGGCACCTCCTTGGCGGGGAACGAACTGCCGAACTGCGGTGCTGGTCGTCGCCGCGTGCCAGAGTGCGATGTCGCCAGACCCTCGCCGAAAGGTATGTCCCCGGCGGAAACGTGCAGGAGCATGGTCTGGGTTCGGTTCCCTGGTGGTGGCAGTCCGCGAGAACGGCCCGACCCGCCATCGCGGCTCCGCTCGCCCGCCGGACTGGGGGTCCTTGCCTGGTAACCGATGCCTTCTTGCGCACCAAAGGGTGATGCCTGAGGCTGAGCGACGCTTTCGTGTCGTGGCGCGCCCGCCCTGCCCTTCCGCCGGGCACGCAACTGCGACACGATCTTCGAATGATGCCCCAAAGCGTTCCCGGGCTGCCCGGTCATCTCGGGGCCATTACTGGAACCCGCGCGCGCCGCGCACAGGCGCTTGGCAGAGACAGGTGCCCCTCGAAGTCGTAGCTCGAACGGCCGATTGGCCGATACCGACCCGAGCGCTGATGCGAGCATTTGGGCCCCCGCACCCCGCCGGCCATATGGCCCAGATAGCGAGACGGCTGGGAGAGACAGCCAAAAGGTGCCGTGACGGCGAGGGCGCGCATGTGGAGGGTGGGCGAGTGGCTTGGCGCCCACACTGGAACGCTCGCCGGCGAACATGCGCCCTGCCGCCCTCACTTCTTGTGGGTTTGACACGAATACCGGCTGGCTCGCCATCCGCTCGGCCACTCCTGCCGGCCCCGTACCCTTCCCGATACGCGACTGACCACCACGGGCACTCGCGCTAGGTAAGCCTGGGGGCGCTGGCCGGCGGCCTTGACGCGCCAGCGGGCCCGCCTTCATGCGCCGCTCGACCTCTCGCCACCCTAGAGCTTGACGTTCGGCCGATGAGATCGACACCGTGAATTGCCGGCGTGCTCCAGCCAGCGGCAGGTACTCCTCGGGGGGCCGCACGGGAAGGGTCGCAACCCCAAGGGGGTAGCCGAGGCGCTGGCCGAGCGCCCGCCGACCAGCCAGAGAACGCCCAACGACCGCGACGAAACGGCTCGTGCGAACGGCCAACGACCCTGTGCTCACGCCAGCGAGCCTGGGCCAACATGAGTGCGGGCCGCCACGGCCCCACCGAGCGTAATCGAAACGCTCCCGCGCCCCACTTGCCAACGGCCGCTCGGCTTCGGTCCCTAGCCGCTGTTGGTCCAGATCTTCTCCTTCTCCTCGGACCGGCGGGATCGTCGCTCCGCTCCATCGTTTGGGATTTGTCATCATGGCGGTGGCCTAGGTACCGCTAAAAGTCTTGGACCTGAAGCCGTGATGGGCTACCTCGAGCTCCTCCTGGAGAGCTTCCGTCGAGACCGCGCTAAAGGTTGGGCCGCTCCAGCGCACCGGGAACGCTCCCTCGAGATCCCATGCACGCAGGCGCTTGCCGTCGGTACCGAGAGCGGTGATCGCACCCGTGCAACGCGCCAGCTTGTTGCCGGCGGCAGCGAAACCCTCCCCAGAGGACTTTGCGACCCATTGGAAAAGTGCATCGCTGTTCGTTACGCCGGCCTTCATCACGATATGAGGCCATGTCATCCGGCCCGGGAACTTGTGCACGTAGCCGTTCTCACCGCCCTCCTGGTATTCCTCAACACTCACGTGAAGCTCGAGACCCGAGACCTCTCCGAAGACACCTATCTGCGCCCCGTCGACCTCGAAGAGGAAATGAGAACTAACGGGGACCACGCCCCGGAAGTCATTGGCATGCCCGCTCATTGGCTGCGGGCCATTTCCCAAGCACGCGCGTTGAGGGATGCCACTCCCCGGACCAGGCGCGCCCTGTCAGCGTGCTCCAAGTCCAAGAGCTCGTCCAGCGGCCAATGGAGATGGTAAGCGAGGTACATGATCTCCTGCCAGAGCGCTTCGGTCGGGTACTGCATCATCTCAGCTTCACCGCGAGGCCTCAGCGAGCGCCCGTCGGGACCTCCTCGATAGCTGCCCTCCTCCCGGTATGCGCAAAGACACGCGGCCCTGGGTCGCCGTGGTCATCGCCTCCGGGCCCAATACTCGAAAAGCTGGCCGCCACCGGCGCCTCGCCTCCAAGCGCCGGCACCTTGGCACTCACCGAGGGTGCCCGGTGCTCCACCGAACGCTCCATTTCCGCCTGTGCCTCCAACATGGCGTCGATATCGGCCGGGCTGCCAAAGTTGATCACCCCGTAGAAGTCCTGGAGATAGGCAAGGTCCGCGGCGAACAGTCCCTCTATTTCGTGGGCCGTCACGAGCTCCAAGGAGCCGAGACGCCTAACGACGCGCGCCAGCACCAAGATCGTAAGACGAGGGTCGTCGGCCGACGATATCGTCGGGTCGCGCAGCGGCTCGAGCTCGTCCCTCGCCGTGGCCAGCCGCATAGTACCGCGCTTGTGGAGCTCACCGGACTGGTCGAGGTAGCCGCGGGGCAGCACGAACTCGTACTCGGTGCGAAGCCCGCTCATCCTCTCATCACTTCACACGATCCAACTGCTCGTACTGGATGGTTACGGACTCTGCGACCGGCTCGTTGCTCGTAACGGTAAAGGAGTCCGTCGATATTTTCGACGGCCACGCGTTCATAAAGTTCCAACGCGCTACCTCCTTCAAGGCCGAGTCGTAGATTACGAGTGAACCGTTCTTTCGTTCGGAATTGACAGACGAAATCGACATGCCCTTCTTTCGGATGCTCTCGAACCATTTCCACAGTGCGTCTTGGGTGGCGTCCAGGGGTGCGAGCCTCTTGACGGTCAGCTCCCCGGTCCACTTGGCTTTGGAGAAGGCTTTGCGCTGAGCGTACTGCCCGTTGGGAAGCTGCTGCTGGAAGTCGGTCACCTCGAGCTCGACGTCCAGGCCGCTCACATCGGACAGTTGGCTTATTACCTCCCCGTCCACTTCCAAGAAAAAGTGGTTTGCTACAAGCGGATCTTCTTTGATGATGTTAGCGATTGGCATGTGTTTGCTCCCTATGGGGTTGCCTCAGGTGCGCTTTACGCGACCTGTTTTTGTTGGCTGATTCGGAAAATGACAAACTCTGCGGGCTTCACTGGAGCGATCCCGACCTCTACCACGAGTTTGCCCTCGTCTATGGACTGGGGCGGGTTGGTCTCCGCGTCGCATTTCACGTAGAAGGCCTGGTCCGCAGACGTCCCGAAGAGAGCACCGTCGCGCCACAGTCCCGTCAGGAACCCGTTCAGGGTGCGCTTCACTCCTTCCCAGAGCTTCACGTCATTTGGCTCGAACACGGCCCACTGGGTCCCGTCAAGGATGGTCGTCTCGACCATGTTGAACAGCCGGCGCACGTTTAGGTACCGCCAGTCCGTGTCTGAAGACAGCGTCCGCCCGCCCCAGATCCGTATGCCTCGGGTCCCAAACGGCCGGATGCAATTTATGCCTACCGGGTTGAGCAGGGACTGCTCAGCCTTGGTGACGGGGTACTCGACGTCAAGGGTGCCGGCAATTGTCTCGTTGGCAGGCGCCTTCCAGACGCCCCTGGTCTCATCCACGCGAGCCCATACGCCGGCTATGTGACCCGAGGGAGGCACGAGGACTTCGCCGTCAGACCCGTTGGTCGCCAGGGGGTTCTCCACCTTTATCCATGGGTAATACAGTGCAGCGAAGGGTGAGTCGTACATCGCGACACTCGAGCGCCAGTCCTTCATTGTCTGGGGGTTCATCCCAGGCGGGGCGTCCAAGATAGCCATACGGTTGCCGTGCTGCTCGCAGTGGGTGATGAGGCTCGTCTGCACTGCCTTCCACAAGTTGAGGTCCACCGTCTTGTCCGGCTTGGTCGCAGCAGTTACCAGGTCCGGGACTATAACCATCGTCACGTCATCGGCTATTGCGAGGCCGTTTATACCAGTACGCGCAGATTCGGAGCCGGCGAAACGGCGACCGCTCACGGGTACTGGCGTCGGCGGTGCCTGCTCCAAGGAGTACGTACCAGGCTTCATGACATCGATCATGGAGGAAAGGTCGACAGACTGGTCAAGGTTTACCTTCACCTTGAGCCTCGTAGACGACGCATTGACGACTGTCTCGACGTTGTGGTCCCCCGGCGACAGGGTGAGGTTCTCGAAACTCTCAACTGTCTTGCCAGCTTCGACTACCGACAGGTTGAAGGGGTTCGGGCCGTCGTCCGCGTCGGCCCCGGCGTCGGCAACTTCGACCACGACGGAGATATTGGCGTCAGGGGCGACGCTTGTCAGCTCGAGCGGGGAACCGAGAGCCCTGTCCGCCGCCGGCAATGCGAGCTGGGACGGTTGGCCCGACGGCGCGGTATGGGGCACGCGGGCGATGTAGGCGATCGTCCCGCCGTTGTCGAAATAGCCCCGGACGGCTATTGGGAGCATGCACCCCTCGGCGTAGCCACCGTAGAGCTCTTCGAACTGGGTCCAGCTAGTCACGAGACGGGGTTTGAGGCCCTCTGGGTCAGAGGGGTCGTCCTCAGGGGACTTGGAGGTGAAGCCGACGAAAGCGGCGATCGCTGTTGCGGCCGCGGTCAGGACTTTCTGGGCGGACGGGACCTCCTCAACATAAACACCTGGCGCTGCATAAGTGGGCATCGGCTACTCCCTGTCGAGCTCGTTGCGTTGCGTCATCGCGGCGGCTGCCCCTTAGGGACGCCTCCGCAGGGCCAGTGGGTTGGCCTTACCGAAGAAGATAGAACACGGCGCGCGGTCGCGCGCTCGCGGAAAGAGTCCGAAGGCTCTTTTTCTTGGAGGCGGCGGCCCCAAAACGGACGAACGGGAAAACTGAGCAAGCGGTCCCGATGCCAGCAGCTCGAAGCACCGGGCGATCGCGCTCAGTCGACCGCTGTCCTCACCGTCCCGCTGAAGGTCACCGACACGATCCCACCCCAGGCGCAGTTGCAGATGGCGCCTTCGGTCACCGCCGGCGTTCCCCCGATCAGCGTTTTCGGGCTGGGAGGCTTCCAGGGACCGGCAGGGACAGGGACGCAAGGCATCGGCGTAAGCACGCCCAGGGCCGCCGCAGTCGCAGAAGCGACCGTCGGGTTGGAAAGGCTGGTGCACATCCCGAATGGGGGGATATTGACCATCGGGACCACGTCTTCTATGGTCGCCACGGGCCGCCCCTCCACAAGGACGCGCCGGGTTGGCAGCACGTTGAGCGTGGAGGGGGCCATGCCAAATGAGCAGACCATCGATGCGGTTGAAACGTAGGGCGCTGGCACCCGGGTCCCTCCTTTCCAGCTTCAGGTTATGCCGTCTAGAGCCCAGACCCTTTGGCCGAACGCTCCAAGGGGGCCGTGGAGACGAGGACGCAAGCGACCTCGCGGTCCCTTCGCGACCCGGAGTCCCAACTCCTCGGCGAGGGATAGAGGTAGGTGTAGTAGAGCGAGCTCTCCTTGTACGCCGTGCCGACGTATGGCTGGAACTCGTCTAGGCACACAGCGTTGGCGTAGGCCTCGAGAGCCTGCGTGCCTGGGTAGTCCTCGACGAGCGACCCCGCGAAACGCGGAGGCTTGGCAGGGCAGTGCGGCGCATTCTGGGGGACAGTCGTGCTGTAGGCCAGCACGCAGTACACCTCCTCGGTGTGGGCCTGGTCGCACGGCACCACTGTTACCCTGGCAACCTCAAGGTTTGGGTTCGCCTTCGGCGGGACCAGGCACTGTCGGGGCCGAAGGTCGAATACGGGCTCCGTCTCTTCTTTGGGCCTTGAATGCACGACCCCCTTGGAGGCCGCCCCCGCAGTGTGAGCGCCACAAGCAGACAGGACGCAGGAGGCGACGGTCAGACATGCGCCGAGGAACGCCGTCCGGCGGGGCCGGTGGGAGCGCGCCCGTCCCGCATTTTGCACGCCCCGATATTGCCTGTTGGCCGGTCGGCCTGCAACGCGAGTTTCTGGATAATCACCAAGGGAACTGGCAGGCGTGCACAAGCCCGATCAGAGCAAGTATGTCATCGCAACCACCAGACCGCCGCGCCGCGGACGTTGTGAGCGCGGCCCGTGGAGGCGGCTGCGTCAGACGAGCTCCGGCTCGCGCGCGCCCTCACCCCCATGTGGAGGTGAGCTTGACAAACCCTGCTGGGCCAGCGCTGTGAAGTGCAACTCGTCGTGACGCACTTGGAGCCATCCAAGTTTTCGCAAGGCACTTATCACCCACCAGCCGTGGTCCACCTGATGAGGCTTGAACGAGAACTTCGCCGACGTCGGCGCGGCGTGGTGGTTCGAGTGGAGCCCTTCGCCCCACGCGAGGAGTGCGAGCCACTGGTTGTTGGTCGCTATGCCCGAATAGGGCCGCTTGCCCCACTTGTGGCCAATCGCGTTTATCGCTGCGTTGACGAGGAGGTAGCTGACGATGTGGACCGCCGCTGCCACAAGCGCCAGCTGCCAGCCGAGAGCACCAACGAGGATGCCCAGCCCGACCAGCAAGCCGATAAAGCCGCGGTCAAAAAGCCGGCGGTCCCAGGCATCGACCTTGATGTCGCGGGTGTACTTCCGCAGGGTCTCTGGATCGTGGGCGGCGTTTCTATAAAGGCCGGCGTTCCACAGTTGGACCTTCCAGTAACCCTCCAGCACCGGCGAATGGGGGTCGCCCAGCACGTCGGTGTAGGCATGGTGGCGGCGGTGAACGGCTGCCCATTCACGCGGCCTTATGCCCGTCGACAGCCATACGATGGCCCGGCAGGCGAATGCGAGCCCGGATTTCATGGTCACCGCACGGTGCGTCACGGTGCGGTGAAGGTACACCGTGGTAAGGAGGAGGGCGAGCTGGCTCGTGAGCAGGCCCACGAGTACGGCGACCAGGACGTGGGGCATTGTACAAACCATAGCCGACAGGTTCGCTTTGCAGCGTGCGAGCTTAGACAGCGACTAGTCAGTGCTGGTCGGAGCCGCCTTTTTCACCGCGACAGTCTCGCCTAGGGTTCTTCATGTGCTGGGAGGGCAGCGGCCGGCACCCGCTGGGTTGCGGTCTTGGGTGCTGGCAATGGTCGTTGCCACCTCGGCATCGCCCTCGGTCCCCGGCGCTGCCCCTAGAGGGACCGCCGCCCTAGAGGCGGCAACCTTGGGGCCCGCCTCTATGGGGCCCGCCTCTATGGGGCCCGCCTCTATGGGGCCCGCCTCTATGGGGCCCGCCACCAAAGGCCCCGCGACCACGGTTCCTCGTACGACGGTGCCTCTTACGACGCTGGGCAGCGCCGGCGCCTTCGCATTGGAAGACGACCGGGCCCTTTGGGCGCAGCTCTCTCAGGCGACCTCGCCGGCAGTCCTCGGCCCCCTGACCGCCAAAGAAAGTTGCGCGGAGGTCGTACAAGGAGGGCGGGTCATCTTCGAGGACCACCCAGCCCTGCCAGTAGTCCCAGCTTCAAACATGAAGCTCCTGACGGCAGATGCCGTCCTAGCCAGGCTCGGCCCGGAACGCAGGTTCTATACAACGGTACTGGCCGCGTCGAGCCCGGTCGCAGGCGTGGTCCACGGTGACATCTACCTCCGCGGAGGCGGTGACCCCTTGCTGCGCCTCCCGAGCTACGCAGCGGGTTTCGCTCCTGGCGGAGGCGTATATACCGACTTCGCCGCGCTACCGCGTCTTTTGAGGGGCGCCGGGGTGAGGGAAGTCACCGGTTCGGTGATCGGGGACGCCACGCGCTACGACTCGCTCGCGACCGTACCGGGATGGCCCGCGCGCTACCAGGCACAAGGCGATGTCGGGCCGCTCTCGGCCCTCGCCCTTGACGACGGCTTCGCACTGGCTGGAACGCCGGTACCCGAAGACAGCCCACCGGCCGTCCAGGCAGCCGGCGTCCTCACGGACATGCTCCGCCAGGCGGGGATCGAGGTCGGCGGCGTGCCCGGCCAGGGGAGCGCTCCGCCCGGGGCCAAGTCAATCGCGACCCTGGTGTCGCCGCCGCTTCGCTCCGAACTGGGAGAGATCCTGCGCGAGAGCGACAACACGGCGATGGAGCTGCTCACCAAGGAGCTCGGCCTCGCCCAGTACGGAAGTGGCTCGACGGCAGCTGGTACGAGGGCCGTGAGACAGGACTTGGCCTCGGAAGGCCTTCCCCTGACAGGTTTCGTCAATGCCGATGGGAGCGGCCTTTCATATCGCGACCGGGTCACCTGCGCGCTCTTGGTGGCAGTGCTCGAGCGCTCGGGTCCGGACGGGCTGTTGGTGCGAGACCTGCCGGTAGCGGGGAGCTCCGGCACCCTCGCTCAGCAAATGGTGGGTACCCCAGCCGCCGGCCGCGTCCGGGCCAAGACGGGGAACCTGGACGGGGTTGTCGCCCTCTCGGGCTGGGCCTATCCAGAAGGCGCCGGCGCACATGGCGACCCTGCGCTCCATCTGCCCCTCGCCTTCGCTGTCGTGCTAAACGGGCTCTCTTTGTCCTTGCCCGACCCTTTCGCCTTGACGTTCAAGGTCGCGGAGGACCTGGCGGCGTTCCCACCAGCAAACCCAGCGGCGAACCCACCCGCCAGGGCACCTTCGCAGTCTCGGGCATAGTGAATCCCCCGAGCAGTGCCGCCAGCACGTTCTCCCACTAGTGTGCGCGATCTGGCAGGACCGGTTAGCTTCTATGAGATGCCAGCTCGAACCCCCGCGGGTGGCGAACGGGCCAAGGCCGGGCCCTCTGAGCTGTTGGACTACGTCCTCGCCTACGCGAAGCAGGAGACCCTCGACCCAGTCGTACGCCAGGCTAAGGCCCTCGGCAAGGGCATTGCCGGCGCCGTGCTCCTCTCGATCGGGACCGTGCTTCTCGCCGTCGGCTTCCTCCGCGCCCTGCAGGCGCAGTTCGGCAGCACCTCTGCGACCACTACCAGCAGCGCGGGAAACGCGCTGCGAGCACACGCCCTAGCACCCCTGCTCAGGGCGAGCGCCCCATCGAACCCCTACGGGAGCGGCCACCCGCTCTCTGGTAACTGGTCCTGGGTCCCTTACATGGGCGGCGTGCTCTTTTGCGTCCTGGTGGCCGTTTTCTGCGTGACGAGGATCCTGCGAGGAGCTAGGCGGTGAAGGCAGCACACAGCGTGTCAGGCAATGGCCGTCCCATCGGCAGCGGGCCGGACGGGCGGATAACCGCTGACGACATCCGGACGAAAGCACAGGAACTAGTGGCCGGCGTCGAAGGCCAGGTCCGCTCCAAGATGCCCTTGGTCGCCTACGCAGCGACGGGAGCGGCGGTTGCCGTGATCGTGGCCGCGTTCCTCCTTGGCAGGAGGAGCGGGCGGCGGCGTTCCACCTTTGTCGAGATTCGCCGGATGTAGCTGGCCCGGTACAGGCGGCATGGACAAGATTTTCTCCTACCTCGTGCGGCGGGGGTTCCGCCAGGGCCTGCTCGGAGGCGACGCGAAGTGGCTCGCCTTCGGTGCAGCGGCGCTTCTAGCTAGGTCCGCCGTGAAAGCCTTCAGGAAGAAGCCCGACGTAGTTTTCGCCGAGAAGCTCCGCGCAGGCGAGCGGCTGGTGATCAGCCACGTGCGCCAAAATGGGCGGAATGAAAATCCTGCTCCGCAACCCTAAGCGCGAGCTCGAAGTCGCCGGGCCGCTCCGCGTGCAGGCTCTGCTCGCGAAGCTCGACTTGAAGCGCGAGGCGGTGCTCGTGATCGTGGACGGCACCCTGGTTACAGGTGACACGGTCGTCGCCCACAGCTCCGAAGTCGAGATCCGCCCCGTCGTTTCTGGCGGAGCGGTAGCGCAGTGAAGTGCCGTAGCTGCCGGGAGCCGGCCGTTATCGAGTTACGCCGGCACAACGCCGGGTTTTGCGCGCCCTGTTTCCTCACCTACTGCCGCAACCAGGTAGTGCGCGCGGTCGAAGAACACAAGATGATCGCCCGTGGGGAGAGGGTCCTGGTGGCCGTTTCGGGAGGCAAGGACTCCCTTGCCCTTTGGGACCTGCTCCTTGACCTCGGCTACCAAGCTGATGGCCTCTACATCGGGCTGGGCATCGGTGGCTACAGCGAACCCTCCGGCGAATACACGAGGTCCTTCGCCGAGGCGCGCGGGGTGACCCTGGTCGAGGTGGACCTTCCGGGCGACTTCGGCTACGACATCCGCAGCGGAGCAGCGGCCGACCATCGCGTGCCGTGTTCGGCCTGCGGGCTCTCCAAGCGCCACATCTTCGACCGTGCGGCAGTGGAGGGGGGCTACGACGTGGTAGCGACTGGGCACAACCTCGATGACGAGGCGGCTGTGCTCTTCGGCAACCTGCTCCACTGGGACGTCGCCTACCTGGCTCGCCAGCGGCCGGTTTTACCCGAGAGGGACGGTTTCCCGCGCAAGGTGAAGCCGCTCGTCCGCCTGGCGGAGCGAGAGATGGCCGCGTACTGCGTTCTGCGAGGGATCGACTACCAAGTCGAGGAGTGCCCGATGTCGGCAGGCAACAGGCACCTCGGCTATAAGGATGCCCTCAATGCGGTCGAGGAGCGCTCGCCTGGTACCAAAGCAGCCTTTTACCACGGCTTCTTGGAGCACGGTGCCAACTTGGGCGCGGAGATCGGAGAGCGAGAGCGTGAAGGCCTCCGTCCCTGTTCGAACTGCGGAGCACCGACGGTCGGCGAAATCTGCGCCTTTTGCAAGCTCGTCCGCCGCGCGGGCGGCAACCCCAACCGTCGCATCCCAGTCTCGGCAGGCCCAGTCTCGGCAGGCCCAGTCTCGGCAGGCCCAGTCTCGGCAGGCCCAGTCTCGACAGGCCCAGTGCCGGCAGGCCCAGTGCCGGCAGGCCCAGTCTCGGCAGGCCCAGTCTCGGCAGGCCCAGTCTCGGCAGGCCCAGTCTCGGCAGGCCCAGTCTCGGCAGGCCCAGTCTCGGCAGGCCCAGTGCCGGCAGGCCCAGTCTCGGCAGGCCCAGTGCCGGCAGACGCAGCACTGGCAGACGCAGCACTGGCCACCCCGGCGCCGGGGGCAAAGGAGACCGCGAAGTGAACGCCGAGGCCGCCGCGGGCACTGATGGCCGGCTGGCGAGCGGCGGCCCCACCTCTTGTGGCCCCGCGCCGGGTGAAGCCATTGCCCACAATGAGGGGGAAAGCGCGGGCGGAGCGGCAATCCGGCCGTTCCTCGCCGGAGAGAAGGCGCTCCTTATCGATTCGAAGGGCCGCAGGCACCTTGTCACCCTGCGCCCAGGTGGGCAGTTCCACACCCACGCCGGCGTGGTCGCCCACGACTGTCTGATCGGGCAGGACGAGGCGGTCACGGTGCGCTCGAGCCACGGTGCGCGCTACCTGGCCGTTCGGCCAACCCTCGCCGAGGTCGTGCTGGAAATGCCGAGGGGGGCACAGGTCATCTACCCGAAGGACCTTGGCCCGCTGCTCATCATGGCCGATATCTTTCCCGGCGCCAAGGTGCTAGAGGCCGGGTTGGGTTCGGGGGCGCTGTCTATGGCATTGCTGCGCGCCGGCGCTCATGTGACCGGCTACGAAGTGCGGGAGGACTTCGCTGCCCGGGCCATCGCCAACGTGACCAGCTTCCTCGGCGAGGAGGTCCTCGGTCGCTACGACGTCGAAGTCCGTGACCTCTACGAAGGCATCACGGAGAGCGGCCTGGACCGCGTGCTCCTTGACCTGCCTGAACCCTGGAGAGCGGTAGACCACGCGGCCGCGGCGCTCCGTCCGGGGGGCATTTTCATCGCGTACCTTCCGAGCGTCACCCAGGTGATGGCTCTTCGCGAGGCGCTCCCGCAGGCTGGGTTCGTGCTTGCTGAGACGGTCGAAGTACTCCAGCGTTCATGGCACATCGAAGGCCAGTCCGTGAGGCCAGACCATCGGATGGTCGCGCACACGGGGTTCCTGACCGCCGCCCGGTCGGCTGGCGAAAGAAGCGCGCGTCCTACCGGCGACGGTGCACCTCCCGGAGCGGCCTACGGGCCCGGTGCGCCATGAACGACTTCGACATCGGCATCCTCGTCGCCGCGGGCCTGGCCGCGTTCGGTGGGTGGCGGGTGGGGTTCCTCGCACGAGTGTTCTCCTGGCTCGGCCTGGCCGCGGGCATCTACTTCGCAGTTCGCTACCTACCTCGCATCGTGAGCCTCTTCAACGTGTCGGGTTCTGTGGCCCGCGCCGCGCTGGCCATTGCGGTGCTCTTAGTGCTCGCCTTCGTCGGCCAGGGCCTTGGGCTCATGGTGGGGTCGAGGCTCCACTCGGTGCTCCCATTCGGAGGAGCAAGGGCGCTAGACCGTCTGGTTGGGGCGATGCTCGGGGTCGTCGGCGTGCTTGCCCTCGTGTGGCTCCTCGCTCCATCGCTCGCCGCCGTCCCTGGCACGTTGTCGCAGCTGACGACCGGCTCCGTCATCGCGCGCTGGGTGAGCAACGAGAGCCGGCGGGCGGGGCTCGACCCGCCGAACACCCTGCAGGCACTGCGCCGGCTGGTCGGGGAAAATGGGTTCCCGCAGGTGTTCACGACCTTCGGGCCGAGCCAAGATGCGGGCCGGCCGCCGACGACGGACCCGCTTTCCCACGCCGTCCTTTCGACTGCGGAAGCATCGACGGTCAAGGTGGAAGGTCAGGCGTGCGGGCGCATCCAGGAAGGAAGCGGCTGGGCCGTTGCAAACGACCTGGTAGTGACCAACGCACACGTGGTAGCCGGTGAGCCCGCGGGCGCCACTCGCGTGCTCCTGCCAAGCGGTGCCCGCTTGCGGGCTTCGGTCGTCCTCTACAACCCCAACGTGGACATAGCCCTGCTCAGTGTGCCTGGCCTCTCCGAAACGCCCCTCCCGCTGGCAAGCCCTTCGAGCGGTCAGAGCGGCGCCGTCCTAGGGCACCCCAATGGCCAGGACAACATCGCAGTCCAGCCGGCGACGGTAGCCGATCAGGTCACTGCCGTCGGGGAGGACCTCTATGGCACCCACAAGACGACCCGCCAGGTGTTGGTGCTCGCGGCACGTCTTACCTACGGCGACTCTGGCGCGCCGCTGGTTGACCAAGGGGGCCAGGTGATCGGGATAGCGTTTGCGATTGCGCCAGACAGACCTACGACGGCCTACGCGCTCAACGCCACGGCCGAACTAACCAAGCTCCTCTCCGAGCCTCGTGCAGGAGCCGTATCGACGGAGGCCTGCGTCAACGGCTGACCGACCATCCGGTTGAGCTAGGCGCCGCGCTCGAACCGGAAGCGAGGCAAGCGAGGGCACCCTCGCTATTCTTCGATGAAGATGCACTCCCCGGGGCACTCCTCCGCGGACTCGCGGGTAGCGTCCTCCATGTCCTCTGGGACAAGCGCCAAGCCTGCGTGCCCACCCGGGTCATTGAAAATCTTGTCCCCCTCCTTCACGTAGGAGAGGCCGTCGTCGAGCAAGGTGAACACCGCGGGAGCGATCTCCTCGCACAGCCCGTCGCCGGTGCAAAGATCCTGGTCAATCCAGACCTTCATGCTGTTGATGGCACCTTCCTCGTATGGGCCCCCCTGCTAGGGGCGCCCGTCCAGTAGCATCCAAACTACCGGCGGCAGGACCAAAGTGTCAACGAAGGCTGGCGCGTCTGGCGGCCTCCCATCCGCCAAGAAAGCGCCAGAGCGCAGTATGGTCGGGTCCAGTTTGGGCCCTTCACCCGGGCGGCCTTCGGGACGATCAACAAGAGGAGGTGGTCCGCTTGGCCGAACCAGAAGAGCTGGCCGAGCTCCGTGCGCAGGCACACTCGGCAGAGGAGCAGGTTGCTGCGCTCGAAGAAGAGGTCGTCGCGCTCCGTCGACGGCTGGCAGACGGCCCCAAGAGGGTCCGCACGCTCGAAGAGCGCCTGCTCGAGACCAAGGGCCAGCTTCAGCAGGCCCTTTCTCAAAACGAACGCCTCACCTATACGCTTCGGGAGGCCCGCGAGCACATAGCGTCCCTGCGCGAAGAGGTCGACAAGCTCACCCAGCCACCCTCCGCATACGGCACCTTCCTCTCCTTGAACGAGGACGGCACGGCCGACGTGTACTCCGGCGGGCGCAAGATGCGTGTCTCTCTCCACCCCGGCCTCGACGCGGCCGAGCTGACCCGAGGCCAAGAAGTCGTGCTCAACGAGTCCCTGAACGTGGTCATGGCTCGGGGCAGCGACCTGCAGGGCGAAGTCGTGACTTTAAAGGAAGTGCTGGAGGACAAAAAGAGGGCCATCGTGGTTGCCCGTGCTGACGAGGAACGAGTGGTGGAGCTCGCGGATGCCCTCCTCGCCGAGAAACTGCGTTCAGGCGACTCGTTGCTCATGGACGCGCGGTCCGGCCTGCTCCTCGAGAAGCTCCCGCGTCCCGAGGTCGAGGAGCTCATCTTGGAGGAGGTGCCCGACATCTCCTACGAGGACGTGGGGGGCCTCGACCCCCAGATCGAGCAGATCACAGACGCCGTCGAGCTCCCGTTCCTCTACAGGGAACTGTTTGCCGAGCACAAGCTCCCGGCTCCGAAGGGTGTCCTGCTCTATGGGCCACCGGGTTGCGGGAAGACGCTGATCGCCAAAGCCGTGGCCAACTCTCTCGCCAAAAAGGTTGCGGAGCGAAGCGCCGATGCTTCCGCGAGAAGCTACTTCTTGAACATCAAGGGCCCTGAGCTGCTCAACAAGTACGTCGGGGAGACCGAGCGCCAGATCCGGCTCGTCTTCCAAAGAGCTCGCGAAAAAAGCGAGGAGGGGGTGCCTGTCATCGTCTTCTTTGACGAGATGGACTCCCTGTTCCGCACACGGGGAAGCGGCATCTCATCGGACGTCGAGTCGACGATCGTGCCGCAGCTCCTAGCAGAGATCGACGGTGTCGAAGCGCTGAAAAACGTCATCGTGATCGGAGCGTCCAACCGGGAGGACCTGATCGACCCCGCAATCCTGCGCCCGGGCCGTCTCGACGTCAAGATAAAGATCGAGCGCCCTGACGAGGCATCGGCGGCCCAGATCTTCTCTCGCTACCTCACCTCCACGCTTCCTCTTGACGAGGACGAGGTGGACAGGCTCGGTGGCGGCGACCGCGACAAGACCGTACGCCTCATGATCGAAAGCACCGTCGAGGAGATGTACCGCGACGACGAGGCCAACAAGTTCCTGGAGGTCACGTACCAAAACGGGGACAAAGAAATGATGTACTACAAGGACTTCGCGTCCGGGGCCATGATCGAAAACATCGTCAGGCGCGCAAAGAAGCTCGCCATAAAGCGCCAGATCGCCCGTGAGGGAAGGGGCATCCGCACCCAGGACCTGATCGACTCGATCCGCCAGGAGTTCCGGGAGCACGAGGATCTGCCCAACACGACCAACCCCGACGACTGGGCCAAGATCTCTGGGAAGAAGGGCGAGCGCATCGTCTACATCCGCACTGTGACCTCCCAGGGTGAGGAGACGCGGGGCGGCCGCTCCATAGAGCGCGTCGCCACCGGGCAGTACCTGTAGAGCCTGCAACCGGGGAGCGGCACCCCTCTGCCCTTCTACCTGGCTCCTCTTCTACTTGGCGTCTCTTCTACTTGGCGTCGCAGTCCCAACCTCAGCTCGGTTGACCTGCCTAAAGGGCAGCCGCGACCTAAAGACGGTGGGGGAGGCGCCCTCTTTCTTCGTGGGCACGGTAACGTCGCCACGTGGCCATAGCGAAGGTCCTCGGGATGGAGACCGAGTACGGCATCATCGTGCGCGGTGCCGGCGAGCCCAACCCGATCGCGGCCTCGTCCGCACTCATCAACGCCTACGTCGCATCGCTAGCGAGGCGCATCGAGTGGGACTTCCAGGACGAGTCGCCGGCCAGGGATGCGCGTGGGTTCGTGCGCGAGTCACAGCTCGCGCCCGAGGTCGAGACGCACCTGGTCAACGCCGTGCTAACCAACGGTGCTCGGTACTACGTAGACCATGCACACCCCGAGTACTCGGGGCCTGAGTGCTCAAACGCCTGGGAAGCGGTGCTCTACGACAAGGCCGGCGAGGCCATACTTGCCCGCTCCGTCGAAGCCGCGACGCACATGCTCGCGCCGGGGCAGCAGGTCAGCGCCTACAAAAACAACTCGGACGGCAAGGGCAACTCCTATGGTTCGCACGAGAACTACCTGATGGACAGGTCAGTGCCGTTCTCGCGTATCGTGCAGCACGCCATCCCCCATTTCGTGACCCGCCAGATCTACACGGGAGCGGGCAAGGTGGGGACCGAAGCCGCCGGGACCGAGGGCGTCGACTTCCAGATCACGCAGCGCGCCGACTTCTTCGAGGAGGAAGTCGGCCTGGAAACGACTTTGAAGCGGCCGATAGTCAACACGCGTGACGAACCCCACTGCGATGCCCAGAAGTACCGGCGCCTGCACGTGATCCTGGGAGATGCAAACCTCTCCGAGGTCGCCAACCTGTTGAAGGTCGGCACGACGGCGATAGTGCTCGCGATGATCGAGGACGACTGGTTCGCTCGCCACGGCCGCGACTACATGCTGGCCACACCCGTTCGGTCTATGCGGCAAGTGTCCTACGACCTATCACTCGCGAGGCCGTTGGCGCTGGCCAATGGCCGTCAGATGACCGCCCTCGAGATCCAGTGGGAGCACCTGGACCTCGCGCGCAAGTACGCAGAGGACGTGGGCCTTGACGCCGTCGGGGGGGAGGAGGTCGGCAAGGACGTCCTGCGGCGCTGGGAGGAGGTCCTGACCGGTCTCGAGTCCGAGCCGATGTCTCTCGCCAACAAGTTGGACTGGGTCGCCAAGTACCGCATGGTGAGCGGCTACCGTGAGCGTCATGGGCTCGGGTGGCGAGATCCCAAGTTGCTGGCGATGGACCTGCAATACCACGACGTGCGTCCGGAGCGGTCGCTCTACACGCGCGCGGGCATGGCAAGGCTCCTGCGCCCCGAGGACGTCGAGCGAGCCATGACCGAGCCACCCACCACCACCAGGGCTTATTTCAGAGGCCGCTGCCTACAGCGGTGGCCCCAGGCGATAGCAGCTGCCAACTGGGACTCTCTCGTGTTCGACCTCGGGCACGACCCGCTGCGCAGGGTGCCCATGATGGAGCCACTCCGAGGCACCGCGGCCCACGTCGACGAGCTCCTGGCACGTTGTAACACCCCGGCCGAGCTATTGGAGCAGCTCGGCTCATGAGGAGGTACCAGAGCAATGGCTGAAAGAGAGCAGATCAAAAAGCAAGCACCGCCGCGTCAGGAAACAGAGGAAGTCGAAGAGATACCTGCCGGCTCCAAGCGCGGCGAGGAACTGAAAGCCGAGCTCGACGACCTGCTCGACGAGATCGACGAGGTCCTGGAGGATAACGCGGAAGAGTTCGTTAAGTCCTACGTGCAAAAGGGCGGCCAGTAGGAAGTAGTAGCCCGGCCAAAGTCCGGGCTGCTACCCGAGCCGCGCACGGGTACGCCTGTCGGCGTCCTGTGCCTGTCGCGTTGAGAGCCACTATGGTCGGTACGCACGTATGACGTTCCCCGCCTTCCCGCCTGAGCGCGACCCCGGGCCAGATTTTCACGAGTTGCTTGTACGCATGGGCCTCTCACCCTTCGAACCGCGCGCTCCCCAAGCCGTCCCCAGGACAACGTCCGCTACGCCTTTCGAGGTGCCGCACGGCACAACGATCTGCGCCGTCCGCTACAAAGACGGTGTGATCATGGCCGGCGACCGCCGGGCGACAGCCGGTTCAGCCATAGCCCACCGCACAATAGAAAAAGTCCACCCCGCGGACAGCTACAGCGGGGTAGCCATAGCCGGCGCCGCCGGGCCAGCGCTCGAGATGGTGCGGCTCTTCCAGCTGCAGCTCGAGCATTACGAGAAGGTCGAAGGCCAAGCGCTCAGCCTCGAGGGGAAGGCCAACCAGCTCGCCCAAATGGTCCGCGGCAACTTCGCGATGGCCCTCCAAGGCCTCGTCGTCGTGCCCCTCTTCGCCGGCTACGACCTGCGCCGGGCCAGGGGCCGCATCTACACCTACGACCCGACCGGGGGTCGCTACGAGGAGATCGACTTCCACGCTGACGGCTCGGGGGGCCGCGACGCGCGTACGACCATCAAACTTGGGTTCAAAGAGGACTTGCCTCGCGAGGAGGGGGTCGAACTATTGGTGCGTGCCTTGTGGCAGGCGGCCGACGAGGACTCGGCGACAGGCGGGCCAGACGCCGTCCGCGGGATTTACCCGACCGTCGCCACGATCACCGCTGAAGGATTTACAAGGGTGCCGGAGCCGGAGGTGGCCGCTGCCTTCGAGAGAGTGATCGCCACGCTGTCAGCGGCTGAGGTCCACCGGGAGGACGACGAGCGATGACGATGCCCTTCTACGTGGCGCCAGAGCAGTTCATGAAGGACAAGGCGGACTTCGCCCGAAAAAACATCGCGCGCGGCCGCCCCCTCGTCGCCACGGTCTACGACCGTGGAGTGCTGATCTGCGCTGAAAACAGCTCCCGCTCGCTCCACAAGGTAAGCGAGATCTACGACCGCATCGCATTCGCCGGCGTCGGTAAGTACAACGAGTTCGACCAGCTCCGCGTCTCGGGAGTGCAGGCAGCAGATTTGAAGGGCTACCAGTTCAGCCGGGAAGACGTCGATGCCCGTTCCCTCGCCAACCTCTACGCCCGCTACATGGGCAATGTCTTCACGCATGAAATGAAACCGCTCGAGGTCGAGATCCTGGTGGCGGAGGTTGGCCCGCGCACCGGGGAGGACCAGCTGTTCCACATCCTTTACGACGGCACCGTGGTGGACGAAGATCGCTTCACGGCTCTAGGCGGTGAGTCAGACGCCATAAGTGGCCGCATGGACCGCGCCTACAGTGCCGGCTGGCTCGTGGGAGACGCTCTCAAAGCCTCGGTGTCCGCCCTCGGGGGCGAGCGTCACCTCGGCGCGACCGAGCTCGAGGTGGCCGTGCTCGAGCGCGGGAACGGACGGCGGGCGTTCCGGCGGATCGTGGAACCCGAGCTGTCGGCCCTCCTTGGCGAGGCGAGCGAGCCAGGGGGTGCCGGCACCGGGGAGGCGCCGGAGGCGGCAGGCCAGCCCCAGTAGGCCAGCCCCAGTAGGCCAGCCCCAGTAGGCCAGCCCCAGTAGGCCAGCCCCAGTAGGCCAGCCCCAGTAGGCCAGCTCTTTCACCCGAGGAAATGGGCGAGGACGGGAGCGCCGGCCACGAGCACCGCAGCCAACGCAGCCAAGAGCCGCCGGTAGCGTACCCATCTCGGGTGGGACAGGCGAAGCGGGGTACCCGGGCCACCAGGGACATCGCCGCTAAAGGCGGCCTCTACCTCATCGGCGAGGAGGAGTTCTGCCGCCAGGTCGGCCTGATCTTCTTCCACCAGCACGCTCACGGCCCCAAAGGCGTAGGGCCGCGACAAGTTTGCCCTGAGCTCCGTGACGATACCCGCGGATCCGAGGCGCGCAGCAAGTACGTTGGCCTGCCAGAAGTCCGGAACTGTCCGGAGGTGGACCATCCGCATACCAGCCAGAAGGCTACCGCAGGCCCCGGAAGCGGCCCAGGCCGCCCTCGCTTGGGCGTTCTGTCAGGCTAACCTGCCGACGAGAGAGAGGTCACATGGAACGGCGCATCTTCGGCCTGGAGAACGAGTACGGCGTGACCTGCACGTTGCGGGGTCAGCGCCGGCTCAGCCCCGACGAAGTGGCGCGCTACCTCTTCCGCAGGGTCGTGTCCTGGGGCAGGAGCTCCAATGTGTTCCTAGAAAACGGGGCCCGTCTTTACCTGGACGTGGGCTCTCACCCCGAGTACGCGACTCCCGAGTGCGACTCCATCTCGGACCTGGTCATCCACGACAAAGCAGGTGAGAGGATCCTCGAGCACCTGGTCGTCTCGGCGGAGGCCCGCCTAAGAGAGGAAGGCATCCGGGGCGTGATCTTCCTCTTCAAGAACAACACCGACAGCGCCGGCAACTCCTACGGCTGCCACGAGAACTACCTGACGACCAGGCGCGACGACTTCACCCACTATGCCGAGGTACTGATCCCGTTCCTCATCTCCCGCCAGATCTACGCCGGTGCGGGTAAGGTGCTCCAGACCGCACGGGGGGCCCAGTACTGCATAAGCCAGCGCGCCGAGCACATCTGGGAAAGTGTCTCTTCGGCTACGACCCGGAGCCGGCCCATCATAAACACCAGGGACGAGCCGCACGCCGACGCAGAGCGCTACCGGAGGCTCCACGTGATCGTCGGGGACTCCAACATGAGCGAGTACGCCACGTTCTTGAAGGTTGGTGCGGCCAGCATAATGCTGCGCATGCTCGAGGACTCCTCTGTCGTCATGCGAGACATGACCCTCGAGAACCCGATCCGGGCGATCCGGGAGATAAGCCACGACGTGACTTGCCGGCGCAAGGTGAGGTTGGCCAACGGCAGGGAAGCGAGCGCGCTCGAGATACAGAACGAGTACTTGGAGCGTGCCCAGCGCTACCAGCAACAGCGTGGGCTCTCCCCGCTCGAGGACAAGGCGCTGCAGATGTGGGAGCACTGTCTCACGGGCCTCGAGAAAGACCCTTGGTCACTTGACAGGGAATGTGACTGGGTCATCAAGCACAACCTGATCGAGGCCTACCGAGAGCGTGAGGGGCTCCCCCTCACGCACCCCAAGGTGGCGCTCATGGACCTCCAGTACCACGACGTCAACCGCCGGCGCGGCCTTTACTACCGCCTCGAGAGGCGTGGCCTCGTAGAGCGCATCGCGACGGACGAGGAGATCGACCGCGCCCTCGACGAGCCGCCCCAGACGACCCGCGCCAGGCTGCGGGGCGAGTTCATCCGCCGAGCCAAGGAACGCCGCCGCGACTTCACCGTCGACTGGGTCCACTTGAAGCTGAACGACCAGGCCCAGCGCACGGTCCTTTGCAAGGACCCGTTCAAAGCGAGAGACGAGCGGGTCGAGAAGCTCATCGCCTCCCTGTGAGCGAGCGAGAGGGGAGCGCCCGATGAGTGGGCGCAGCGGTGTGAACCGCCTCGAGCGGCTCGTCAACCTCCTGGTTGCCCTGCTTGACACACGCCGGCCGCTGTCGCGCGACGAGCTTCGGGAGCGTGTCGGAGGCTACAGCGAAGACCCCTCCAATTTCCGCAGGAACTTCGAGCGGGACAAGGACCTGCTCCGCCAGATGGGCATCCCGGTGCTGGCGGAGCCCCTCAACCCGGGCTCAGCAGAGGACCAGAGCGGCTACTGGGTTCCCCGGGAGCTGTACGAGATGGCGGACCCAGGCCTCGACGAGGAGGAGCTCATGGCCCTCTCGCTGGCGGCTTCGCTGGTCGAGTTCCGGGAGGAGGGGGAGGGCGGGAACGCGACAACGGCCGCTCTTCGCAAGCTCGCTGGGGCCGGCGCCGGAAGGACAGGAGCGCTCATGGCGAGCGCCGCGCCCGGGGCCTCCGAGGGGAGCGGCGACGGGCCCAGCGCCGCCGTCTTGGACGTGCCGCTCGGGCCCGAGGTGACCACCCTGTTCTCAGGCGTAGCCGGCAGGCAGGTCGTGAGGTTCACCTACAACGGCATCTCTCGGCGCGTCGAGCCGTACAGGCTCTCGTACCGTGACGGCCGCTGGTACCTCGCGGGCTTCGACCAGGGCCGGGCGGCAGAGCGGCTTTTCCGTGTTGACCGGGTCGAAGGTGGTGTCGAGCTCGAGGGCGAGCCCGGCGCCTTCGACAGGCCCGAGGGCGCGCTCGCCGGCCCGCCCCCGCCTTGGCGGTTGGGTGACGAGCCGGCGGTCAGCGTTGAACTGCGAGTCGACGCGGCGCAGGCCCCTTGGGTGAGCCGGCTAGCGGGCGCGGGACCGGAGGTGGTACCTGGGCCGGACGGCGACGTGGTCTTCTCCTTGGAAGTGACCAACTGGGAGGGCTTCCGGGGGTTCGTGCTAGGACTGCTCGACCACGCGGAGGTCCTTTCGCCTCCGCAGGCCCGGGACAAGGTCGTCTCGTGGCTGAGCGCGATGGCAGCCGGCTCACCTTCGGGCGAGGTCTCAGCATGAAACGCACTACCGCCAGCGAGCGCCTGGCGCGTCTGCTCGCACTTGTGCCGTGGGTGGTAGCCCAAGACGGCCCCCGCGTGGCTGATGTTGCCGAACGCTTCGGCATCCCCGAGGACGAGCTTGTCGATGACCTGGAGCTGCTTTTCATGTGCGGCGTTTACCCCTTCACGCCGGACTCGCTGATCGAGGTCGACATAGAGGGGGGAAGGGTTTGGGTGCGCTTTGCCGACTGGTTCCGCCGGCCCCTGCGCCTGACGGCGCCCGAAGGCCTTGCCCTGCTCGCCGCGGCCCGTGCGGCGCTCGCCACGCCGGCTGGGACCAGCGTCCCCTCCCTTGAGAGGGCCGTGGCCAAGCTCGAGCACGCCCTCGGGACCGGCGCGCAGGACGCGGTCGCCGTGGAGCCGGGTCAGGCCTCTGGCGAGGTCCTCGCTAGCTTGCAGGTGGCCAACCGGGAGCGGCGCAAGGTCCGCATCTCGTATTACTCCTTCGGGCGGGACGAGACGACCGAACGCGTCGTGCAGCCTTGGCAGGTGTTTTCCTCCGAAGGCCACTGGTACCTGCTGGCCTGGTGCGAGCTCGTCGATGGGCGGCGTCTTTTCCGGGTCGACCGGACGAGGGCGGCGACCGTGCTCGAGGAGCACTTCGAAGCCCCGAGCGAGCTGGCCCCGGTCGCCTCGCTGTACGAGGGCCGGGAAGAGGACCCCGTGGTGGTGCTCGACCTCGCCCCCGAAGCCCGCTGGGTTGCCGAGCGCTACCCGAACGAAGGCACCGAGCAACACAGTGGGGGCCATGTCCAAGTCCGCCTCCGGGTGAGCTCCCGTGCTTGGTTGGAACGGATCCTCCTCCGGGCGGGGCCAGCGGCCACGGTCGTGTCGGGAGCGGAGGGCGTAGCGGCTGAGGCCGCTCTCCGCTTGCTCGCCGTGTACGGCTTTGGCCGGGACGCCCCTGCGCCGGGGGCTACACCATGCGTGCCCGCTGGCACGGTAACCTCGCGAAGGTGACCTTGGCTGGCGAAGAGGCGACGGAAGAGCACGTCAGCGAGGAGCACAAGGGAGAGAAGCCCAGGGGCAGGCGCCAGGCGCTCGTTGAGTGGGTAGTCATCATCGTCGTGGCCCTGGTCGCGGCGCTCCTCATCAAGACGTTCGCCATCCAGGCCTTTTTCATCCCCTCGGGCTCGATGGAGCCGACCTTGAAGCCCGGCGACCGCGTCCTCGTCAACAAACTGTCGTACGACTTCCACAAAATCCACATCGGTGACGTGATCGTGTTCCGCCGGCCCCCACGGGACACGACGCCTGGGATCGATGACCTGATCAAGCGCGTCGTCGCCCTCGGCGGCGAGACTATGTACGTCAAAAACTGCTCAATTTACGTGAACGGCAAGTTGGAAGCCCAGCCGTACTTGCCGAAGGGCTGGCAAAACCCCTATTCGGAGTACTGCACGACTTGGGGCCAGCCAGGGATGCTCAACCTTCCCAACCCCTATACAGTGCCCAAGGGCGACGTCTTCGTGATGGGCGACAACCGCAGGGATTCTTACGACTCGCGTTACTGGGGCCCCCTTCAGGACAGCTACATAGTGGGGCGTGCCTTCGTTCGCATCTGGCCTCCCGGCCGCATCGGGCTGATCTGAGCGGCCATGGCGGGGGTCCGGGCGCTCAAGCAGATGGGTTTCGCGCCGATACCAGTTCATGAGTGTTTTGGACGGCCCAGAGCACTGGGCCGGGTGGGCAAAGGAGCGCTGAAGGTGGCGACTGTAAGGGCGAGCTGCCCAGGTTGTGGAGATGTCGAGCTGACAACTCGGGACGTCACGGTGCAGATGTGTTCGGCCACCGAGGAGGGGACGTACTCGTTCGTGTGCCCAACTTGTCGCCTGATCGTCAACAAACCAGCCGAAACACGAGTCATCGAGCTCCTCGTGTCTGCCGGCGTCAGAGTCGTCAACTGGGATCTCCCGGCGGAGCTCTACGAGCCCAAGTCCGGCCCCCCGATCACCTACGACGACCTCCTTGCGTTCCACTTCGAGCTCGACTCTGACAATTGGCTGGAGCAGGTCATCTCTGCTGGCGGCGGCTCGCGTTGATAGGAAGCGCTTGAGCTGGTCCTGGGTGGCACCCCTCGCCCTGGCGGCCCTGGCTGCCGGGGTCTTGGCGCGCGTCGCGCGCTCCGTAGAGCAGGAACGCCAGAAGGTGGCCCTCTCGCGCTTGCGCCTGGTCGAGCTCCGCAGCGAACCTCACCGGTCCCGGCGCCAGCCCCCCCAATAGGCCAAAGCACCAGGCAGCCGGCCCGGGGCCGGCCAGGACGCTGCCTCCCGCTCAAGCAGCACCCGCGCTCGTGAGTACGCTGGTCCCTGATGGGCATAGACCCGGAGAAGCTGTTGGTGCTGTTTGTCATCGCTCTGATCGTCCTCGGGCCCGAACGGCTTCCGGGGATGGCAAGAAGCCTCGGGCGCGGCTTGGCAGAAGTTCGCAAGTACACGTCTGCCGCCCGCGCCGAGATGGACCAGGTGCTGGCTGAACCGCGTTCGGTCGTCCAATCTGCCCTCAGAGAAACCGACCTCGAAGGTCTGAGCGAGTTGACCAACATGCGCAACCCGATGCGCTACATCGAGGCAGTTTCCCAACCCAACGTGGCACAGCCCACCTCATCCCAACCAGGGGGGCCACAGGCGGCGATGGAGGGCGCTGCCGCCGGAAACCGGTCAACTGGCGACGGGTTAACTGGCGACGGGCCGGAGTGGACGGAGCCGTGGCTAGCGGCCGAAGCCTCCACCTTGCCCCTACCCGACGACCCCTCCCTCAACTGAGCCGTTGCTGCTCGAGCAGGGAGCGCTCCGAGCGTCCTTCGTAGCGAGGGTGGGCTTCGAGCTCGACCAGTTCCAGCTGCGCGCGATCGACGCCCTCGACGAAGGCCACAGCGTCGTCGTCGCCGCACCAACCGGCTCTGGCAAGACATTGGTAGCCGAGTACGCGGTCGAACTGGCCCTCGCATCGGGCGGGAAGGCCTTTTACACCACGCCCTTGAAGGCGCTCTCCAACCAGAAGTACGCGGACTTCTGCCGGCGCTATGGCCCTTCAGGCGTAGGTCTCCTGACCGGTGACAACTCGATCAACGCAGAGGCGCCCGTGGTCGTCATGACCACGGAGGTGCTCCGCAACATGATCTACGCCGGCTCGTCAACCTTAGAGGGGCTCCGCTACGTGGTCTTGGACGAGGTCCATTACCTCCAAGACCCCTATAGGGGCCCAGTCTGGGAAGAAGTCATTATCCACCTCGCACCCGAGGTCGACCTCGTGTGCCTCTCGGCGACGGTGTCTAACGCCGAGGAGCTGGCTGCCTGGGTCGCTACGGTGAGAGGCTCGACGCGCGCGATCATCGAGGAACGCCGGCCCGTGCCGCTGCACAACCTCTTCCTTGCGGGCGACCGCCTTCACGACGAGCTTGTGATGCTCCCGACCCTTGTCGACGGGAACCCGAACCCCCGTGGCGCCGCCCTTACCGCAGGTCCCGTTCCTGGCAACGCCGCCTGGCGCACCCATCGGCGGTCCCGGCTCTTCGTGCCACGGCGAGCAGAAACAGTCGAGATGTTGCAGGACGAAGGGCTCCTTCCCTCCATCTACTTCATATTCAGCCGGGCGGGCTGCGACGAAGCCGTACGCCAGTGCCTGGCGCGGGCCAACCGGCTCACCAGCAATGAGCAGCGCCGCCAGGTGCGCGAGATCGCCGAAAATGCAGCGAGGAACCTTTCAGACGCCGACCTAGACGCCCTCGGCTACGGCAGCTGGCTCGCGGGCCTCGAGGCCGGGTTCGCGGCACACCACGCCGGCATGGTACCCCCCTTCAAAGAAGCCGTCGAACGCTGCTTCGTTTCTGGCCTGGTGCAGGTTGTCTTCGCCACCGAGACCCTTTCGCTCGGCATCAACATGCCTGCGCGCTCGGTGGTGATCGAGAAGCTGGCCAAGTTCGGCGGTGAACGCGTCGAGCCGTTGACACCCGGTGAGTACACCCAGCTCACGGGGCGTGCCGGCCGTCGGGGGATAGACGGGGAGGGTTACGCGGTAGTCCTCTGGTCGCCAAACGTTTCCTTCGAACAGGTCGCTTCGCTCGCTGGTGCCCGTACCTTCACCCTCACGTCGAGCTTTAGGCCGACCTATAACATGGCAACCAACCTCGTGGGCCGCTGTAGCCCCGAACAAGCCCACCACCTCCTCAACCTCTCCTTTGCGCAGTACCGGGCGGACGCCGACATCGTGCGCCTGGAGAGCCTGATCGACCGGCTGAAAAAGGAAGTGGCCGTGTCGTCCGAGGCGGCGCGTTGCGACCGGGGGGACGTCTTCGAGTACATGAAGCTCGAGCGGCGGCACCTACCCCGTACCGGGAGGGCCAGCCCAGAAGACATCGTGGCCGCAGTGGAGGCCCTGAAACCGGGCGACGTGATCCTGCTGCCCCCCAAGCGCCCATCGTCGCGCCAACGCAGCGAGGCGGCAGTGCTTTCCACGTCCCAGCGCAAAGGGGGTGCCGTCGGCGTAAGGGCGGTCACCCCAGAGCGCCGCGTCTTGTGGCTGGGGCCGCGGGACTTCCGGTCCCCTCCGGCGGTCCTGCGACGCACTTGGCTGCCTCAGCCCTTCGCGCCGCGCAACCGCGACTTCCAGCGCCAGGTAGCCGATGCCCTCGGCAGCCCCACTTCGGAGGGCGGCGAACGCGAAGGCGGCGTAGCCTCATGCCCAGATCTGCGGGCACACCTTCGCGCGGCCGCCCGGGTGGCGAAGCTCAAAACCGACGTGACGAGGCTCGAAAGCCAGGTCGCCGGGCGCTCCGAGTCGCTCGGCCGGCAGTTTGACAAAGTCCTAGGGCTCCTCGAGGGCTGGGGTTACGTGGAGGGTTGGTCGCTATCTAGCGCTGGTGAGCGCCTGGCACGCATCTACCATCCTCTCGACTTGCTCGTCGCCGAGTGCACCGGGAGGGGCCTGCTCGCGTCGCTGACCACCGCCGAGACAGCGGCACTCGTGTCGGTGTTCACCTACGAGCCACGCGGCCCGTTCCAACCAGAGGCGGCGGGGGCCTCGATGCCCACCCGGCGCCTCGGGGAGCGGTGGCGAGCCGTACAGGCAGTAGCCGGAGAGCTCGCGGCTGCCGAAGCACTGGCCGGCCTACCCGTCACCCGCACCCCCGACCCCGGCTTCGCCCGTCTCGCCTATGGCTGGGCCAGGGGCATGGACCTGGCTGCGCTGGTCGATGACATGGCGGCAGGAGACTTCGTGCGGAACGTGAAGCAACTGATCGACCTCTTGCGCCAGCTCGCCAATGTCCTCCCCGACGAAAAGAGCGCCTCTGCCTCCGCTAAGGCATCAGTGGCCCTATTTAGAGGCGTGGTCGCGGCGTCGTCGGCGGTCGCCACCGACGGGCAATAAGCAGGGCAAAGCTAAAGACGCGGGCCAAAAGAGGTAAAGGGTTGCACCGTCGGAAGAAACATGTTAGCGTTCTCATCGTAGCAACTATCCGGCTGAAGGGAGGCGTAGGGGCTTAGGTAGGCCGCGGTTCCTGGGACTGCTCAGCAGAATGGGGGAAAGGGAGGCCAACCTGTTTCTAGGTGGTTTTTCCCTTTTCTTGATGTTTGCTGTCCTCTGTTAGACACGCGAAGCGAGGGACTTGGCTCCGTCTCTGCGGGGTCAGGGCGGCGTGTTAGCGTTCACCGTTTTGGTCTCAGGTACGCGCGCGCCCCCTTTTACTGCCACCACACGCCCTGGCGTCGGGACACTGGGCCCCCTCGGGCCCACGAACAAAGACCAGGAGGTCAAATGAAGCTGAAGGCTAGGAAGTTCCCCACCAAGGCGCTTAGCCTGCTAGTCGCCGTGGCCATGGGAGCGACGGGGCTCGGCGCTACGGCGGGGGCCACGCCGGTTGCTCAGGCGCCCAAGGCGGCTGCGCTCGTCCCTGTGACGCTTCACCCGCCGTCGTTCAACGACACCAAGCTCATCGGGCTCCGTAACGCCCTATTGAACGCTCTGAAAGGCAAGAGCATGAGTGGAGTTGACGTGTGGGAGGTCGTGAACATCCTCGCCACCTACTGGGTCGCAGGCAAGGACGGCAACGCCGCGGCCGCGAAAGAACTAGGTATTGCACCGCACTTCGAGGGCCCGTCGCAGGGCCAGCTCACCACCCAGGTCTCGATGTACGAGACCCTGGCCTCGACCGGTGCCAGCGGCTACTTCACGTCGGTCATCGACCCGGTGTCCGAAGGCTCCATAATCAACAAGGCCGTAAAGAAGGGCCTCGACGTAGTCGCCATCGACTCCCCGGTCCCGGTGAAGTACGCCAACACCTTCGTCTACATTGGCACCCCCAACTACACCGCGGGCCATGCCGCCGGTGAAGCCATGAAGAAGGCGCTGCCCGGCGGCGGTGATGTAGCGATCCTCACCGGCTCCCTGACCGCTACCAATGCGCTGCAGCGCATAGCGGGCTTCAAGGCGGCCCTCGCTGGCTCCAACGTTAAGGTGATCACCACGGCCAACGACAACGGGTCCGCTGGCCAAGCGGCCACGAACGCCGATACCGTCATTGCCAGCAACGCCAACTTGAAGGGGATCTGGGGCGTCTACTCCTATGACGGCCCGGCTGCCGCAGTAGCCGTCAAGTCAAAGGGCGACATCGGCAAGATAAAGGTGATATCCGACGACACCGAACCCGGCACCTTTACAGGCTTGAAGGACGGAGCGGTGGTCGCGTCCGTCATCCAGCAGCCCTTCATGCAGGCATACCTGGCCACGTACATCGTCGCTGCGATGCACGTCCTCGGCCGTGGCGCCGTCGCCAAGATCATCAAGCCGTACCTGACCTCCCCCGCCTCAGCTGCCAACACGGCAGTAATTAGCACGGGGGTTGGGACCTTGACCAAGGCCAACCTCTCCGCCGACGAGGCCTACACAGCGGCAATCGCCAAGTACTGAGCCCGAGTTCTGAGAGCGTTGTCCCAGGGCACATCGTCCATTACGGGTCGTCCAGGCGCCCCCGGTGAGGATCTCGTCCTCACCGGGGTCCGTAAGGCATATGGCCCGGTCGTCGTGCTCGACGTCGACCACCTCGCCCTGCGCCGGGGCGAGGTGGTTGGCCTGGTAGGAGAAAACGGGGCGGGCAAGTCCACGATGATGGGTGTCGTGGCCGGTAGCGTGCGCCCCGATACCGGCACGGTTTCAATCGGTGGCCGCGTGCTTGGTGCGGGTGGCCCGCTCCACGCCCAGCACCTCGGCGTGGCCATGGTTTCCCAGGAGTTCCCCCTAGTTGGGCAGCTGACCGCAGCAGAAAACCTGTTGCTCGGTCGGCGACCGGGCAAGAACCGTCACTTGGTCGACAAGCGCGCCGCCGACGCTGTGGCGCGGGGGATCCTCGCCGAGGTAGGGCTCGACATCTCGCCTCGCCGGAAAGTCGACTCGCTTTCGGTGGCACAAAGGCAAATGCTTGAGATCGCCAAAGCGCTCGGCCGTAAGCCCCTGGTGCTGATCCTGGACGAGCCGACCTCCGCTTTGGCCCCAGCCGAGTCAGACATCGTCCTGCAGCTAGCGCGCCGCCACGCGGCCGGGGGCGGGATAGTTATCTTCGTCGGCCACCGCATGCACGAAGTGCAGGCGTTGTCCGACCGCTTCATCGTCTTGCGCAACGGACGTATTGTCTCCGACCTGCGCCGCGAAGAGGCCACCGAGCAACGCCTCGTTCGGGACATGGTAGGTAGGGACATCGAAGCGATGGCCGAGGTCAGTTCCTCGCAGGCCAACCGGCCGGTGGCCTTCGAGGCCAGGCAGCTCGCCGCGGAAGGCCTCGGCCCGCTTGACCTTGCCGTTAGAGAGGGGGAGATAGTTGGCGTCGCAGGCCTGATGGGTTCAGGGCGGAGCCGCCTCCTTCACGTCATCGCAGGGGCGCGTCCAAGCACTCACGGCGAGATGCGCCTAAGCAATTCCCGTTACCGGCCCCGCAACACCTGCGATGCCGTAGCCGCCGGTGTTGGGCTCGTACCCGAAGACAGGAAAGCCCAGGCTCTCCTGCTCGACTCTCCCATCCGCTGGAACGTCACGCTCGCCGTCCTTAGGCGGATCTCATGGAGGCGCTTGGTGCTCTCTGTCCGAAGCGACAAAAAAGAGGCCGACCGGATAGTCGCCGCGGCGCGCGTACGCTGCACAACGCCAGAACAAGCGGCCCGGGCGCTTTCGGGCGGCAACCAACAGCGCCTCGTATTCGGCCGCTGGATCGCCGTCCAGCCTCGCCTCCTGTTGCTGGACGAGCCGACAAGAGGTGTCGACGTAGGCGCCAAGGCTGAGATCTACAGCCTGATCGACGAGCAACGCAAGCAAGGGATGGCTATCGTCGTGGTGTCTTCTGAGCTGGAGGAGCTATTGCTTATGTGTCACCGGATAATCGTCATGCGTGGCGGCCGAATTGCAGCAGAGTTCAAGCGCTCCGAATTTTCAAAGGAGCGCATCATAGCGGCCGCCGCAATTGACCGGGTGGCCGGCTAGTGTCTGGCGCGTCGACCACCCTCGGCGAACCGGCGGAGGCTGCCCCTTCCCCGAGCGCCACGTCCCGCCTTGGCAGGAGGCTTGTTGACGTTCCCGAGATCGGGATAGTGCTTGCTGTCATCGTTGCTTTTGTGATCTTCTCCTCGATCAATCCCTTGGTCGCCAGTGTTTCGGAGCTCCAAAACCTGGGGGTCGACCTCGCCGGTTTCGGCATTCTGGCTGTCGGCGAGAGCCTCACCATCATCACCGGCGGGATCGACCTCTCGCCGGGGTCGCTCACTGCCTTTTTCGTTGTCGTCTCGGCTTGGTTCTTGACCACCGAACGCGTCCCCGTCCTCCTTGTGTTCGTGATCACCACGGCCTTCGGCGCGCTCTGGGGCCTTTGGCACGGTTTCCTGATCACTCGCCTTGGTATCGCCCCTTTTGTGGCCACATTGGTCACGTATATCTTCGCGGCAGGCGCCAACGAGGCTATTGCGCCCAACCCGATCCCCATCAACAATTCAACCTTCCTCGCCTTGGCCGGCTCGACATTGTTCGAGATCCCTATCGCAACCTTGGTTTTCGTGGTCATAGCGATCCTGGGATGGTTTTTCCTGGAGCGGACGTATATAGGGCGGGAGACCTATGCCGTCGGCGGCAACAGGGAAGCCGCCCGGTTGGCGGGCATCCCCGTCAACCGGCGGATCGTCCTCGCCTACGTAGTCAGCGGCGCCTGTGCTGGGGTTGTGGGGATGATCGTCGCGTCACACTTGACGTCTGGCACGGCTGACAGCGTCAGTGGCTGGGAGCTGATCGCCATTGCCGCCTCGGTCATCGGAGGGGTGAGCCTCGTGGGCGGCCAGGGCCGGATGATAGGGGTCGTCGCAGGTGCGGCCCTCCTCGTCATACTGAGGGACGGCCTTGTAGCGGTCAACGTCAACGCCTACTACCAGTCGATGGTGGTGGGAGTCGTGCTGCTTGCGGCGATCGTGATCGACCGCTTCCGGGTCCACAGCCTGGAAAGAGCGGGCTCGCACTTCGACAGGCGCCATCCCCTCGACGCGGTGGTGGACAAAGCCAAACAGTCAACGGCGCCTATGGGTTAGCGAATATCCTGAGTTTCGTGCACGCCTGGGTCCTTGACCGCTCGCCTGGGGAGTACCGCTACGGCGAGGTGCCCGCCCCCCCGGTCGGCCCGAGAGAGGTGCGCGTGCGCGTCGTGGCCAGCGCGCTCAACCGCATGGACCTCTGGCTGGCCCTGGGGATGCCCAAGCCACCCGTGCTCCCGATGGTGCCGGGCTGCGACGCCGCCGGCGTGGTCGCCGAGGTGGGGGAGGAGGTGTCGCGATGGGCCCTGGGCGACGAGGTGGTCGTGAACCCCTCGCTGGCCTGCGGGCACTGCCCCGAGTGCCTCGCTGGGCGTTCTGTGTACTGCGCGTCGTGGGCGATCCTGGGCGAGCACCGCTCCGGGGCCCACGCCGAGTCGGTAGTGGTCGGGGAGGCCAACGTCGTTGCGCGCCCCGCGGGGCGCACCTGGGAAGAGAGCGCCTGCTACGGCCTCTGTGGCCTGACTGCGTACCGCATGCTGAGGCGCGCCCACCTTTCGGCGGGCGAGACCCTGCTCGTTACTGGAGCCGGGGGCGGCGTCGCGAGCGCCGCCCTGGCCATCGGCCTGCAGATGGGCGCCACCGTTTATGCGACCTCTCGCCATGAAGCCAAGCGCGAGCGGGCCGTCGCGCTCGGCGCAGCTGCCTCGTTCCCATCGGGCGAGCCGCTGCCCGTGGAGGCCGACGTGGTCGTAGACAGCTCCGGCGAGCCGACGTGGGCCTCGTCGCTCGGAGCGCTGAAAAAGGGCGGGCGCCTCGCCGTCTGCGGCGGCACAGGTGGGGGACGTGTGGAGCTCTCCCTCCCCAAACTGTGGTTCGGCCAGTACGAGCTGATCGGGTCGACGATGGGGACCTTCTCCGAGTTCGACGAACTGACCCGGCTGGTTGCCGGTGGCCTCCCGGTGGCCGTCGACAGCACCTTCCAATTGGCTGGGTACCCGGAGGCGCTGGCACGCCTGCGGGCTGGCGAGCAGTTCGGGAAGTTGGTGCTGCGCCACTAGCACCAGTGCGCCCGAGCCGGTAGCGCTCCTACGCCTGGCCCACGATGGCGAGCGCTAGGCCGTCGTAGCCCTTCTCGCCTACAACCTGGAGGGCGGTGGCAGACACGCCCGGAGCCGCCTTCATCGCCTCGAAGAGCCTCCTAGTGCCAATTACGTCAGGATCGTCACAAGCTTCGTCTGCCACCCGGCCCTCGCGCACCACGTTGTCGACCACGACAGCGCCGCCGGGCCGGACGAGCCGCATGGCCCATGCGAAGTAGGCAGCGTTGTTGGACTTGTCGGCGTCGATAAAGGCTAGGTCGAAGGAGGCGTCGCCTGCCTCCTCGGCGACCTGTGGCAACAGTTCGAGGGCGCGGCCGACCCGGACCTCGATCCTCTCCGCCAACCCTGCACGCTCGACGTTGGCGCGTGCGACTTCTGCATGGCGCGCCTCGAGCTCGAGGCTGAGCAGCTTCCCCTCCGGTGGTAAGGCCCGCCCGAGCCAGATGGCGCTGTAGCCTCCGAGCGCGCCGATCTCGAGAACCCTCCGGGCGCCAACCAGCCGGGCCAGCACGTAGAGGAACTTCCCCTGCAGGGCGGTTACGTTTATCGGCGGTAGACCGGCTTCGCGGCTCGAACGCAGCGCCTCGCGCAGCGCCTCGTCCTCCTCTGCGAGCTGCGCCTCGAGGTAACCGTCCACACGTCGCCAGAGCCCGTTGTCCATGGCGACAGCATCCCACACTGGCGCCGGCCCGCACCATAGGCTCGCGGTTCACATGAGCACGCATGCCCTTGACGTTGCCTACTCGGGCGAGACCTGGACCGAGGAAGAAAGAAGCGTCCTCAGGCGCTACTTCACGAACCTTGACGGCCCAGTGTTCGCCCTGGTCAACCTGCCAGAGGTGGTGAAAGGGGCGCTCTTCGCGCGCTACTCGCGCTCGGGCAAAAGCTTGCGCCGGCTGTTCCTTGACGAGTTCGTCCGCGACCTCGACGTGAGCGGCGACCACAGCATCGACGCAACCGTCGGCCTGGCCCGGGCCGAGGAGCTCTACGAGAAGGTCTTCTACGAGTACGGAGACGATTCGGTCGCCCAACTGGGCGGCGTGCACCTCGCCTGCGAGCAGGTCTCCAACCTCCTTACCAAAGTGCTCGAGCGTGGTCGGCTCATGTCCTATATGGAAAAGTCGACTCGCTACGTGGCCTACGACAGCCGCTTGGAGAGCGGCCACTACCGCTACTACCGGAGCCCAGAGATACTGGCCTCGCCCCTCGGGGCGCGCTACGTCGGCGACATGGACCGGATCTTCGACACCTACGCCGAGCTGAGGCCCGTCCTCTACGAGTGGTATGCACGCGAGGCGCCCAAGCCGCCCGACGAGGTGCCCGCCACCGGCGCTAAGGGCGGCGACATCGCTTACCGGAGGGCGCTCCGGGCCAAGGCTTTTGACGCCTTGAGGGGCTTGCTCCCAGCAGCCGCTACGTCCAATGTCGGTATTTACGGATCTGGGCAGGGCTTCGAGGCGCTGCTGCTGCACATGCGCGCGCACCCCCTGCCTGAGGCGCGCCTCTATTCGGACCTGATGCTCACCGAGCTCCGCAAGGTCATCCCTTCATGGGTCCGCCGTGTCGACGTCCCCGAGCGGGGCGGTGCCTGGTCCGAGTACCTGAGGAGCAAAGACGCAGCGATGGCCGGCATCGCGCCCGCCGTGCTCGAAGGGGGAGGGGCCGCCGTAAGTGCCGGGTCAGAGGCCGCTGTCAGCTCCACCCCAATCGGCGCTGCCACTCCCGAGGTCCGCCTCCTTGACTGGGACCCGGACGCGGAGGTGAAGGTGGTGACGGCGATGCTGTACCCGTTTAGCGACCTCCCAGAGACAGAGGTCGCCGCCCGGGTTGCAGCCATGTCCCTCGACCAGAGGCTCCGAGTGATGGCCACCTACGCCGGCGTGCGCAGCAACCGCAGGCACCGGCCGGGCCGCGCGCTCGAGCGCAGCGGCTACCGCTTCGAGGTCGTGTCGGACTATGGGGCCTTCCGGGACCTCCAACGTCACCGCCTCCTCACCATCGAGTGGCAGAAGCTCACCCCAAGCCTCGGCTACTCGATGCCTGGCGCAGTCGCCGACGCCGGCCGCCGAGGCGATTACGAGGAAGCAATGGAGCGCTCGGCCAACCTCTACCAGGAGCTGGACAACCGCCTCGGCCCGGACCTAGCGGCTTATGCCGTGACGCTTGCACACCGGGTCCGCTACGTGGTCCAGATGAACGCCCGTGAGGCGATGCACATGCTCGAGCTGAGGACGACCCCACAAGGCCACGCCGAGTACCGCGAAGTCTGCCAGAAGATGCACGGGTTGATTCGGGACGTCGCGGGGCACCGGGCCCTGGCCTCGATGATGAGCTTCGTGGACCACTCCGGCTCGTCCGACCAGAGCCTCGGCCGCCTCGAAGCAGAGATGAGGGCGGACGCCCGCCGGCAGCGCTGACCGAGAGCAGCGACAGCGCCATAGGCGAAGCCGGGAAGTTTTTTCCTGGCCCACCCACCAGGGAAGTTAGCCAAACGTGCTGCTCGGCGGCCCGCGCTGGCGCTTGCCAGATGGCGGTGAGTGGACAAGTATGGGGCTGACAGTCGCTGCGGGTCGCCATCGCCGAGCCCCAGCGCCGGGCAGTGGCCCGGGGAGCCAAGTAGACAACGACTTCTGCACAGCGGTTGGCTTTGCCCCGCCCCAGTGCGTTGGCGGTTCCAAAGGCTCCCCGGACCGGCCCACCCTGCGATTGGTGAGATGCCCAGCGCGTCGTTTAGCATGCCGCGCCGCTACGGCGCGGCGCGTGCCATCCTGTGTGCTTGAAATGCTCCATGAAGGAACCACCCACATGCCAAACGATGACGACGACTTCGACGACCCGCTGCTCGGCGAGGGCCCGTCGTTGCCCGACGACTTGGACGACGAGGACCTCGACCTCGAGCCCGAGGACCTGACCGAGGAGGACCTCGAGGACGAAGACTTGGAGGAGCCCGACGACGAGGAACCCGTCGAGGAGGTCGACGAAGAGTCCGAGACCGCGACCAGCTCCGATGAGGAAGAGGACTTCGAAGAGGAGGAAGAGGAGGACAACGATGACGTGGAGGCGAGCCTGGACGTCATCTTGAAGTCTCGCCTCGTCGTCTCCGACGACGACGAAGAGGAAGAGGAAGAGGAAGAAGACGAGGACGAGCCGGACGGCGATGAGCGCGGTGAAGCGGCAACGCGAGTGCTGCCCAAGCAACCAGGCGAGTTCGTCTGCCAGTCCTGCTTCCTTGTGAAAAATCAGAGCCAGCTTGCAGACCGCGAACGTCAACTGTGCAGGGACTGCGTATGAACGTGCCCGAGGTAGGTTGGGCGCCGTGACAGTGCCTTCGACACGGCGGTCTGGTGCCCAGCTCGTAGCCGACCTCGCCATCTTCGCTCCCTTGGGCCTCGTGATAACGGCCGCGGAAGCCGTCCCGGACCTAGCCGGTAAGGCCAGGGCAAGGCTGATGCCGCGAGTCGGCTTGGCACGCACCGTGGGGCAGTTCGCCGTGCGCCAGGGCTACCGGCAGCTGTCTGGCCTCGCCGGAGACTTCAGGCCCGGGCAGATGCCATGGTCAGGGCGTACAGGGCGTACAGGCCGCCCAGCGCCACCACGTGATGCCGCGTCCTCAGCACGCCACGAGGCTGGATTTGCAGGCCCTCCGCCAGGCCGAACGGTGCGCCACCGCCCTGCGGAGCCGAGCACCGCTGGCAAGGCGAGGGACGTCCCGAGCTCGGCCGACCTCGCCATACCTAGTTACGACTCACTGTCAGCTCCCCAGGTGGTGCAGCGCCTCGCCGGCCTCTCGCGCGACGAGATAGAGGCCGTCCGCCGCTACGAGGGAGCGACACGAGGCCGGCGCACGGTTCTCGCTCGTGCCGAGCAGCTCTTGTCTTGACCACCACGGCGCCGGCTCGACAGGAAGAGGGGGGCGCCAAGGCAGCCGTTCGTTTTGCGTGCCCGGAGGATGTACCCCGGTTGGCCGAGCTTTATGGGGCCGCGTGCGAGGAACTTGCCGGCGCTAGGGGAAGCCGCTTGCTCTTCGGCATCGGTGGACGGCCGGCAGCGGTCGAAGCATCCTTCGCTGGCGAGCTTTCAGATCCTCTGCACCAAGTCGTTCTCGGCTTCGTGGGGCCGCCAGAGGGCCGAGTGGCTGCCAGCCCAGCCGGTTACGGAACGTGCTGCGCAAAGGCTATGGAAGGCGGAGAGTTGATCGGTTCTATTGAGGAGATCTACGTAAAACCTGACGCGCGCCGTCTCGGCGTTGGGCGGGCCATTGCCCTGAGCCTGCTCGAGTGGTGCCGCGCACGAGGTTGCACCGGTGTCGACGCCAAGGCCCTGCCGGGGAGCCGAGCTATGAAGAGCTTCTTCGAAGGCGAGGGATTTACCGCGCGCCTGCTCATTATGCACCGTACGCTTGGCTAGCTTGCCAGCCGAGGTCCCTGCCGGGCTACCTCGTCCAAAAATGGCCTAGCCAGCAGCGCTCAGGACGACTGGCTAGCCCGGGCGCCGTCGAGGACCGGCCTGTCCTCTTCGTGGGCCGGAGTTGCCAGATCACCGACCTGCGGTTCACCGACCTGCGGTTCACCGACCTGCGGTTCACCGACCTGCGGTTCACCGACCTGCGGTTCACCGACCTGCGGTTCGCGAACTGGCTGGTCGCCAGTTGGTTGCCCTCCAACTAGCTGCTCGTCGACTTGCCGCTCGTCGACTTGCTGCTCGTCGACTTGCTGCTCGTCGACTGGGGCGACCCGCTCTGGCTCCTTCGCTTCAGCGAGTGAGGTCGCTCTCGGCTCTCCAGGAGCCGGCGGAGGGGTCCTCCGGACTGGCCGTGGGGAGCGGGGTGGCCGCCTCCCGTGCGCCCTCACGGGCACATTGGACCGGACCGGCCCAGGAGGAGGGGGCACGCTTATCCCAAGGAGCGGAGCGAGCGCGGGGACCCTACCGCACTGCTGACGTGCTGCCTCCAAGAGAGATGGCGGAGCTTCGGCGGGTAGGCCCTGCGGTTTTACCGTCCGCCGCACGGGGCTCTCGCTCACTGCAGTGAGGAGGGCCAGCCAGCGTTCTGGGCTGAGCTCGGGGGACAGTGCCGAGCTGGCAGCGTCGCGCAGGCGCACGGCCAACTCAGCCGAGAAGCGCGCCATGGGGTCCGGTGGCCGGGCAGAGAGCTTCAATGCCCTGGTCACCTGGCCCTCGTCCAAGTGGCGGGCGACCTCGTCCGACCAGGACTGGCGATTGGCTTCCACGCGCTGTTCCAGCATCTCGCGAATGGAGACGACGAGGTCACGTGAAGCTTCGTCGCGAGCCACGTCAGAGCCGTTGACAAGGGCCCTCAGGTCCCTGGTCGCAAGTGCGGAGCCAGATGCCAAGGCGGCCTCCGCCCGGTCGCGCCACTCTGCGGCCTTCACCTTCGTCACCAAAGCCTCGGCGATGGCTAGGACGCCCTCGGCGCTCGGCTCAGGCCGACCTTCTTCACGAGCCCGCTCGCGCTCAAAAAACAGTGCCGTCCGGACCGCGGGTATGCCCCCGCGCAGTAGTTGCTGTGCGATCGGTCGCTGCTCAGGCGGCAGGCTCTCGAGCATCGCGCTGCGGTGCGTGTTGGCGGGACTGAGCCGGCGCTGGCGTTGCTGAGGACCAACTTCACGCCGCTCCGCACCTTGGCCCCTCGCTTCGGCACCGTCGTGCCTGACGTCGCCCCGGCCTTCCCGGCGCGGCCAAGCACGCGTCCTCCCGTCACTGCCCGCACCCCGGCCAGCGTGAACTTCAGCGGTACCGCCCTGGCCCTGGCCACGGGGGCGCCGGCCGGCCTCACCCTTTGCCTGCCGGTCATCGCCCTCCCCGCGCGCCGTCCCTCCACGCGCCGCGGGGCCAGCAGGGGCGCGTTGACCTGTGGCACCTTGGCCCGGCGGAGCTGTAGCGGGAGGCCGCCCCGCCGGTCTCGTACGCGACGGCCTCTCTCGCCCGGCGCGGTCGTCGCGACGCCCGCGGCCTGCCAGCTGAGTCGTTACTGAAGCCGCCACCGGGCGCTCCAGAAGCTCGATACGGCTGTCGTCTTCGGCAGCCGGAGGGCGAGGAGGTTCTATGGCGGTCACAGTGATGCCGTCGATGCCTGACTCGGTCTCCGCCCTTACGACGTCGCCAACCTTGGCCCCCTGGTAAAGAAGCGAAGCGTCAAGCGAGCCACGCGGTTTGAGGGCACCGGCCGCACGCCACGTCCAAGTGCCGTCCGGCCGCGCGCTCGTCAGCTCGATCTCCAAGCGGCGGGCCACCGCACTACGCTACAGCTTCGGCGCTGCCAGGCAAATTCAGTTCTCGCCAAGCCAGAGCGCCTGGGGGTGCCAAACCCGTGCGATCGGCCCCAAAACCGGCTTCACCTGCCCGAACTACGGCTAGTTTCAGCCACGTGAGCGATCGAGGCAAAGAACGTTCCGAGGTGTGCGCCTGGTGCGGGGCTCGCCTCCCCGCCCAGGCCGGTGCCGGTCGCCCGCGCCGTTATTGCCGGCGTAGCTGCCGCCAGCGCGACTTCGAGGCGCGAAAGCGCGCTCGGGAGCTCGGCTTGGCGGAGTCGGACCTGATCGTTGCCCGCAAGGCCGTAGAAGGACTTGACGACATTCTCTTCGTGCTGGCCTGCGCCATCTCCGACGTCGAAGGCGACATCGCACTTGACGCCTCACCGCAACAACTCCGGCGCAGTTTGGAATGGCTGCTCGAGGCGGCAAGGCCGCTCGTCGGAGCGAGCGAGCGCCTGCGCTCCGGCGCCAGCGACTAGATCGGTGTCCGTCGCTCCGCGAGACGAACCGAACCGAGCCGCTAGGAGCGGCGAGGGACCCCGTAGGGGAGGCCCGGGTTCTCAGCCTCGATGGCAACTAGACGGTTGTACTTGGCCACACGCTCGCCCCGAGCGGGTGCGCCGGTCTTCAGCTGGCCGGCTCCGCTCCCGACAGCAAGATCAGCTATGAACGTGTCAGCCGTCTCACCCGAGCGGTGCGAGATCATCTGCGTATAGCCCGCGTCGCGGCACACGGCGATCGCTTCGAGGGTCTCGCTCACCGTGCCGATCTGGTTGAGCTTGATGAGCGCAGAGTTGCCCACCTTGCGCCCGATCGCCTCGCGGATTATGGACGGGTTGGTGACGAAGATGTCGTCGCCGACCAGCTGAACGCGCTCCCCAATACGAGCGGTGAGCCTTTCCCAGCCGTCCCAGTCGTCCTCGCCGAGACCGTCTTCAAGCGACCAGATCGGGTACCGGGCGGTCAGCTCGTCGTAACGGTCGACCATCTGGTCCGTCGTGAAGCGCGTGCCGGGGGAGTAGCGGTAGGTGCCGTCAGCCTCGTGCATCTCAGATGAGGCTGGGTCAAGCGCCAAGGCGACGCCTTCAGGCCCGGGCGTGTAGCCGGCGGCCTTTATTGCCTCGACGAGGAGGTCGAGGACCTCCTCGGGGGTGGCCAGCGCTGGAGCGAAACCACCCTCGTCACCAAGGCCCGTGGAGTGGCCCTTCGAATGAAGGATCCCGCGCAGCGTCTGGTAAATCTCGGCGCCGGCGCGAACCGCCTCCACGATGCTCGGGGCGCCGAGCGGGGCGAGCATGAACTCTTGGAACTCAAGCTCGTTTTGGGCGTGCGCACCGCCGTTCACAACATTAAAATGGGGGACGGGGAGCCGCAGGAGGCTTTGGTCGGGAGCGAGCCAACGGTAGAGGGACTGGCCGTCTTGTAACGACATGGCCCGCGCAGCTGCCATCGATACCCCGACCGTGGCATTGGCGCCGAGACGTCCCTTGTTAGGCGTACCGTCGAGCTCGATGACGGCCCGGTCCAGCTCGTCGAGGCTCTTCCATTCCCGGCCGACGAGCAGATTGCTGATCTCGCCGTTGACATTGGCCACGGCCTTGGTAACGCCGGCACCCTTGAAGCGCTTCGGGTCGCCGTCACGAAGTTCGACGGCTTCCCGGCTGCCTGTCGAGGCGCCCGAGGGGACACCTGCCACACCCGTAGCCCCACTGTCGAGTTTAAGCGTGACCTCGAGCGTAGGCCTGCCGCGGGAGTCGAGTATTTCCAGTGCTTGGACGGTAGAGACTGTGTAGGGCATCGGGTAAGACCCTAGCCCGTGCGCGCCCAGCCGCTTAGTGGCTCCTGTCTCAGATCGCCCTGGTGAACATGAGCACGGCGACCACCGCCACAACGACGGCGCCAAGCAGCAATAGCGAGGCTTCGGCGGCCTTGGCGGCAAGCCGGACGACTCCCCAGAAGATGAGGACCGCAGCTGCGACGGCCAGCACTATGCCGGCAATGTCGTGCTTGCTCATGGTGGCCAGGTAGGTCGCGTGCACGGGCCGAACCTAGCACCGGCGTCGTGCCGGCTCCAGGGCCGCGCCAGCGACCGTGGCTCCCTCGCCACCGCGTACAGCGCGGCCCCGCTCGCTGTGCACGTGTCCGGATTTTCCGGTTTAGCGCGTTTGGGCGCCTGGGCCTCCTACAGGGCCTCTCTTGACCGACCGAAATGTGGAGGGTACGAGAGCTCCCAAGAAAGGCCAGCCGGTTGAGCAAGGAAGCGAACAGGCAAAGGGCTTCGCTCGGCATCGCCGCGTCTGTCCGAGGGGGCGTAGCCGGCGCGGCGCTCTTTGCGGGGGCTGGGTGGGTCTACGCGTCTCACCTGACGACGCTGCGAAGCGCCGGCCCCGACCATTGGGCCCTTTGGCCACTTATTGCGCTTGGTGCCTTCGCGAGCGAGCATCACCCGGTAAAAATCCATAGCCGCAGGGTCAACCTTTCCGTCGGGTCGACAGAACTTCCAGCGCTCGCCGGCATCGTCTACCTCTCGCCCCTCCTCGTACTCACGGCGCTCACCGCCGGGGTCTTGTGCGCCAGCATCTTGCAGCGGCGCAAGCCCGCCAAGATCGCCATAAGCCTCGGTACCTTGGTGGCGGTCGTCGCGATGGGAACGGCCTTTTACGACCACTTCCTCCAGCACTCGTCGCCCGTATCCCCAAAGGGCTGGTCCGTGGCTGGCCTGACGCTCATCCTCATGACCTTGGTCGACATGGTCGTGTTGCTCTCGGCGGCATCGTTCCACGAGCTTCACTGGTGGGTGCCACCATTTCGCCGCCTCGCCTTCTATCTGGGCGGTGCACTCGTCGTCTCTTACGTGGCCGGGATGATGGCGGTCCTCCTCATATGGGTCAACCCCTGGACGGCCATCCTCTTCTCTTTGGTCTTGACCGGCGGGGAGAGGGCTTTCCAAGGGACGCGAGCCGCGCACGACCGCTATTCGGAGGTCTCAAACCTCTATGAGCTCACCCGAGAACTGCTCGCCCTTACGAGCACCCGAGATGTCATGTCGACCGCCCTTGGCCGTGTCAGCTCGCTCGCCCACGCCGACCGCGCAGAAGTCGTGCTGCCCGTCGACACCGGCGAGGGCCAGCTCGCCGTACGCTGTTCCTTCGGCCTAGCAAATGGCCTTGCCTTCGACGAAGAAGATGGCCTAAGGACGCGCGACGTGCTCGTAAACGAAGCCCTGCCGTTTCGCGAGAGGACGCCGTGCGAAGTCGCCGGGGTCTTGGAGGTGCTTGGCGACGAGGGCTTCCACGACGCCATGGCCGCATCACTCGAGCGAGGGAAAAAGGGTTGCGGCTACCTACTCATATCCGACCCTGCGTACCACAACTACTCATTCACTCAGGGCGACCTCAATTTCCTGGAAGCTCTGGCGGCCACGCTCGGCATGGCCCTGCGGAGCAGCGAGGCCATGGAACGCCTCCGGCGAGAGCTCGCGACACGCCAGTACCAGGCTAGGCACGACCCCTTGACGGGCCTGCCCAACCGAGAACAGTTCCTGCAGGGCCTCGAACAGGTGATCGCATCGAACCCTGCCAGCGCGGTAGCTGCCGTGCTGGTCGACCTCGACGGGTTCAAGGAGGTGAACGACACCCTGGGCCACGAAACCGGCGATGCAGTCTTGGGCGAGGTAGCCCGGCGCCTTCAGGACCTCGGCGCGCCCGGCACCGTCGCCGTGCCCTGGCTGGCCAAAGCGGCACATGACCCCGCGTTCAATAAGAGCGCAGCCACGAAGGCTGGGGGACCGGTCGAGGTCGGCACGGCTGAGTGGTTCGACGGGGAGGGCACCACCTTTTGGAGGAAGCTCGTCAAGGCCCCGGGCGAAGAACCTGCCGCCCGCCTAGGCGGTGACGAGTTCGCAGTACTGCTCGTGAAACCCTCGACCGACATGCTGGAGGAAGCCTGCGGGAAAGTCCTCGGCGTCCTCACCCGGCCCTACGAAGTGGAAAGCCTTTCGCTCGACCTAAGGGCGAGCGTCGGGGTCGCCATGTCAGCGCCTGACATCGGGGGTCGCGATGCCACTGGCCTCATGCGCCACGCCGAGGTTGCGATGTACCTAGCCAAGTCGAGCGGCGGCGGGACACGTTTTTATACTCCAGCGGAGGACCGGATGAGCCTCCGCCGGCTGAGCGTCGCCACGGAGCTTCGCCGCGCCGTAGAGACCGAGGGCCTCGACGTCTGGTACCAGCCCGTCGTCGAGCTCACAACGGGCCGCCTGGTCGGGTGCGAGGCTCTCCTGCGCTGGAACCACGAGCGTTTCGGGCCAGTATCGCCGACAGAGTTCGTGCCTGTAGCAGAGAGCTCGGGCCTGATCGACCCGATTACGTGGTGGGTGCTCGACCGCAGCCTGCAACGGCTAGTCCACTGGCGTGGACGGGTACCAGGCCTGACCGTTTCGGTCAACCTGTCCGCCCGTTCGCTCGCCACTGGCGCGGTGGCGGGGAGAGTTGCAGACGCTCTCAGCCGCCACAGCCTTCCCCCCAATGCCCTCACCTTGGAGCTAACCGAGTCCTCCACCGTACGCGACACGAAGCGCTCAGAGGCGGCGATGAGCGAACTGTCCGAGCTCGGAGTCAACCTCGCGATCGACGACTACGGAACGGGCTTCTCGTCACTTAGCAGGCTGAAGGCCTTGCCCTTCGACGACCTGAAGATCGACCGGCTCTTCGTGAAGGACATCGTTGCCGACCGCGGTGATGAAGCCATCGTCCGCTCGACGATCGAGCTCGCCCGTGCCCTGGGACGGACCGTCACAGCCGAAGGCGTTGAGGACGAGGCGACTCTCGAGCGCCTGGCCATCCTCGGCTGCACTGCCGCCCAGGGCTTCTACCTGGCGAGGCCCCTGCCTTCTGTTCAGTTCGAGGTATGGGTCGAGTCATGGCCCGCCCAGCGGAGGGCGAACATTGCTTGCTTCCTGCCGGCACCTCGTATCGACGACCCGCCTCGCCTCATGGCGCAATCCTTGCCACGTCGCTAGAGTGCCGGAGCCCCACCAGCGGGCGCAGGGGACGAGCGGGCTGGGGGACGAGCGGGCTGGAGCGGCTTCAGGCGACCCCGCTGATCATGGCGTTGACGGTCTCCTGGCTCGGGAAGTTGCCCGCTGCGCGTGAGAACTCGCCCAGGACCCTCCCGTGGCGCATGACGACTACCCGGTTGCTGATCTCAAGGGCTTGCTGGGTATTGTGCATGATCACGATGACGCCCACCCCGCTCGCGGCCGCCCGCCTGGTGTACTCGAAGACGTTTTGTGTCTCTCGCACAGACAGCGCTGCTGTCGGCTCGTCCAGCAAGAGGAGTTTCTTCTCGAAGTACACCGCACGGCCGATGCTCAAGGCCTGTCCCTCACCACCCGAGAGTGTGCCCACACCCTGGTCCACAGAGCTCAGGTTGGCCAAGCCGATCTCAGATAAAGCACGGGCCGTCTCCCAACGCATGCGCGCCGTATCGAGCACCGCTCCCTTCCGCAGCTCAGCCCCGAGGAAGAAGTTCCTCCAGACGTTCATCGTGCCCACGAGCGCGAGGTCCTGGTAGACCGTCGAGATACCCGCTTCACGGGCGGCTTTGGAGCTCCTGAACGAAACGCGTCGGCCCCCAAAGTGAATCTCCCCGAAAGTCGGGGCATAGACACCTGAGATGATCTTGACAAGGGTCGACTTACCGGCGCCGTTGTCGCCTAGGAGCGCGAGGACATCACCGGGGCTCACGCTGAAGCTGACGTCGTCGACGGCCACTACAGGACCGAACTTCATCGTCACGTTGCGCAGCTCCAGCACCGGCGCCCCAACCTGCCCGGGCGAGGTCGCGCCGGCGGGGGCTCCAAGCGCCACCAGCCCGTCACCGCCGAAGGGCCCTTCCTCATGCACGTGCCTTGCCGCCAGCGGCTCCTTGTCGTCCGAACCGTGCCGCAGGTCCCCGGCCAGCAGGTCCCCTGAAGGCGAGTCCCCTGAAGGCGAGTCCCCTGAAGGCGAGTCCCCTGGAGGCACCGTCACCTCAGCGCGATTGACGGGGTCACTGACACGCCCTCTGGTTAGCTCGGCGCCCGAGGCGGGAGGAGCCTGCGCGCGCCCAGTTAGCCACGCGAGGCTGAGCCCGAGCCGCTTGGTCATGGTCGAGAAGCCCTCCATCTTTATCTGGAGCACTACCGCACCTATGAGGACGACCCCGACGAAAAACTCGTAGTAAGTGGTGGAGGCTCCCGACAGGACCAGGCCCGTGTCGATGACACCCAGGAAAAACGACCCCAGTACGCCACCATAAACCGTACCGATGCCCCCAAACAACGCTGTGCCACCTATGACAGCTGCCGCGATCGCCTGCAGTTGCAGGCCCGATCCAGCAGACGCTTCTACATCGCCGTACAAGGCAAAGAGGACCACTCCTGAAAATGCCGCGCATGCACCGCAGATCATAAAGAGCGCCATCTTCGTCCAGCTCACCCGCACGCCAGTATTGCCAGCCGCTTGCCGAGCACCACCAACTGCGAAAATATGGTTGCCAAAAGCCGTCTTGTGAAGCACGAAGGCACCGATAACGGCAAAGCCGAGCCACCAGATGACTTGCCACTGGACCTGCGAACCGGCCATGCCGCCGCTGAAGATGTGAAAACTTGGCGGCACCACGGCAATGCTCACCGGAGAACCGCCCGTGATCATGAGAATGATGCCGGCAATACCGTAATAAGTACCGAGCGTGGTGATGAACGACGGTATGCCGAAGGCCAGTGTTATAAACCCATTGATGAAACCGATGCCGACGCCCAGTGCGACCGAAATCAAAAGAGCAGCTCCGATGCCCAATGGCTGGAACAACGCCGCAAAAGTCATGGAGCCGACCACGAAGGTCTGCCCGACGGAAAGGTCGAACTCGCCCCCGATCATAAGCATCGTCACACCGATTGCAATGAAGCCAACCTCCGCGCTGGTGCTAAGTGCGCCCCCGAGGTTGTTGACCGTGAAGAGCTTGCCACCACTCGTCGCTTCTAGCACTAGCAGCAGGACAGCCACGACGCCGACGACCGTCATCATGCGAACGCTGACGTAGGACGTGAAGCGCCGTGAGACCAACGAAGGGGGGACTGCCAGTTCCGTTGTGCCTCCCGGCCCTGCTAATGACTGCAACGATTTCACGATCTCTCCTAGGGGTATGCCCGCCAAATGCTGGCACCAGCAAGCGCCGCTACCCCCGCACCTGAGCCAGGCTCTTGGTGACGGGGGCAGCGGCGCGCTACCTAAAGCGTGATCTGGTCCTTACATCCCAGTTTGGTCCACGACAGCCGGCTTGAACCATCCCTTCGAGATGTTGTGCGGGGTGTAGGTCAGGAAAACCGGCCCGGTGTCCATGTTGATCGGGTAAGTCTGGAAGTGCGCAGCGGTGTAGAGGTCGACCAAGGCGTCGTAGCCCTGGAGGAACGGCTGCTGGTCGACGGTCACTTTGACCCAGCCGTCTTCCATGTACGTGTTGGTCACGGAGTCGTCGTCGAAGCCAACCATCGGGACCTTCTTCGGGGTCAGGCCGAGCGCCGTCGCGCCCTGGACAACCGCCTGCTCGCCGGCGCTACCGAGCGCCACCACGAGGGCCGGCTCGCCGTGCGCCTCGAAGTACGCCTTCATGATGCTCGCCGACTGCGGGACGTTGTAGTCAAGGTTGATCACCGTGACCTTGATGCCCATGGGGTCGACGACTTTTTCCATGCCCTGGTACCGGTTGTTGCAGGTCTCATTTGTATAGCACTGGTCAGCAACGACGATCTTCTGACCAGAGTGCAGGTGGAACATCGGTACGACTTCCTTGGCCAAATCTTCGCCTGCCACCTCGTTATGCTGGCCGACATAGGCCTCGACGGGGTTGGTCGTGAGGTTGACGCCGTGGGGAAGGCTGTTGTAGGCGACTATTGGTATATGAAGTGACCTCGCCCTCTGGATGTTCGCCGAAAAGGCAGTGGAGCTCACGACCGAAAACGCGATGCCTGCGGGGTGGGAATTGATGATCGTAGTTAGGAGGTCGTTTTCCTGCGCGATCTCTCCAGAGCACCTGAGCGGGTCTTCGATCTTAAGCGTGACACCAAGCTGGGCCGCAGCAGCGCGCCCACCGTTGTTGACTGCAGCCCAGAACGGGTTGTCCGGGCAGCTCTGGTAAAGCTCGTAGTAGACACCGCCAGAGGCAGCGGCATTTGTCGAGGCACTGGCGGCGCTTGGGGCTAGAGTGCCCGCCGCGGCCAACCCGAGCACGGCAAGAGGCGTTGCCAATATGGCCGCCGGCAGCCTAGAGGCGCGTTTACGTAGTAGTGACATCCTAATAGGTCCCCTTTCTTTCCTTACTGCTTTGAGCGTGGATGATAGCAGTGCAGCACCAGGTCCACGTGACACCCAGAAGCCGGTAGGCCGGCGAAGCCGGACCCGGTTCACTTCCCCAACGTTGACCATGCTAACCAGGCGGGCCGTAGGGGCACAAGGCAGGTTGGTGGATGTACGATGTGCCCGCCGGGCCAGGGCCGCTACGATCGCATGCTTAGCGTTTTTTGGGCCTCCTCCTTTGTCGTCCCCCCTCCTCCCTTGCCGTGCCACCTTCGCCAGCTGTGCCCTATAGCGACGTAACTCGGGTCGTCGTGCCGGCGCGCTCAACGATGTCGGGGCGCAACTCGGTCCCGAGCCCAGGCCCCGGCGGAGGCCTGATCTGCCCCGCCTCGACCGGGGGGAGATCTGAAAGCAGTTCGCCGTACCAGCCGCTGTAGTGTGCCCGCACCATTTCCTGCACGAACACATTGTGCAAGCTGACCGATAGGTGTGTTGAGGCCACCAATGCGACCGGACCGGTGCAATCATGGAAGCCGACGGGCGTGAGGTAGGCTTCGGCCAAAGAGGCGATCCTCTTTGCCTCACTAACGCCACCACACCAGGCAACATCCACCAGGGCCACACCCACCAACCCTTGCTCGAGGAGGGGCAAGTACGCGCCGCGCCCTGCCAGGGTCTCGCTAAGTGCAAGGACTGACGAAGTAACTGAAGTGAGCTCGCGCAGCGTCACCGGCTGGTAGCCAGGCCGCAGGGGATCCTCGATCCACACCGGCCGGAACTCTTCGAGCGCCCGCAGGATCTGCCTTGCCGCCGGCAAGTTCCAGAGGCCATGCAGTTCCACCATTATCTCCATCTCGTCCCCGACCGCAGCCCTGATCTTCCGGAAGGGCTCCAAAGCGGCCTGGAGCTCCTCAGGCCGGATGTACTGGCCACCCCAGCGCTCGGCGTAGGGGTCAAAAGGCCATATCTTCATCGCCCGTATGCCGCTCGCGAGCAGGTCGCGAGCCAGTTCGTCAGCATGATGGAGGAACGCCTCGAGGTCCTCGTAACGCCGGGTGTGGCGGCTCTCCGGCAGGCCCCAGTTGGCTACGGCTTGGCCACCAGGAGTACGTATGTACTCAGGGCCGGCGCAGGTGTTATAGACGGGGACGCTGTCGCGGGTTGCTCCCCCCAGCAGCTGGTAGAGCGGCTGGCCGCAGACCTTGCCAAGGATGTCCCACAAGGCGATGTCCACCGCAGAATTACCCCGCACTTCGACCCCGGTGCTCGTGGCGCCGACATAGGGCCTGAGGGCCTGTGCCAAGCGCTCCACCGAGAGGGGGTCACACCCGAGAAGCCGAGGTGCGGCAGTGCCATGGAGGTACGACTCCACCTCCGCTGCCCCGAAGAAGGTCTCGCCCAGGCCGACGATGCCCTCGTCGGTGTACACCCGGACGAAGCAAAGGTTGGGAAAGGCGGCGACCCGGACCGTCTCGAGCCTGTTGATTTTCATAAGGCCGGGTCCTCTTGGAGCATTGCGGGAATTGTCAAAGCCCCCCCCAAGACCAAGGCGCTGGCGTCGTCCACTCGGAGCCCCCTCGACCTCGATGGCTGTGGACCGGCTAACCTCCGGTTCGCTAGCACTTGGGCCTCCACCTCGATGGCTGTGGCCCGGCTAGCCTCCGGTTCGTTAGCACTTCGGCCTCCACCTCGAAATCGGCCCCGAAGGCCTGACGGCTCACTCGGAGGTGGGCGCGGCTTGCCATAACCGCAGCATCAGTGCCTCGGTCCCGCTGGCATCACGGCTGTGGACGAAGATGCCTCGCCCCATGTGCACGTCAATGACGCCCCGTTCGACCGGGCCCGGGGGGCTTCCCGGACGAGTGGGCGGCCTACTTCGTGTCGGGGCGCGAGCTGGCGTTCCGACGGCAACCCCTGCCGGGCGCCGCCCGTGACGAACGTGCTTTCGGTCATGTCGGGGAGCGTGGAACCCGCAGCTGGCATTACCGGTAAGGCCACCGCCGCCATTGTCGAACCTGCCCTGCCGGCAGTCAAATCGTGCCGGTCGAGCCAGGGGCCGGCCCGGCGATGGGGCGCCGGCTGACGTGGGCCGGCTTTCCCGGAGCGGCTACCCAACGGGGGAGCGAGGTCAAAGGGGGCCTAGCGAACAACCCCCATCCACGAGGAGCGCTGAGCCGGTCATGTAAGCAGCCAAAGGGGAGCACAGGAAGGCAAAGGCGTCCGCAACGCTTCTCGGCTCCTGCAGGTTTCCCAGCGCGATCACCTGCTCCGCACGGCGGCGGTACTGGGCGTCCTCGTCCCACTGCCGCCGGGCCATACCGGCGCCCACAATGCCAGGCAGGAGGGCGTTCGCCCTGATCCCGAGCGGTGCCAGCTCCTTCGCAAAGCTCCGCATTAGCGAGCCCACCGCGGCCTTGCTCGCGCAGTAGGGGGCTATGTCCGGCCATGGGTAGTCCTGGACCCAGGAGCTAGTGAAGATCAAGTGGCCCCCGGTCCCCGAGGCTTTCCACCGCCTGGCCGCCGCCTGGGCGAGGACGAAGGCTCCGCGCACGTTGACTCGGAACGATTCGTCGAAAGCCTCGAGCGGGTACTCGAGGATCGGGTGGCTCGCGACAACACCAGCGTGGCAGCAAACCGTCGTGGGAAGGCGCCCGCACTGCTCCATAACAGCGTCTAGCATCCCATCCACCTCATGGATGTCGCTCACGTCCGCTCGGTAGCGGAGCATCTGGGGCGTCGTCATGGGCTCGGTGCGCGTCGCGATGTCGACCGAAACGACCGTTGCCCCTAGTCCCGTCAAGCGGTCACAGACCGCCTGCCCCAGTGCTCCCTCGCCCCCGCTGATCACGACCGTTTCACTGCTGAGGTCGAGATCCGCCATCCGTCCCACCCCTTCCGAAGTGCTGTCTCCTTATGACCACACTGCCTCGATTGCCACCCCCTCTGCCACTTCCTTTACCCGGCTCCTTCACCCGCGTCCAGTACCCGCCTCCTTTACCTGCTGAACGCCAAGGAACGGGTTCACCTGCTCTCATCCGGAGCCGCCCATTAGGGCCCCAACCTCGCCTCGAAGATGTCGGTGAGCAACCGCCTCAACAGGGCTGCCGCGACATCACCTTCTTCACCAAGGGCTTCACCAAGGGCTTCACCAAGGGCTTCACCAAGTGGCGGTGCCGGGGGATGTCGCATCGGTCCGCCTTGGACTGGGCCTGCAGAGAGCCACTGGGGGAGGCCGGTGGCCGGGCCGGTGCCGAGGAAAACGGCCGGGCCACCGCTCACAGGTCGTGAGGACGACGAGGGCGGGGGCGTCGGTCTCAGGCGCTCCGCGCTAGGCGTCAAGCCCGCCTCGCAGTGGGAGCGGACACTGTCATAGCGTGCTCGCCTGTCAGGGTTGCCGAGCACCTCGTAGGCCTCGGTGATGACCCGGAAACGGCGGGCAGCGTCTGGGTCCCCGGGGTGCGTATCCGGATGGACGTCGTGGGCCAACCGGCGGTAAGCACGAGCGATCTCGTCGTGGCTGGCGCCTGGTGGCACCTCTAACCTTGAATAGAGCTCGCCACGGTTAGTACGCTGCTCGAGACCCACTATCTATACCATCGTTTGTAGATCTTCCAGTTCGCGGGTATCATATCACTTGTCCCCCAGGGATAGTGGAGACGGCTTGGGGGCATCCGTCCTGTCTATGGACCAGGGGAAGGAGGACCAAAAGATGTTGATGCGGACCGACCCGTTCCGGGACCTGGACCGCTTGACCCAGCAAGTCTTCGGCGCCGCCACCCGCCCGAGCGCCATGCCGATCGACGCCTACCGTAAAGGCAACGACTTCTACGTCCACTTCGACCTCCCCGGCGTCGACCCCGCCTCGATCGACCTCACCGTGGAGCAAAATGTGCTCACCGTGAGGGCCGAGAGGCCCCCGGTTGCCGCCGATGGCGCCGAGATGATCGTGAGCGAGCGGCCAACGGGGACATTTACGCGCCGGTTGTTCCTCGCCGAGACCCTCGACACCGACCACATCGAGGCCGACTACAAGGCTGGGGTGCTAACCCTCTCCATCCCTGTCATGGAAGCAGCCAAGCCCCGTAAGCTCGCCATTACGACCCACGACGACGCTAAGCAGCTCGCGAACAACCCTGTCACCTAGGCCGCTTTTGTTGTCTGAGCTGAAGAGGTCCGATTTCGGCCCCGTTTTCAGCGTCTGGACGCCTTGCCTCCCTGGGAGAGCTCCCGCCAGCTGTCAGCTTCGATCTCTATGTCGTAGCGCTTGGCGGCCTGCTGGATCCGCTTCCAGGCTTGGTCGCGCTCCCGGTCACTGACCCCTTCGACCTGGCTGAAGCGCGCGATGGCGTTTCGGACATGACGAGCGTCCACTAACGGCTCTTTGCGCTCCTTGGGGAAGGCAAACTCCTCGTCCGCCATTCGGTTTTCCTGCGCCGTTCTTAGCCCCGGCGAGGGCGGCGTCCGCTCGCCGCGAGACCGCGCGCTTTGTGCCTGGCGAGCCTTCTCCAGGTTTTGCCGGGCGGCTTGTTCCTGTCGGGCGGTGGCCATAGTTACGCCTCCTCGATCGCGGTTTTTTAGGATCTACCCGCTCGGACCATCCAGTAACAGGACGAGTAGGCAGGGCAGAATCCGCTGGTCAATTGCCAAGCACCGATGCGAGCGGCGACCCCAAGACGCACTCGGCCGTGCCCCTCAGCGCGCGTCCGAAAGCCCTCAAGCTGCCTCGCTGGGAGCGCCCCGGGGACAAAGGCTTCGCGGCCTCGCGGCCCAGCTGGTGGAGGACCAGACCGCCCGCTTTTGTCCGCCCCTGAGGCTGGCTTTCGTCACTGTGACGCAATAGGCCGTTGCCGGAGCGCACGGCTGGCCGCCCTACGGCCGGGAACAGATATTTGGTCATTGAGGCCGCAATAGGGTAGGGCAATGCCAGAAGCTGTGGTCACACCGAGCGCCCGCGATCACGGCGCTCGACGGGACCTGGGGTCACCGGCGCTTTCGCACCTGGCGCAGCCTGTCATGGCTAGGGTCAATCAGCTTTCTGAGGACTTCTGGCTCGACTCCGCCGCGGTTGACACAGCGGCTGCCGTGCCAGCCTCGCACTTGGACGCGCTTGCTCGGGCTGGCCTCTACGGCATCTATGCCCCGGTCGGCGAGGACGGTCTCGGGCTCGACGGCGCTGCCACGAGCGCCGTGGTGGAAGAGCTGGCCTCAGGGTGTGTCGCAACGACGTTCCTCTGGGTACAGCACCTCCGCCTCCTGAGCACGATGCTCGACCCCGAGACCCCGCTCAGTTGGAGAGAGCGGCTGAAGGGGGACGTGGTCGCGGGCCGCTGCAAGGGTGGGGTCGTGCTAACGGGCCTGATGCCAGGGCCGCCACGTTTGAGGGCCGAACCCGCCGGCGACGGATGGCGCCTGGAGGGGGAGGCGCCCTGGGTGAGCGGCTGGGGGCTGGTCGACAAGCTCGTCGTCGTGGCGAGGGCCCCCGGCTCCAGGATCGTCTCGCTGCTCCTCGAGGCCAAAGAGGTGCCCGGCCTCTCGGCAACGCCCGCCCGTCTCTCCGCTCTCAACGCCACCTCTACTGTCAGCCTGCACTTCGACGGGCTAGCAGTGCCGGGGGACCGGGCCCTCGGGGAACGCCCCTACAAAGAGGGGGAGGACGCGTTGGCGGGTTTGAGGCTAAACGGCTCCTTCGCCCTGGGCCTAACCAAGCGTTGTTGTCTTATTGTCGGCCCGTCGGCCCTGGACGAGGAGCTCGTGGCCCGCAGGGGCCAACTCGACGCCGCCGCGCCAGATGAGATGCCGGCGGCACGCGCTGCGGCCTGCGAACTTGCCCTCCGCGCGGCTCATGCCGTGGTCGTTAGCCGAGGCAGCGTCTCGGCACTGGCGGGCGACGTAGGCGAACGCTTGGCCCGCGAAGCCAACGTCTTGGCCGTTTTCGGAAGCCGGCCGGCCATAAAGTCTGAGTTGCTTGAGCGCTTCCACGCGACGCCTAGCGGCCCAGCGGCTACTAAGCGAGTCACCGCGCCGGAAGGCGGAACTTATGGCAACGCTTGCACCACCAACGAAAGTTGAGCTTGCCCTTGCAACGCGGGCAGCGGTAGAGGCCGACCTGCGCCAGCACGACGTGCGCCGTCCAGAGCACGACGCCCGTCCAGTTGTACCAATGGCTGTACCAACGACCTCGCCGCATGGCAAGCGCATATTAGGGCACGACACCGGCTTCGCATTTGCGTGTGGCCGGCACGGTTGAGTACAGCCACACCGAGACGGGCTCGTAGGCTCGCCGGCACCGCCAAGCAAGTCGCATTAACTTGACATAACGGTCCTTATGGGCGCTGGGCCTACGGGGCTGGGGGAGGCACGTCTTCACATCTGCCATTACGTCACGGTGACGTAATGGTGGCTTGTCCCCCCCGGCGCCGGCGCGCCGGCGCATGGCTCGCATGGCCGCTTGCAGAGCCGCTTCCCATTGTCGGTGCCGAGCACTAGCCCGTCGAGGCACTCGACGACGCAAGACCGCCCGGGTACGGGATTCCTGTAGCAGATACGGCCGCCGGCGGCGCATTATCGACTACGAGATTTCCGAGAGGGAGCGCTCCGCACTACCGTACGGGATTCCTGTAGCAGATACGCCCGTCGGCGGCGCATTATCGACTACGAGATTTCCGAGAGGGGGCGCTACGCACTGCGGGGATAGCCGCATAGGCCGTGTGCCCGGCACGCTCGCCCTAAAGCGGCAACCACCCGCTCTGTCCCGCCTTGAGTAGGCGCCCAGACCCACAAGGTTCCCGGCTCTCCTTCCCTTCTAACCAGGCTATTATGTCACTGTGACGTAATGGCGGTCTTCGGAGCCAGCCTTCGCGGGATCGTGGGCCACTGGCGGATCGCGGGCCACTGGCGGATCGCGGGCCACTGGCGGATCGTGGGACGCCGAGGCGCCCCGCCCCGCCGCTTCGCACGCCTCCGAGCCGCTGTCACCCAGCCGCGGGCGTTCCTGGGGCGCTCAGGTTCCCAGAGGATACGAGCGGGGGCCTGGGTACTGTGGTCCAAAGCCCGACAAGGCAATCAACAACCCCTGAGCGATGCCTTCATAGACAACGAGAAAGGCAATTTAATGCCTGATGAACGACCCCTCGGCAGCCAAGGGCTCACCGCCTCGTCCCAAGGTCTCGGCTGCATGGGTATGTCCGAGTTTTACGGCGCGCCCGACGAGGCCGAGTCCATCGCGACAATCCACCGCGCCCTCGACCTCGGCGTCACCCTCCTCGACACTGCCGACATGTACGGACAAGGTGCGAACGAGCGCCTTGTCGGCGCCGCAATACGAGACCGGCGCGACGAGGTCGTTCTTGCCACGAAGTTCGGCATAGTGCGTGACCCCGACAACCCGACCGCAAGGGGTGTGAACGGATCTCCCGAGTACGTGCGCACAGCGGCGGACCGCTCGTTGTCGCGGCTCGGCACTGACCGCATAGATCTCTATTACCAGCATCGAGTCGACCCGGACGTCCCCATTGAAGAAACCGTAGGGGCGATGGCCGAACTAATCCAGCAGGGCAAAGTCCGCTACCTCGGGCTGTCCGAGGCCTCTGCCGAGACCGTGCGCCGGGCCCATTCAGTCCACCCGATCACCGCCCTCCAGACCGAGTACTCGCTTTGGACCCGGGACGTCGAGGCCTCCGTGCTGCCTACACTGCGCGAGCTCGACATAGCCTTGGTCGCCTACAGCCCGCTCGGGCGCGGGTTCCTTACGGGCTCGCTCCGCCAGCAAAGCGACATCCCGCCGGGCGACTTCAGGGCGACAAACCCTCGCTTCCAAGGTGGCAACCTCCAGGCCAACCTGGCACCACTTGCTGTCGTCGAAAGGCTGGCCATCGCAAACCACGTCACCACCGCGCAGATCGCGCTCGCTTGGGTGCACGCCCAGGGCCAAGATATCTTCCCGATCCCAGGGACCAAGAGGCGCAGTTATCTCGAGCAAAATGTGGCGGCCGCCTCGGTCAAACTTACCAGTGACGAGCTGCAGCAGCTATCTGCTGCGTTTCCGCCAGGTGCCACCGCCGGCGACCGCTACGAGGACATGTCGCGGATCGAAGCCTGACCGGCAGGCGGGGCTCGAGGTCAGAGGCCCGAGAGCTTCGGCGGCCTTCGCCGGCGCCAGCGGGCTCGTGCCTTCGCGCCGCCACCCCTAGATCTCTATGGAGCTACCCTCGCCAGCGCGCCAGCCACGCGCCATGGCCGGCGTCATAAAGACCATAGAAAGCCTCCCGCCGGGTGTAATGGCGATTGTTCCCCCAGTCCCACCCCATTCCACCACCGCATCTATAGCAGCTACGAGCGACGCCTCGAGCCCTGACCCTCCCCGCAAAGACCAAGCGACGCGGCGCGCGAAGCCGGCGAGGATGAAGGCTTCTCCCGTTCCCGTCGCCGATACGGCCACTGTCTCGTCCGCCCACGTACCGGCGCCGGCAACGGCGCTGTCGCCGACACGGCCCGGCCTCTGCCCTGCCAGCCCACCGGTCGACGTAGCCGCCGCGAGCCCCCCAGAAGGACCGACTGCAACGGCGCCCACCGTTCCCGTCGTTGCGTCAGGCGGAGTACTAGGCGGAGTACTAGGCGGAGTACCAGACGGGACCACTTTTCTACCCAAAAAGGGCATGGGCGCAAGCCCTGCCTGCATCGCAACCTCGTCCGCCCCAGCGCCGGCCAGCAGTACGGGAGCGGGACCGCCGCCCAAACCGGATACCGCAAGCGCCGCCCGGACGGGGTTGGCGGGCCACGTCGTGGCGCAAACGCCGCCGAACCTCCTCGTGGCACCGTCCATGACGGAGGCGTCCGCCTCAACTGCGCCGGCGGTCGTCGGCACCGACCCTCGCCCGGCATTGAAGAGCCCGCTGTCCTCCATCAAGGCCACGGCTTCCACCACTGCGCTCAGCGCGTCGCCACCGCGTGACAGTACGTCCCATCCGGCCTCGAGGGCACCGGCCAGGGCGGCATGCACAGGCCGCCTCACTTCCTCTCCCCTCTCCTCCAGCAACCTCCACGTCCCGGCCCCCCCGTGAACGGCGATCGCCGGCAGGGAAAGGCTCGCGCTCTCGACTACCAGTCGCCGGGCCCCCATCTGGTCAACCCGCTTCAACCGAAGCCACAGCCGCGGCGGCACCGTGACGGCTCAGCGTGTCGACACCGTCGACCAGCAGCTTGCGGAACACCGCGTCGTCCGCCAGGTCCGGCGGGAAGACCTCCCGGACGCCGAGCAAGGCCTCCACCACGCCAGAGGGGGTGGAGGCGTCCCTCGTGGCCTCACGAAGACGCCCGGCAAGGGGGTCGTCCAGTGGGAGGGCCTCCCCCGCGTCGCTTTCCCCCGCACTCACATAGCGCATCCATCCCGCCACGGCGAGGCACGCGTGCCGGGGCTCCGCACCCGCAGCCAACCGGGCGCGCACCGGAGCGAGCAGGCGGTAGGGCAGCTTCTGGCTCCCGTCCATCGCGACCTGCGTGGTGCGATGCCGCAACACCGGGTTGGCAAAGCGCTCCACGAGGGCCGTCTTGTACCCCCCAAGGTCGAAACCGGCCGGCGGCGAGAGCGTCGGTGTCATATCGGCATCCATCAAGCCTCGCACGTAGGCCGCAAAACCCGGCGCGGTGACGGCGTCGGCTATGAGCTCGTGGCCCGCGAGCGCGCCCAGGTACGCGAGCGCCGAATGGCTGCCGTTGAGCAGGCGGAGCTTCATTTCTTCGTAGGGCGCGACATCGGCGACCAGTTCTGCTCCGGCCAGTTCCCAGGCCGGACGGGGGCCTGCGAAGCTGTCCTCGACCACCCACTGCGTGAACGGTTCCGTTACTATCGCTGCACGGTCATCGAGGCCCAGCAGGCCGGCGGCCTTCTCACGGTCGGCGTCGGTGGCGGCCGGCACGATACGGTCTACGACTGTGGCCGGGAAGCTCACATTGTCGCTAATCCAGCGCTCCAGCGCGTCCGCCCTCTCCCCCGGTAGGAGGCGACAGTAGCCCTCGACGAGCCGGCGAAGTGTCGCTCCGTTGCTCGGGAGGTTGTCACAGCACACAACGCTGAGTGCCGGCCCTCCCGAGCGCATCCGGGCCTCGATGCCGGCGACCAGCTGACCGAGCACCGTTTCGGGTGGCCGGCCCCCAGCATCTGCGGCTAGCTCGGGGTCCGCCTCGGCGAGAGCGCCGGTGACTGGGTTGTAGCGGTAGCCCTTTTCGGTCACGGTGAGGGTGACCACGGCCGTCCCTGGCAAAGCGAGGCGCTCCAGCAACTCCTTGGCTTGGTGGCGAGCGAAGAGCACCTGTCGGACGGCGCCGGCCACGTGCACTTCCGTAGCCACCGGCGAGCTTACGAGCACGCTATAGAGGCAGTCTTGAGGCACGAGCGCGTCCGCAACCGCCGCGCTCCGCTGCGTCACCCCACATATGCCCCAGTTGGTCTCGCCCCTCTCCGCCATCGCTCTCTCGGTGTAGAGGGCCTGGTGTGCCCGGTGGAACGCCCCCACCCCGAGATGGACGATGCCGAGGGAAAGGTCCCGGGGGTTGGGCACGGGCCGCCATGCCGAAGGCACACGGGCGAGGTTCGCGATGCTGAGCCGGTCCATATAACCCCAGTCTCGCGTGCGAAGCTCCTGCGCCGCACGGTACTCGGGTCACCCCTCGCTCCTCGGACCGGCCTCCGGCCCCAGCCTTGAGCCTCCCCTGTGGGCGCCGCTCGTCGTGCATGGCAAGCTAGGCGTTTCGGGACATGACCTAACCTAAGTCAAGACAGCCAGCGAAAAACAACTAAGGAGCGCTCATGGCTCAGCAAGCAACACCCGACCTCCCACGGGAAGCCAGCACCTGGCACTGCCTTCGCAGAGCCGGCGTGATGGTGGTTGCCGAGGCCAGCGGGCCATGGCTGCCCGTCATCGTCTACTGGGGCAAAGACCTAGGCGAGCTGACCGAGGAACAAATGGCTGCCTTACCGATGGCAGTACAGCTGCTAGAGGGCCAGCGTCAACGGGACCCCGAAGCCGTCGTATCGCTTTCGCCGTCCCGCGCGCAAGGTTGGGCGGGCTGGCCCGGGCTTTCCGGGCATAGGTCCGGTCTCGCCAGCCAGCCCATGTTCCACCTGGAAGAGGCGACAAAAAGCGAGGGCGCCGACGGCAGCGCTGTCCTGTCTTACCGCGGAGCCGACGCCGTAGCCGCCTTGGTCCTCGAAGGCGAACTTCACCTCAGCCCTGAAGGCGTCCTAAGACACCGCCAGACGCTCACAAGCACTGCTCCGAGCGACGTCGCTTCATACGAAGTGGCCGATCTCCCAACGCTGCTCCCGGTGCCTGAATACGTGACCGAGGTGCTCGACTTCGCCGGGCGATGGGGCAACGAGGCGCAGCCGCAGCGCAGGGAGCTCGGCCAGGGTACATGGCTCCACGAGCAGAGGAGGGGTCGCACTGGACCCGACACGCCGCTCGTGCTGTGCGCCGGCACGCCTGGGTTTGGGACCAGGCACGGAGAGGTCTGGGGCGTCCACCTCGGGTGGTCGGGCGACCAGCGCTACTTCGCACAGCGGCTCAACACGGGCACAACCCTGGTCGGGGTCGCAGAGCTGCTCGCTCCCGGCGAAGTGACGCTGGGACCAGGCGAAACACTCACCACGCCCTGGTCTTACGCTGCCTATTCCGACGCCGGCCTCGACGGCATCTCGGCACGTTTCCATGCTTTAGTCCGCCACAGCCCTGCGTACCCGAAAAAGCCCCGCCCCGTCGTATTGAACATCTGGGAAGCGGTGACCTTCGACCAGTCCTTTGCCCGCGTGGCCGCTCTCGCGGACATTGCCGCCGCAGTCGGAGTTGAGCGTTTCGTAATAGACGATGGCTGGTTTGGCTCGCGCCGCGACGACACCTCCGGCCTAGGTGACTGGTACGTCTCCCGCGACGTATGGCCTGAGGGGCTGAGACCGATAGTGGAGCACGTGCGGTCGCTCGGCATGGACTTTGGGCTCTGGTTCGAACCCGAGATGGTCAACCTCGACTCAGATCTCGCGAGAGCACACCCCGAATGGGTGCTCGGCACGTCCGGCAGGATGCCGCCCCCCCGGCGAGACCAGCAGCTCCTTGACGTCTCGCTCCCCGGTGCTTTCGACTACTTGCTCGAGCGGATGTCCTCGCTCGTCGAGGAGTACAGCATCGACTTCATCAAATGGGACCACAACCGAGACGTAGCCGACCCAGTCCACCGCTCCGGGCCGAGACAAGGGCGTCCGGCCCTGAGAGATCTGACCCTCGCCACCTACCGCCTGATAGACACCTTGCGGGCTCGGTTCCCCTCCCTCGAAGTTGAGTCGTGCTCTTCGGGTGGCTCACGTGTCGACCTTGGGATACTGGCTCGCACGCAGAGGATTTGGGCGAGCGACTGCATAGACCCGATAGAAAGGGCCCGCATCGTACCGGGGCTAGCGACCCTCGTGCCGTTGGAAATGATCGGCTCGCACGTCGCCTCGCCGCGCTCGCAGACGACCGGCCGCCAGCACGACCTCGCACTTCGCCTCATAGTGGCGCTCTTTGGCCACCAGGGCATCGAGTGGGATATAAGCGCCGCCTCGCAAGAAGAGCGCAACGGCCTCGCTGAGTGGGTCTTGATGGTGAAGCGCTTCCGGCCCCTTGTCCATACCGGTCAACTCGTGCGCGCCGAGCGGCCCCGCGACGAGGGCAGCAGCCTCTTTGGGGTCGTAGCCCAAGACCGCTCGGAAGCACTCTTTGCGCTCGTCCGGAGCCAGACCTCCATGTACTGGGGCAACACCCCCCTCCGCCTGGCGGGCCTAGAGCCATCCGCCAACTACAGGCTCCAACGCGTCCCGGTCCCAGGCGAGCCCTCAGGTCACCATGGCCAACGGGGCCTCGCAGCTACGGAGTTGAGCCTTCCTGGAGAGGTGCTGGCGGAGGCCGGAGTGAAAGTGCCCTTCCTCCATCCCGACCAGGCCACGCTCTGGCACCTCGCCCGAGAGCCGCGCGGCGCCTAGGCCGGCGGCGGCCACCCCACTTCCCCATCCTCGTCCCCCATTGCACTCGCTAGAGCAACGACCCACTGACCAACCCGCGTCGGAAAAACCGTTGCGTCGCCACGAACAAGCACAGTGGCACCGCTATCGATACAAGGTTGACGGCGTTCGGGTTACCAACTTGGCCTTCAGCGACGACCAGCGGCAACGTAAAACTCGACACGTTGTTAGGGCTCAGCACGGCAACCGCAACCGGCACCTCCCCCCAGACCCAGACCACGATAAGCACGACTAGCGCCACAATCGTGCTGGCCGAGAAGCGGAGCACCAATCGCCTCAGTATCCCGAGCCCCGACGCACCGTCCACCCGCATAGCCTCTATAAGGCGGACGGGCACGGCGCTGAAAGCTGGGCGGAGAAAGAAAATAGCCAAAGGCAGGTTGGACGTGACATACAGAGCAAGCATCCCTGCGCGCGTGTTGACCAAACCAAGCCAGACGATCTCTTCGAACTGCGGGTACACAAAAATCACCCCGGGGATAGCCAGTGTGAACAGCACAAACATAAACAGTGCGCCGCGCAGGCGGAACTTTTTGTAAGCCAACAGGTACGCGGCCGGCACCGCCAAAAGCAGCGTACCGCCAACGGTGACCACGCTCATGACCAACGTATTGAGCAGGCCGGTCTCCACCCACGACCAATCCGTGTGCTTGAACCCCAACCCGCCAAGCCAAGCCGAAGCCTCCCCACCCAGGGGCAACAACACCGCTGCCATGGCCCCCGAGACAACGGCACCGCGCGCCCGCTCGCTCGCCCCGTGCCATCGCCGCGCCCCCTCGCGTCCGCCTGGACCGGCACGCGAACGCGCCAACGCGCACAACCAAACTGGCCGCCAGGCGGTCATCCTGGACATGCCTACCCAAAATCGCCGCCCGAAAAGCCCAAGGCGCGGCCCTGACAGGTACAAGCGCCGAGAGCTCACCCGTGGCTGTGCCAGTGCCCACCCGCTCGCCGCGACCACGATCAGCACGGCACCTACAAGGGTGCCGAGCGCC